>PWVL01000005.1 GCA_003561875.1 Desulfuromonadales bacterium | reverse complement strand
GCCCGAAGGGCGAGGGCCAGGGATGGTCCGAGTCACAAGCAAACCTGCAGATTGACGCCGCTACAGCGGAAAAGGGCCGTTTCCGGATGAAAACCAGACTAGCAGACATCACGTGCCGGGGAAGTCCGGCAGACAGTTTCAACTTCCAAAATTTTTACCCATCTTATCGACAAATATATCCATGCCGTGTCCAGCCCACTTGAGCAATCGATTTGCCATACTCTTTTTTCGATCGCAAAATTTTCTTATAAAAAAGAAATGATTTTCCGCCCGCCCCACTTCCTTCGCATTCCTGTCTGGCGCCGTCTCCGCCCATAGCGACCAACGTTCCAGGGCTTGGAAAAATCTCACAAAGAGGGATGTCTTCCTAGAGAAGCGACGTTTTCAGAAGCGACGTTTTCAGCAAAACGAGCTTCACCGGTGCGACCAGACAGCCCGCGCCGGTTGCCAACCCTGCGACCCAAGCTATACTGCAGGTAAGAGGCTCGGGAGGAGGCCTTCAACAGAAAGGAGCAGAACGATGCGTTTACAAGATGGTGATGTCTTCATCGGAAAGGCAGGCGAGTATGAAATCGAACTGACCGTCACCAAGGTCTGTAAAGGGGACGTCTGCTGCACAGCATGCGACGCCGAGCTGAGCTGCAACGGTCAACCGATGGTACCGGTCTCGGCCGGATCGCGATTGTCCGAGCGGAGCCCGGGAAGAAAAGGAACCTGAGAGCGCCCACATGCCGGCGGCGAACATTTTGGGGAAGTTTTTGTTTCGTTGGTTAAGTCAACAAGTTGAAGATTTATTTCGGGCCAGTGAACGCAACTTGATAGCGCAGAAAAAAGTCGAACGGCCAACAACAGGGCCTCTTTTATCCTCCTCGCTTTCCTTCGGATCTCCTTTAATAGCCGACACCATTTTTCCGGCTCCAAGCCGGATTTTTCTTTATTGGGCCCTTTATGGGGTCCTGTCTTGTTTCCTGTCTGCTCCCTCCCATTCTGGCATCGCATCCGGAGAAGTTCTGCGCTCATCCGCGTCTTTGTGCGGCCGGTCAAGAAACTTGCGCAGCGCCCCCTTCCCGTCTATAGTACGCGCTTAATTCCAACGTGAAGGAGATTGCCATGATTACCGCTATCAGCCCCCTGGACGGGCGTTATGCATCGAAGGTAACGGAACTGGCGGAGTGTTTTTCCGAATATGCGCTGCTGCGCAACCGGGTCAAGGTGGAGGTGCTGTGGCTGCTGGCCCTGTGCGCCGAACCGGGCATTGTCGAGTGCCGGGCGGTGACCGCCGGGGAGGAAGAGGCCCTGCGCCGTATTGTCGCGGATTTCACGCCGGCGGAGGCGGAGAAGATCAAGACCATCGAGGCGGTGACCAACCATGACGTAAAGGCGGTGGAATACTACCTGAAGGACAGGCTTGCCGGGACTACTCTGGAAGAGCTGTCCGAGTTTCTGCATTTTGCCTGCACCTCGGAGGACATCAACAATCTCTCCCACGCCTTGATGCTGAAAGACGGGCTGGCGGTACTGCTGCCCCTGCAGGAGCAGATCGTCGCCGACCTCAAAACCAAGGCGGAAACCTTCAAAGCCGTGCCGATGCTGGCCCGCACTCACGGTCAGACCGCTTCGCCGACTACCCTCGGCAAGGAACTGGCGGTGTTCGCCGCCCGCCTGCAGAAGCAGGGCCGCTCGATTGCGCAGGTGGAGTTGCTTGGCAAACTTAACGGCGCGGTGGGCAACTTCAACGCCCATCTCTCCGCTTATCCGGCGGTGGACTGGCCTGCCCTGGCCAATAGGGTCATCGAAGGGGAACTGGGGCTTACCCAGAACCTGTTCACCACGCAGATCGAGCCCCACGACTACATGGCCGAACTGTTCGATGCACTGGCCCGCTGGAACACCGTTCTCATCGACCTCAACCGGGACATCTGGACCTACATCTCCATGGCCTATTTCGGCCAGCAGACCGTCGCCGGCGAGGTGGGTTCCTCAACCATGCCGCACAAGGTCAACCCCATCGACTTTGAAAACTCCGAGGGCAACTGCGGGCTGGCCAACGCCATCTTCAACCACCTGTCGGCCAAGCTGCCCATCTCGCGCCTGCAGCGGGATCTCACCGACTCGACGGTGCTGCGCAACATGGGGGTCGGCTTCGGTTACAGCATGATCGCCTACCGTTCGACCCTCAAGGGGCTGGGCAAGTTGAAACTCAACGACGCCAGACTGGCCGCCGACCTGGACAAAGCCTGGGAGGTCTTGGCCGAACCGATTCAAACGGTGATGCGCAAGGCGGGCATTGCAAAGCCCTATGAAAAACTTAAGGAACTGACCCGCGGCCAGGCCATCGACCGCGCTGCGATTCGCGCCTTTGTCGAGGGGCTGGATCTGGCGGATGAGGACAAGCAACGGTTGCTGGCCATGACGCCGGCTGACTATACGGGAATGGCTGCGGCGATCGTGGAATTGCTCCCCTGATCCCCGGGAATCATTCGGCATTATCAGACAACGGCCCTTCACCTTGGCGAAGGGCCTTTTCCGTTGTCGGATTGTCGAAGGGTGAAAAACCCCGTCTATTCTATCAGCACTGCACCGGCCTGCCGCATCGCGTCAAGAGCCTTTTCACCGCCCTCTTCGGTTACCGGCCGGCAACCGTCCACCAGCACCCGCACCTCAAAACCCTCGCGGCAGCCGTCGCGCACCGTGGCCAACACGCACACATCAAGGGCCAGACCGGCTACCCACAGTCGCTGCACCCCGTCCCGCCGCAGTTTTTCCGCCAGTCCGGTCTGATCAAATGCCGAATTCTGGTCCTGATCGTAACGGGTGCCCTTGGTAACCACCTCGACGGTATCAGGAATGAGCAGCTGAGGATGCCATTCCGCACCGGGAGTATCCTGTACACAATGAACCGGCCAGGGGCCGCCCGCATCCTGAAAGCTGGGGTGCCCCGCGGGATGCCAGTCACGAGACAGAAACACCGGGATTCCCCGCCCGGCCGCGGCGGCGATCCAGGGATTCAACACCGTCACGACCTCGTCCCCCCGAGGGATGGGCAGTTTCCCCCGAGGACAGAAATCCTTCTGCACATCCACCACCAGCAGGGCGTCTCCCTGCTGCAAATGATTTTCCGGCGACAGCATGGCAGCCTCCTCCGTCGAATTTTACGACGGTCCAGGAATTTTTCAACAGGCAGTGACTTCTTTGACCGCCTGCAGAGCCGTTTCGAGCAATTCTTCCAGCACCGGTTCGGGAATGGTCAAGGGCGGCATAAAATAGACCACATTGCCCAACGGCCGCAGCAGGGCGCCGCGCTCCAGGGCTTTTTTGTAAACCTTATAACCGCGCCGCTGCTGCCAGGGATAGGGCGTCCGTCGGCTGCGGTCGGCCACCATCTCCACCGCGGCCACCAGTCCGCAACGGCGAAATTCACCCACTTGAGGCAGCGCTTCGAAGCGGTCCGCGTAGCGATCCAACAAACCCATCCTGGCCGGCAACTGCTGCAGAATCTTTTCGTCTTCAAAAATATTAAGCACTTCGACGGCCAGGGCACAGGCCAGAGGATTGCCCGTATAGGAATGGGAGTGGAGAAAGGCCTTGAGACTCTGGTAATCGTCATAAAAAGCCTGGTAGATTTCTTCGCCGGCGAGGGTGACGGACAAGGGCAGATAACCGCCGGTGATCCCCTTGGAGAGGCACAGCAGATCGGGAGCCACCCCGGCCTGCTCGTTGGCGAACAGGGTGCCGGTGCGACCGAAACCGACAGCGATCTCGTCGGCGATGTAGTGAACCTGGCAGACATCGCAAAGAACCCGCAGCTTGCGCAGATAAACGGGCGGATAAATACGCATGCCGGCAGCGCACTGAATCAGCGGTTCGATGATCACGGCGGCGACTTCATCCCGATGTTCCTGTACCAGCTTTTCCAGGGTTTCGAAGCAGGGCGCGTCGCAGCTGTCGCGATGCAGACCGTAGGGACAACGGTAACAATCCGGTCCCCGGGCCTGATAGGTCTCCAACAGCATGGGCTGGTAAACCTTCCGGTAAAGATCGCATCCGCCCACCGACAGAGCGCCGACGGTTTCTCCGTGATAGGCATCGGAAAGAGACACAAAACGGATCTTTTCCGACCGACCGCTTTGCTGCCAATATTGAAAACTCATCTTCAGCGCCACCTCCACCGCCGCCGAACCGTTGTCGGCGAAAAACACCCGGCTCAGATTGCCCGGTGTCAGCGCACTCAAACGCCTGGCCAGTTCCACCGCCGGTTCGTGGGTAAAGCCGGCAAAGATATGGTGCGAGATGCGATCGACCTGATTCTTCAGGGTTCGATTAAGGCGAGGGTGATTGTGGCCGAAAAGGTTGACCCACCAGGAGGAGACCCCATCGATATAGCGGCGTCCGGCCTTGTCGATGAGATATACCCCCTCGCCTCTTGCCACTGGAATCGGCGGCTGCAGTTCGTAGTCTTTCTCCTGAGAACAGGGGTGCCAGACATGCTGGCGATCGTAGCGAACAGTGTCCTCATAGTTCATCGAAAAACCTCATAAGACGTTTATGTTATTCGACATAAACAATTATTCTACAATGATTTTCTATTTGGAAAGTTTTCAAGATCAACCCTGCGCCACTAAAGGATCTTGTCCAGAATCGTCGGGGTAAACTGCCGGGAAAGCGCCACTACTTTGTGCCGCGCTTCCCCCGGGACTCGTGGTAGCACCTGCAGGACCTCCACGCCGGACAGTTCAGCCAGCATGGAAGGTGCATGGCGTTCCGCCAGATCCGGCTCGGCGGGCATACCGCTGATGATCAGTCCAGCAAGGCGCAGGCCCCAGCATCGGGCTGCCTGTAGGGTGAGCAGGGTATGGTTGATGGTACCCAGACCGGGACGGCAGACTGTGACCAGGGGCAGACCCAGTCGGCAGGCCAGGTCTCCAACCAGAAATGCGTCCTGCAACGGCACCATAAGCCCCCCAGCCCCTTCGACAATCAGAAATTCGTAACGTTCCAGCAATTGCCGGGCGGCAGCGACCAGACCATCGATATCCACAGGGATACCGGCCAGTTCGGCGGCCAGGGAGGGAGCCACCGGGGCCTTGAGCCGGCAGGGGCCGATCAACTGCACAGGGGCATCGCAGCCCGACGCCCAACGCAGCAAAGCGCCGTCTTCGCCCAGTCGGGCGGGATCGGCCACACCGCTCTCCACCGGCTTCATCACCCCGACCCGAACGCCTTGGTTGGCCAGAAATCGGGCCAGTGCCGCTGCTGCCAGGGTTTTGCCTACCCCGGTGTCGGTGCCGGTGACAAAGATGCCCCGGCCCCGTGACTCACTGACAGGAAGCATGACTCAACCCGGCGTCGCGAATCATTTTCAAATCAACCTGCAGATCCCGACCCTTTTGAGTCAGGTAGTTCCCCACCATCAAACCGCTGGCCCCAGCCATAAAGATCCAGGATTGGAACTCACCAAGATTTTGCTCCCGCCCTCCGCAGACGCTGATTCGGGCCTTGGGCAGCACAAATCGGAACAGGGCGATGATGCGCAGACAATCCATAGGCGGCAACGGACTGCGACCCGCCAGGGGTGTTCCATCCACCGGTGCCAGATAATTGATGGGCACCGAATCGACAGCCAGTTCGCGCAAGGTCAGGGCCAACTCGACCCGCTGTTGGAGGCTCTCGCCAAGTCCGAACAAACCGCCGCAGCAAACCGCCATGCCGGCCCGTTTGGCCCACCGAACGGTCTCCACATCCTCCTCGTAGTCATGGGTCGTGCAAATCTGGGGAAAAAACGACCGGGCCGTCTCCAGGTTGTGGTGATAAACGGCGAAGCCGGCGTCGGCAAGGGCCCTGGCCGTCGATTCGTCGAGAAGGCCCAGTGAGGCCGAGGGACGAATGCCGGTGGTGGCGCGAATCTGGCGTATCGCCTCCAGCAGCCGATCCATTTCGACACCTGCCGTGAGCCGCGAACCGCTGCTGACGATGCCGTAGCAATTGCAACCCGCCGTCGCAGCCTGGCGGGCGCCCTCGACAATTTCGTCCAACGGCTTGAGGGGATAAACGGGGCTGTGGGCCTGATGGTGCACCGATTGGGCACAAAAGGCGCAGTCTTCAGAGCAGCGTCCTGATTTCGCATTAATTATGGAACAAAGAGCAACTCGATCGCCCTTGAAATGGTGCCGGATCCGTTGGGCCCCGGCGAACAGATCGCCCAGATCGACGCCCTGAATCCTCAGCAGGGCCAAGGCCTCGTCTTCCGCCAGCGCCCCACCCGAGAGCACACGCTGGGTCCAATTCTGTATTGTTTCCCGCATGGATTGTTTTCCCGCCGCATGAGTCGTTAAAGAGTTCTGTAATGACCAGGAGAAAAATTATCTCCAGAAAAATCTTTCAAAACCTGCAATTAAAGGGTTCGCGAAATCACACTTCCTGCCGCGGACAATCCGCATCCTTTCGCAAACCCCTTCAGGAACAATCGATTATAAGAAGACCGGTCACAATGTCAACCATCTGCAAAACAAAAGGTTGACATTACTCGTTTTGAATTCTTAATTCGAGAGTTTGCAGGACTCCCGCTGCAGCCCGTGTCCTTTTCGTTTCTGGCCGCTTGGTAAATAACGTGAAAAGTCAGCTCTAAGGCGGGAAAAATACCTGCGCTGAAAACAAAAGCATGCTGTACGGTTGACAGCACAAAGGGTGCCGTATATCTTTTACTTACGCTATAAATTTCAGGACCTTATGTTGCAATTCAAAAATCCGGGCTCTTGAGTACCCTGGCCATCTTTTCTGGAGGCGCCATGAACAAATCCGATCTCATTGAGGCACTGGCTTTTGAAAAGGATTTGACCCACAAAAAGGCTGAGGAAATCGTCAATCTGATTTTTCAGGCCATGACGGAGACACTGGCGGACGGAGGCCGGATCGAAATCCGTGGGTTCGGCAGCATTACGGTCAAGGACTACAAGGCCTACACGGGCCGCAACCCCAAAACCGGCGAAACCATCGACGTCAAACCCAAGAAACTGCCGTTTTTCAAAGTCGGCAAAGGACTTCGGGAAAGCATCAACAATTGACGCGAAGCACCACGCCGTGCATCTCCCCGGCGTTCCGCGACCGCTGCGGGTCTGCGGGCCGCCGGTTGCTCTGTCGCCCGTCCTTATCCTTTGGTGTCAATGCGTCTCGGAACCACGCGCAGGGTTTTGAATTGCCGCACCCTGACCAAACCGGGGCGGGCTCCAGCCGGTTTGCTGACCCAGCGTCCCTCACTGACCATTACCGTTGCCCGACCCTCACCACCGGCCTTGGAATATCCCGCCGCCAGAGCTGCGGCAAACAGCTGATCTTCCAACGGCACCTCCTCTTGGCCCGGACGTTTAAGAATCAGATGACAACCGGGTTGATCGTGAGCATGAAACCACAGATCCGCGGCTTGACACAGGCTTTGGCTGACATGATCGTTGGCCCGGTTGTTCACTCCCCAGAACAGACGAAAACCGCCCGGAGTCACGGCCTCCCTCACCCCGGCGGTCTTCGCCGGCAAACTTCTCCGCACCTTATTTGCAGCCTTTCGAAGCAGCCCCTGCTCACTTAATTCGGTTCGAATGGCAAGAAACTCCGGGCCGTTTCGCGCTTCCTGCAACGACAGGGCTACCCCCTGCAACCAAAGCAGTTCCTGTTCGGTTTCAAGCAACCTGCGTTCCGTGTGTTCCCGACTGCGCTTGAGCTTCTTGTAGCGTCGAAACAGATGTTCGGCGTTCTGCCAGGTGGTGAGACGGGGATTGAGGTCGACACGGATCTTATCAACGGGCTCGCGGCAAAGGTCGTCGAGTAGGGCCTCGACGGCACCTGCAGGGATACGATGTGCATGGACCAGCAACAATTCTCCCTGCCGACGGAACTCGTCGGCTTGGGCCGCTTTGCCCAGATCCTCTTCGATCCGCGCCCGGCGCTGAGTCAGTTTCTTCATTTGCCTGGCCACCAGCTCGTTCAATTCGCCCGCAGCGCCCCGTTGATCCCGCGAAGGCATAAACCGGTCGTAATAAGCTTCGGCAGCGGCCGAAGGAGAATCGAAAACCGCCTTTGCGGAGCCTTGGCTGATCCCCGACAGCGCAACCCGCAACCGATAACGTCCGTCCTGCTCTGTGATCACATACTCCTTGGCAGTACGCCCAAGAGCTACGACAAGGACTTCAAAGGCCTGCTGCGGCGACCGTCCCGAAGCCACCAGCCCGAGCAGATCGTCGGCCAGATAACGGGGCATAGGTCGCACATGTTCTGACAGCCAGGCCCGGAATGCCTCGGGACCAAGGTTCGGCACTTGATGAAGGAGCTGCTCCGGCGAAATTCCCTTGTTGGCCTTCCCCGGCGGGTGAGGGCGTCCGGCAAGCACCGGGGCGACGGGGTCGTCGATCCGGCGCAGCGCGTCGACTACCAGACCTTCCTCATCAACCAGAACCAGGTTGCCTTTGTGTCCCCGGCGTTCCAGATAGAGCCGGTAGCGACGGTCCTGCCTGCCGCCACAGTGCAACAAGATACCATCGGCGTTCGGTGACTCTTCGATGCCCTCCAGGGTCTGCAGACGGGCGCGAAGCAACTGGCAAAAACGCGGCGGCGTTGCGGGGTTGGGATACACCCCGGTGACCAGATGCAGACGGAAACGGTTCGGTTCGCATGAGAGCAGCAAGCGATGGCTGCGTCCCCGGTTCCAGAGGGTAAGAATAATCTCGGCAGCCGCCGGTTGCTGTATCTTGTCGATCCGACTGCCGGGCAGAAGATGCTGCAGTTCCTCCACAACCGCCTGCCGGTAAAGACTGTCCATGGACGTTTCCCTTCCTTGGATACGGATTGGTTCGCCACAAGGGGCTTCCCCCAGGAGTTCGGACTCTGCTATGATCGGCCCTGTATTTCTATCCTGAGATTAATTCTTTTCGACCAAGGAGGCCCCCATGTCCAGCGAAAAAACCTATCGCCTCGGTACCCAGGCATTGCACGCAGGTCACACACCGGATTCGGCGACCCGTTCCCGGGCGGTACCCATCTATCAGACCTCCTCCTACACCTTCGACTCTTCGGAACATGCGGCCCGCCTCTTTGCCCTCGAAGAACCCGGCAACATCTACACCCGTATCATGAACCCGACAACCGATGTTCTTGAACAACGTCTGGCCGCTCTGGACGGGGGCGTCGGCGCTCTCGCCGTCGCCTCCGGAACCTCGGCGATTTTACTGGCGATACTCAATTTGGCCCGGGCCGGAGAGAATATTGTCTCCACCAACTCCCTCTACGGCGGGACATACAACCTGTTCAGCCACACCCTGGCACGCATGGGGATTGCCGTGAAGCTGGTAGACAGCTCGGATCCCGCCCGGGTGGCCGCCGCCATTGACAATCAGACCCGGGCCGTTTTTACCGAGACCATCGGCAATCCGAAAAACAACGTGGATGACCTGCCGGAATTGGCCCGGGTGGCCCACGCCCACCGGCTGCCCTTTGTGGTGGACAATACGGTGGCCACGCCGTACCTGTTCCGCCCCATCCAGCATGGCGCGGATATCGTCGTCTACTCCCTGACCAAATTCATCGGCGGTCACGGCACCAGTATCGGCGGCGCAGTTGTGGACAGCGGTAATTTCGACTGGAGCAGCGGCCGTTTTCCCGAGTTCACCACGCCGGATCCGAGCTATCACGGTCTGGTCTACCACGAGGCCCTGGGCCGACAGGCCTATATCGCCAAGATGCGCGTCACTTTGCTGCGGGATCTCGGTCCCTGCCTGTCCCCCTTCAACGCCTTCATGCTGCTGCAGGGGCTGGAAACCCTCCATGTCCGCATGCCCCGCCATTGCCAGAATGCCTTGAAACTTGCCCGATTCCTGGAGCAACACGACCGGGTGGCCTGGGTCAACTATCCCGGGCTGCCCAGCCATCCCGACCATCAACGGGCTCTGCAACTGCTGCCTGCAGGCCAGGGGGCCATCCTGGGTTTCGGTATCAAAGGCGGAAAGGCAGCTGGAGCCCGTTTTATCGACGCTGTCAAACTGGCCAGCCACCTGGCCAACATTGGCGACGCCAAGACCCTTGTGATTCATCCCGCGTCGACGACACATCAGCAGTTATCCGAGTCCCAACAACTGGCCGCAGGAGTCAGTCCCGACTTTATTCGGGTTTCCGTCGGCATCGAGGATATCGAGGATATTTATGCCGATTTTGATCAGGCTCTTAACGCCAACTGCTAGCGGGCTTTCGCGAACCCTTCATGGCGTCGGAGACGGGGGTACAAAATCAGAGATGTACCTCCAACTCCTTGATTATGCTGCCGTCCCGTAAACGTGTTTTTGGAAGGCCGCTCTGGAAAAGTCCAGGGAAGGACTCTTTCAACAGCCTGATGGTGCCGTCGTCCGTTTCCAATTCTGCGACAAACCTGTGACCCCCAGCAATTCGCCAAGGCTTTAATGATCATGCCATGCGCCGCCAAACCGTTCCACGTCGTTCTGGTTGAACCGGAAATCCCTCCCAACACCGGCAACATTGCGCGCCTTTGCGGCGCTACCCAAAGCGTTCTGCATCTGGTCGGTCCGCTGGGCTTCTCCCTGGATGATCGTTACCTGAAACGGGCTGGCCTCGATTACTGGGGTGCCGTTGACGTGCGACACTGGACCTCTCTGGAAGCCCTGCAGGAGGCTTTTTCCGACGCTCGCTACTGGTATACCTCGAAGAAAGCCCGGCGCAGTTATGTGCAGGCCGCATACCGCCCCGGGGATTTTCTGGTTTTCGGCAAGGAAACTCAGGGGCTACCGGAAGATCTGCTCAACCGCCATGTCGAACGCTGTCTTCGCATTCCCATCTTCAGCGACCGGGTTCGCAGCCTGAACCTGTCCACCGCAGCCGGCATTGTGCTTTACGAAGCTCTCCGTCAGTCCGGCCGCCTGCGCTGACGTTCCAGAGAAGACCAGCCACCGAAATAAAAAAACGCCCGTAATACGGACGTTTTTTTATTTCGGTTGGCAACCGGGCCAGGGGAACAGATGGTCCGCCTTGCGTCATCAGCCGATGCTATTCTATGGAATTTTCAATTCGAATGAAGTGGCTTTGTTCCTGAACCACTTCCAACAGGTCGATTTCGGCGAGAGCCGAACGAATATCGGCTTCACGAGCCTCATGGGTCATGATCACAATCGCCACCGTATCCACATGGCGGCCTTCCGGTTGCATCATGGAAGAGATGCCGATACCGAAGTTGCCTAGCACTCGAGCGATCTGGGCCACCACCCCGGGGCGATCTACGGTAGTAAAGCGCAGATAGTAACGGCTGACAATCTCATGCATGGCCCGAATCGGGCGGCGGCTGATGGCCCATTCCTGATGCGCCCTGGCCGGAGTGCGACCGACCGCGTTTTTAAGCAGATTGCGGGCAATGGCCATTACATCGCCCATCACTGCGCTGGCGGTGGCATCTCTTCCCGCTCCCTGGCCGTAGAGCATGACCGGACCGACAAAATCACCGACCAGACGCACCGCGTTGAATACGCCGTCCACATCGGCCAGCGGGGCGTTCTGGGGAATCATAGTTGGGTGAACCCGGGCTTCGATCTCCCCATCAACCTCCTTGCCAATGGCCAGCAGCTTGATCTTGTAGCCGAACTGGCGGGCAAATTGGATGTCCACCGCGGAGATCTGGCTGATACCTTCAAGATGAATCTGCTCCAGATCCACCTGGGTGCCAAAGCACAGGGTCAGCAGAATCGCCAATTTGTGCGCCGTGTCAACACCCTCGATATCGAAGGTGGGGTCGGCCTCGGCATAACCCTGTTGCTGAGCGTCCCTGAGAACCGTGGCAAAGGCAGCCCCCTCCTCGGTCATGCGACTCAAAATGTAATTGCAGGTGCCGTTGAGAATACCGAAGATGGATCGAAAACGGTTGACGCAAAGGTTCTCCTTGATCGCCGAAAGAATCGGGATACCGCCACCCACAGAGGCTTCAAACATGACCTCCACGCCTTTTTTCGAAGCAGCCGCGAGAATTTCGTCGCCGTATTTGGCCAGTAGCGCCTTGTTGGCGGTGACCACGTGTTTGCCGTGTTCGATCGCCTTGAGCACAAAACTGCGGGCCGGCTCGTAGCCTCCGACCAACTCGATGACCACATCGACCTCCGGCGCGGTCAGAACCTGGTCGGCATCGGTGGTCAGTAGTCCCGGCTCAACCTCCACCCCACGATCCGTGGTGATATCGAGATCGGCGATACGCACCAGTTTAAGGGTGGCTCCGAGGCGATCACTCATCACCGGAGCATTGTGTTGAAAAACCCTGACCACACCGGCACCGATGGTGCCGAATCCAAGCAGTCCTACTCTTACTTCCTGCATAGCCCCTCCCTTGCATAAAATGCTAACGCATCAAAACCTGCGGAACCGACAAAGACCCTGGCTTCCTAACCGGCGGAACGGCAACCTCGCGCCACCTTGTCCAGCAGTCCATTGACAAACGCCGGAGTTTCCCTGGTACCGTAACGTTTGCCAAGTTCGACCGCTTCGTTGATGACAACGCTTGCCGGAGTTTGCGAATGATACAGCAGTTCAAAGGCCGCCAGACGTAAAATCGCCAGATCGACCCGGGACATGCGCTCCAGGGTCCAATTGGTGGAATAGTCGTCGAGCAGCTGATCAATCTGCAACCGATGACTCACCACCCCGCGAACCAGCTCTTCGGTAAACAAACGTACGTCCTGTTTGACTGGCTGCAGCGCTTCGTCAAGGGCTTCACCTAGTACGCTGTTGTCGAACCGAAAATTCGACCAGAAGGTTTCCAGTACCTGGTCAGGATCCTGTTCCCGATCAAGCAAAGCAAAAAGCACCTTGACAGCCATTTCACGACCTTGACGACGGGAACCGTTCTGCATGGCCTTTACAGCGCCCGCAACAGGTCAAGCATTTCAATAACCACCATGGCCGCTTCTGCTCCCTTGTTACCGGCTTTGCTTCCGGCACGCTCGACGGCCTGTTCGATGGTATCGGTAGTGATCACGCCGAAGGCGATGGGCAGTTCGCTGTCAAGGCTCACGGAGGCCACGCCCTTGGACACTTCGGCGCAGACATAGTCAAAATGCGGCGTGGCACCGCGAATCACTGCGCCAAGACAGATGACACCATTGTAACGTCCGGAACCGGCCAGTTTTTTTGCCGCCAAAGGGATTTCAAAGGCGCCCGGCACCCTGATCACGTCGATCTGCTCCGGGTCAGCGTTGTGACGCACCAGAGCGTCCATGGCGCCATCCAGCAAACGCTCAGAGATAAAACTGTTAAAGCGACTGACCACTATACCGATCTTAAATCCTCTGGCATCGAGTTTGCCTTCGAAAGTTCTGCCCATGGGTCGTATCTCCTGAGGTTGCAGACAGCGGCTTGGCCGCCGCCTGAAATTACATGGATGGTGGTGCTACCGGTATGTGTCGGGGCAGGAAAAATCCCCGGGCGGCGCGGATACGTTCTAGAGATTCTCCAGCAAATGCCCCATTTTTTCCCGTTTCGTGGTGAGATAGCGCAGATTTTCACAGGTCGGGGAAATTTCGATGGAAACCCGTTCCACGATCTGCAGACCGTAACCTTCGAGACCGACAATTTTTTTCGGATTGTTGGTCATCAGGCGAATCTTGCGTACTCCAAGATCCCGCAGAATCTGGGCTCCGATACCGTAATCCCGAAGATCGTCCTGAAAACCGAGGGCCAGGTTGGCTTCCACAGTATCCTTCCCCTCATCCTGCAGCCCGTAGGCTCTGAGTTTGTTGATCAGTCCGATGCCCCGTCCCTCCTGGCGCATGTAGATAACGACTCCGTTGCCTTCTTCGGCAATCTGAAGCATAGCGGAATGCAGCTGGTCGCCGCAATCGCAGCGCAGTGAACCAAACACATCACCAGTAAGGCACTCGGAATGGACCCGTACCAAAACCGGTTTTTCAGGGTCGACAGTGCCTTTGACCAGCGCCAGATGCTGCAGGTCATCCACGTCGTTCTCGTAAACGATCGCCAGAAAATCACCGCCGTAGGGCGTGGGAATGGTAGTTTCGGCGGCACGGTGAACCAACAGTTCCTTGCGCATTCGATAACTGACCAGATCTGCCACGGTGACAATTTTCAGATCGTGTTTCCGGGCAAATTCCCGCAGCTGAGGCATGCGGGCCATACTGCCGTCATCGTTCATAATTTCGCAAATGACCCCGGCGGGTTTCAAACCGGCCAGGCGGGCCAGGTCCACCGAGCCCTCCGTTTGTCCGGTGCGCACCATCACGCCGCCTTTTTTTGCCCGCAACGGAAATACATGCCCCGGTCGGGCAAGGTCTCTGGCACGAGTTTCATCGGCAATCGCCACCTGAATGGTCGTGGCGCGGTCCTTGGCGGAAATCCCAGTGGAGACTCCTCGGCGGGCTTCGATGGAAACGGTAAAGGCAGTGCCAAAGGACGAAGTGTTGTCCTGGACCATCAGGGGCAGTTCCAATTCGTCGGCCCGTTCTTCGGTGAGAGTCAGGCAAATCAGTCCGCGCCCTTCCTTGGCCATAAAGTTCACCGCCTCCGGCGTCACCTTTTCGGCGGCCATGGCCAAATCGCCTTCGTTCTCGCGATCTTCGTCATCCACCAGAATGACCATCTTGCCCTGACGAATATCCTCCAAAGCCGCTTCGATATTTTTAATAGGCATATTGTGCCTCCCTTTCGCGGGCCGTACTATGTCACAGAAAGCCGTGCTTGGCAAGCGTGTCCAGGCTCAGCAGCGCCCTTTCCGCCCCTCCGGGTTGCGGCCCTAGAAGTCGTTCGACATACTTTGCGAGCAGGTCGGTCTCAATATTGACTCGTGAACCGACACGGCGTTCCTGCAGGGTGGTTCGGGACAGGGAGTGAGGGATGACAGCAAAGCTGAAACCCCGGTCGAATACCCGATTCACGGTGAGACTGATACCGTCAACGGCGACGGATCCCTTTTCTGCCAGATAACGACCCAGAGACGGCGCAACCTCCACCGTGAAGCGCACTGCATTTCGGTCCGGGCGCCGCTCGGTGATTTTTCCCAGTCCGTCCACATGACCGCTGACCAGATGCCCCCCGAGACGGTCGGAAAGACGCAGGGCCCGTTCCAGGTTTACCTGCTGTCCGGGACGCAATTCACCGAGCAGGGTGCGCGACAAGCTCTCCGCCGAGACGTCGGCGCTGAACTGGCCGTCGCCGAAGGCAGTTACCGTCAGGCAGACGCCGTTCACGGCAATGCTGTCTCCGGGAGCAATCTCGTCCATGGGCAGAGCCGTGGCAATGGTAATTACCCCGCTACCACCGGCTGTCTGCAGGCTCCGAACCGAACCGAGATCTTCAATCAGGCCGGTGAACATGGTTTCACCTCCCCTTCTATCATCACGTCGTCGCCAAAGCTCTGCATACGAATATCCCCCAAGCGCAGTGCATCAGCCAGCCGCGACACTCCCTGTCCGGCAAAGATGCCGAAACCGCCGCAGCCGCCAAGCAGCTTGGGAGCAATGAAAACAATCATGCGATCAATAAGCCCTGCCTCAAAAAAACCCGTATTAAGACGGGCACCACCCTCGACAAGAAGGCTCTGCACACCCCGCTTCCCCAGCTTGACCAACAGATCCTCAAGGTCGACCCGTCCGTCCCGCTCAGCCACCTCCAGCAATACCGCTCCCTCGGCGGCGAGACGCCGGCGTGCTGCCAAATCCGCACCGGCAAGATGGGCGACCAGGGTTTCGGCTGGAGAGTCCAGATGCAGCAGTGCGGCAGAAGTTGGGGTGCGAAGATGAGAATCGACAACAACCCGCAGAGGGTCACGTCCGCCGACAATGCGGGTGGTCAGTTGCGGATCGTCCCGAAGCACCGTGCCGATCCCCACCATAATGGCGTCCACCCGGTTCCGCAGCCGGTGAACCTGCCGACGGCTGCAGCTGTTGGATATCCACTGGGAGTCGCCCGTTGCGGTAGCGGTCTGCCCGTCCAAAGTAACGGCACTTTTGAGAATGACAAAGGGCAGGCCGGTGGTAACGTGTTTGGCAAAGGGGGCGATGAGATGTCGGCATTCCCCTCCACAGAGACCGACCTCCACCACAATACCGGCCTCGCGCAAACGGCGTATGCCGCAGCCGGCCACGCGGGGGTTGGGATCTTCGGTGCCGACGAACACACGGGCAATACCGGCGGCAATAATGGCCTCGGTGCAGGGGCCGGTACGTCCCTGGTGAGAGCAGGGTTCCAGCGTCACGTACAGATCGGCGCCGGCGGCGCGTTCTCCGGCCTGTTGCAGGGCAAAAATTTCAGCGTGCGGCTGACCCGCCTCGGGGTGAAAACCCTTGCCGACCACCGTTCCGCCGGCGACAACGACCGCTCCTACGGCAGGATTGGGACGCGTACGGCCTTCGGCACGGCGAGCCAGGTCAAGAGCCTGCAGCATGTAGCGCTCTTTGCTTGGGGGCATAGTTTAAAAAGACCTGATCGTAATTTACACAATCTGTTGCAACACGCCACCACCCGCTGTCCGGCACTTGGGGCCTACGGATGATCTTCTTCGAAAAACTTTCCTCTATTCCGGCTTTCGTTCGCCGCCCTCAGCGAGGATTTCCTTCAGTTCGGCCATAAACTCGTTGAGGTCCTTGAACTGACGATAAACGGAAGCGAACCGCACATAAGCCACTTCATCCACTTCGTGCAAGGCGTCCATAACCGCCTTGCCGATGCGGCTGGAATCGATTTCCCGTTCACCGCTTTCCTGCAGTTGACGCTCCAGTTGATCCACAATCTGCTCAATGGTGGCAAAAGGAACCGGGCGCTTTTCGCAGGCCCGCTGCATGCCGGCGATGACCTTCAGCCGGTCAAAAGGTTGTCGGCGACCATCTTTTTTGATCACCAGAGGCAAAATTTCCTCAACCCTCTCATAGGTGGTGAACCGTCTTTCGCACTGCAGGCATTCCCGCCGCCGGCGAATGCTGTTTCCTTCCTTGCCGAGGCGCGAATCGATCACCCGATTGTCGGCAAATCCGCAAAAAGGACACTTCATCGTCACTCACCTGAGCCGTGTTTCGGAAAGTTGCATTGAAGGGCCCTCACCCCGGCTTCCTCAAGCATGAGTCGGGAAAGCGAGTCCGGGTAGCCCTGTCGATAGAAAATTATCCGAATGCCGGCGTTGATAAGCATTTTACTGCAGATGACGCAGGGAGAATTAGTGCAATACAGGGTGGAGCCGCTGATGTTGATACCGTGCTTGGCCGCCTGAATGATGGCATTCTGTTCAGCGTGAAGTCCGCGGCACAGTTCGTGCCGCTGCCCGGAGGGAACCTGTTGCAGTTCACGCAGACACCCCGTCTCGTCACAATGGCGAATGCCTGAGGGGGTTCCATTGTACCCCGTCGCCAGTATATTTCTGTCCTTGACCAGCACCGCACCAACCTGGCGGCGCAGACAGGTCGAGCGTCTGGCCACCAGGGAGGCGATTTCCATAAAATACTCGTCCCAGGACGGGCGACTCATCACTTCAACCGATGGGCATAGAGGGGAAAGCGCGTGCAGAGTTCTCGCACCTGACCGCGTATCTCTTCCAGCACCGCATCCTTGTCCATATTGGCGAGTGCCCGAGTGATCCAGTCGGCGACCTGCTCCATCTCCGGCTCTTTGAGGCCGCGGGTGGTGGTTGCCGGAGTGCCGAGGCGAATGCCGCTGGTAACGAAAGGAGACCGGGTTTCAAAGGGGACAGTGTTCTTGTTCACGGTAATGCCAGCCTTTTCCAGAGCGGCCGAAGCCATCTTGCCGGTAATCTCGGTTCCACTGAAATCAATCAGGATAAGATGATTGTCGGTGCCGCCGGAGACCAGATTGAATCCCTTGCGTACCAGTGAACGGGCCAGGACCGCGGCGTTTTTGACGACCTGTTCGGAGTAGGCCTTAAACTCCGGGGTGAGGGCTTCCTTGAAGGCCACCGCCTTGGCGGCAATGACATGCATCAGAGGTCCGCCCTGTATCCCGGGAAAGATATTGCTGTCGATGAGCTTGGCGTACTCTTCACGACACAGAATCAGCCCTCCCCTGGGGCCGCGCAAAGTTTTGTGGGTTGTGGAAGTGACGAATTCGGCATGGGGGACGGGACTCGGATGCTGTCCGGCAGCAATCAGACCGGCGATATGCGCCATGTCAACCATGACTTTGGCGCCGACCTTGTCGGCAATCCGCCGAAAAGCGGCAAAATCGAGAGTACGCGGATAGGCGCTGGCGCCGGCAACAATGAGTTTGGGCCGGCACTCCAGGGCAAGCCGTTCCACCTCGTCGTAGTCGATCATGCCGGTTTCCTGCTCTACCCCATAGGAAACGATGTGATACATCTTGCCGGAAAAATTCACCGGCGAACCATGAGTGAGATGGCCGCCGTGGGACAGATTCATTCCCAAAACCGTATCCCCCGGCTTACAGACGGCGAAATAGACCGCCATGTTGGCCTGGGAACCGGAATGGGCCTGTACATTGACATGCTCGGCACCGAACAGCTCCCGAGCCCGGGCAATGGCCAGATCCTCCACCATGTCGACCTTTTCGCAGCCGCCGTAAAAACGCTTGCGGGGATATCCCTCGGCGTATTTATTGGTCATGACCGAACCCTGGGCTTCCATGACCTGTTCACTGACAAAGTTTTCCGAGGCAATAAATTCCAGGTTATATTCCTGGCGCTCCGTTTCCTGCCGAATGGCTCCGGCCACTTCGGGATCAAAATTCGCAAGCTTTTCAGCCATTCCTGACAACCTCCCTGTAACTCGATGCATTCTGATATTTGAATTTCTTCAAAAACGGGAAATGGGCAGCTTGCGGCCTGCCCATTTCCCGTTCAGGTTCAAAGTTTACCGGCCAGAAGATCCTCTTCGATGCGGGCTATTTTATCCAGGCGCTGCTGATGACGGCCCCCCTCAAAAACCCCGTCCAGCCAGATGCCGATCATGCGACAGGCCAATTCGGAAGTCTGCACCCTGCCGCCAAGTACGACAATGTTGGCATTGTTGTGTTCTTTTGCCATCTGCGCGGTAAATTCATCCCATATCAGCGCCGCCCGAACACCGGGGAACTTGTTGGCCACAATAGACATGCCGATTCCGGTACCACAGACCAGAATGCCCTTCTCGGCTTCACCGCGTGAGACAGCACGAGCCACTTTCTCTCCGAAATCGGGATAGTCCACGGAATCGTCGTTGGTGGTTCCTAAGTCGCGAACCTCGATGCCGCGCTGTCGCAGACAGTCCACAATCCGCTCCTTCATCGGCAATCCGCCATGGTCGCTGGCAATGAGAAACATCCGGTTGTCCTTTTTAGACCTTGCGGAACAGCAGGCTGGCGTTGGTGCCGCCAAATCCGAAAGAGTTGGACAGAGCCATCCTGACCCGAGCCTGTCGCGCTTCGTTGGGCACATAATCCAGATCGCACTCGGGATCGGATTCCTGAAAATTGATGGTCGGTGGTACCACGCCCCGATCCATGGCAAGCAGGCAGTAGACCGCCTCGATGCCCCCGGCGGCACCCAAAGCGTGGCCAGTCATACTTTTGGTGGAACTGACCATAATCTTTTGCGCCCAATCCCCGAATGTGGTTTTGATGGCCATGGTCTCGTAGAGATCGTTGAAAGGGGTTGAGGTGCCGTGTGCGTTGATATAGTCGACCTCGTCCACCGCCACTCCGGCATTCCGGACCGCCATTGTCATACAGCGGGCCGCTCCTTCGCCACCAGGCGCCGGTGCGGTCAGGTGATGCGCATCGGCGGTCAAGCCGTAACCGCAGATTTCTCCGTAAATTTTGGCCCCGCGAGCCTTGGCCATCTCGTACTCCTCAAGGATCAGAATACCGGCACCTTCGGCCATGACAAAACCGTCCCGATTCTTTTCAAAGGGGCGACTGGCGGCCTTGGGATCGTCGTTGCAGGTCGAAAGAGCGCGCATGACGTTGAAGCCGCCGATGGCAAGCGGAGTGACCGTCGATTCAGATCCGCCGGCAATCATGGCATCGGCGTCGCCCCGAGCGATGATGTGATAGGCATCGCCGATACAATGCGTACCGGTGGCACAAGCCGAGACCGAGGACACGTTGGGACCTTTGGCCCCATAGCGCATGGAGA
Organism: Desulfuromonadales bacterium; assembly: GCA_003561875.1. Lineage (GTDB taxonomy): Bacteria > Desulfobacterota > Desulfuromonadia > Desulfuromonadales > Syntrophotaleaceae > SLLR01. Next base: position 33,373 of record PWVL01000005.1, on the reverse strand, counting down.
TCTGGCCCGGGGCCAGGTTGATGATCAGCATCGGAATGAAAAACGGGGAGATTTTCTTGTAACCTCCCTCCAGCATGATCTCGTGATATTTTTCGAGGGCTGGCAGGCCGCCCAACCCGGCGCCTACCAGAACCCCCACACGTTCAGCGTTCTCTTCGGTCACCGCGAGGCCGGAATCCTGCATCGCTTCTTCAGCTGCCCCAAGGGCGTACTGAATAAAGAGATCCATTTTTTTGATCTCTTTTTTGGGCATATAATCTTCGGCATTGAAGTCTTTGACCTCGCCGGCAATCTGAGTCGGAAACTCAGAGGCGTCAAATCGGGTGATGACATCAATACCGGAGCGCCCGGCCATCAGAGCATCCCAGTTCTTCGCTATCCCCGTTCCCAGGGCAGATACGACTCCAAGCCCCGTTACTACGACTCTTCGCATTGTTATAAGGCCTCCTTTACCCGACTTCTCAAGCTCCGGTAACATGCACGACGATTTTATCGGGCGGCAACCGACTGCAGGCGAATGCATCCCCCGCGGCCCCTCCAGAACATAGCCCAATAATCATGACGGACCCGGGGAAACCGGGAGGGTTATCCGCCCCGCAACTAGCCGCACGGCCTTCGGGTCCGTCCATGCAGCAAAAAAGGCCGGGAATCGAATATAAACGGAGTCCGCCGGCCTGACAATAACTGAAAAAGGGAGGAAACTCGCGTTTCCTCCTTTTTTACGACGGTGCAGAACGAATCAGGAGTTGTCGGCGATGTAATTGATCGCGTCCTGAACCGTGACAATCTTCTCGGCGTCTTCATCGGAAATCTCGATATCGAATTCCTCTTCGAGGGCCATCACCAACTCGACCGTGTCCAGGGAATCCGCGCCAAGATCGTCCATGAAAGCCGCATCGCCAGTCACCTGATCTTCTTCAACTCCAAGTTGTTCCGCTATGATCTGCTTGACTTTTTCCTCAATAGAAGCCATCTGCTTCACCTCCTTGTTGGTGTATGGACCATCCGTCGACGGATGGACAAGCTAGCTACATATACATGCCTCCATTTACCCCGAGCACCTGACCCGTAATGTAACCGGACCGGTCAGAAACCAGGAAAGCGACGGCATGAGCGATATCCTGTGCTTCTCCAAGACGTGCTAGAGGAATCTGGCTCAGCAGATCCTCCTTGACCTGATCCGATAACACATCGGTCATGTCGGTTACAACAAATCCGGGAGCAATGGCATTCACCGTCACATTGCGGCGGGCCAGTTCACGGGCGACAGATTTGGTCAATCCGATAAGCCCGGCCTTGCTGGCACAGTAGTTGGCCTGCCCGGCATTTCCCATCTCCCCAACCACTGAAGAGATGTTGACGATGCGCCCGCTACGCTGCTTGCTCATAATCCTGGCGGCCGCGCGACAGCAGTAAAAAGCTCCCTTGAGGTTGGTGTCCAGCACGGCATCCCAGTCCTCGTCTTTCATGCGTATGAGTAAGCCGTCTCGAGTAATACCGGCGTTGTTCACCAGAATGTCGATACGACCGAAAGACTCCATAGCTATTTTGAATAACTCTTCTACGGCCTTACTGCAACCTACGTCCCCGGGAACGGCGAGAGCTTTACCGTCCTGTGCCTGAATCTCGGCAACAAGGCTTTCCAGAGCCGCGGGATTACGGGCTGAAGCGACAACAGTCGCCCCCCGCGAAGCCAGTTGCAGCGCAATTTCGCGACCGATGCCCCGCGACGACCCGGTCACTACGGCGACCTTGTCCTGAAATTCGTTCTTTGGTTTCATTTTTTACAACTCCTTCAGGTCTGCGGGTTCCTGCACATTGGCCAGAACCACCCCTTGGGCAATACGCTTCACCAGACCGCTCAGTACCTTTCCGGGGCCAATCTCAACAAACCGCTCGACGCCGCAAGCTGACATGTGCTCAACCGATTCTTCCCAGCGCACCGGCGACGAAACCTGAGACACCAGCAGATCCCGAACACGACTGCCGTCATCATAAGCCACCGCCTCGACGTTGCTGACCACCGGAACCTGCATCGATCCAATGCTCAGCGGGGCCAGAACCTCTGCCAGTCGCAAGGCAGCAGGCTGCATGAGGGAACAATGAAAGGGAGCACTTACGGGCAGCGGCAATGCGCGTTTCGCCCCCCTTTCCCGCGCCAATGCCATGGCCCGCTCAACAGCCGCCACATGTCCTGCAATCACCACCTGGCCGGGGCTGTTGTAGTTGGCGGGAGCCACCACGTCACCCTCGGCGGCCTGTTGGCAGACCTCTTCCAGGGTGGAACGATCAAGACCGATAATGGCGGCCATGGTTCCTACACCGACAGGAACGGCCGCCTGCATGAACTGACCCCGTTGCCGCACCGCAAGCACCGCGTCTTCAAAAGACAGTGCTCCGGCACAGACCAGCGCCGAGTATTCACCAAGAGAGTGGCCGGCCACCAGATCGGGGGCCATGCCGGTTTCAGCAAAAACCACCCTCTGGGCAGCAACGCTTACCGTGAGAATGGCCGGCTGCGTGTTGGCGGTCAACTGCAGATCCGACTCAGGGCCCTCAAAACACAGACGGGCCAGGTTAAAACCGAGACAATCGCCAGCCTGTTCAAACAGTTCCCGCGCTTGCGGAAAGTTGGCGGCAAGTTCCCGACCCATGCCGGGATACTGCGAACCCTGCCCCGGAAACACAAAAGCGGTCTTGGACATGTACTCACTCCCTCTCCGTCAGCCCGGCGGAGATTGCACAGCGTGAACTGGCATTACCAGCGCAACAAAACCGATCCCCAGGCAAAACCGCCACCAAAGGCATCAAACAGCACCAGATCATTTGGACTCAGGCCGCCGCAACGATTCAATTCATCAAGGGCCAGGGGGATGGACGCGCCGGAAGTGTTGCCGACGCGATCCACATTCATAACCAGTTTGTCCGGAGGCAGACCGAGGCGTTTGGCGGTCGCCTCAAGAATCCGCCTGTTGGCCTGATGCGGTATCAGGTAGGCGAGTTGCCCGACGTCAACAGCGTTTGCAATCAGAGCCTCTTCTGCCGCCTCGCACATGGCCCGGACCGCCACCTTGAAAACCTCGTTGCCCTGCATGTGAATATGCGGCAGACAGTTTTTGCCCTCCTGCCCGCAGGACGGATTACGGGAACCGGAGCCGAGCTGAAAGAGCAACCCCCACTGGGAACCGTCCGTATGGAGGTGGCTGGAAAGGATGCCTCGATCCCCTTCGTGGGCCTCCAGAACTACCGCCCCGGCACCATCTCCGAACAGAATACAGGTTGTTCGGTCGGTCCAGTCAACAATACGACTGAAAATTTCCGCTCCGATGACCAAAATCCGCCTGGCGTTACCGGAGCGCAGATAACTGTCCGCCGTGGCCAATCCGTAGACAAAACCACTGCAGGCGGCGGACAGGTCAAAGGCAAAGGCCCCATGAGCGCCCAACTGACTCTGCACCAGACAAGCCGTCGCCGGCCAGCTGAAATCGCCGGTCACAGTGGCCACCAGGATCAAATCAATATCCGTGGGTTCCAGTTCGGCCATTTCTAAAGCCCGACGGGCCGCCACAGTGGCCAGATCCGAAGTAAATTCACCGTCCCCGGCTATGTGTCTCTGACGAATCCCGGTCCGGCTGACAATCCACTCGTCGCTGGTATCAAGCGTTAGCTCCAGGTCCTTGTTGGTAAGGACTCTCTCGGGAAGATAAGAGCCGGTGCCCACTATACGACTACGCAACATGAAGCTGTCTTCCTTAATCCGGGCACGACAGAAGCAGCCGACGGTCGGCGGTCATTGCCTGTCCAGTCGCAGCGCTTCCATAAGCCGCTCGTTGACGCGCTGGGCCACAGATTCCCTGGCCAGACCGATGGCATTCATGATCGCCCTTGAGTCGGAACCCCCGTGACAGATCATGCCCGTCCCTTGAATGCCGAGCAGGGGAGCGCCGCCATATTCGGCGTAGTCAATACGCTTTTTGAACGCCGCAAAAGCCGGCCGGGCAAGCAGATAACCGATTCTGGACCAAAAACGGCTATCGATTTCGCGTTTAAGCATGGAACCGATTGCTTCCGCTAACCCCTCGGAGACCTTCAGTACAACATTGCCTACAAAGCCGTCACAGACAATCACATCGACTTTGCCGTTGAAAAGATCCCGTCCTTCGACAAAGCCAAGGTAGTTAAGTGCTGATCCCTTTAACAACTGGTGGGCCTCGCGGACCAGATCATTGCCCTTGCTCTCTTCTTCACCGTTGGACAAAATGCCGATTCGCGGCCGCGCCTTGCCGAGCACCGACCGGGCATAGATCTGGCCCATGTATGCGAATTGCTCGAGATGCGAAGGCTTGCAATCGACCGTACCACCAACGTCCAGCACCACGGTCTGGTCCACCATGTTGGGCATGATCGTCGCGATGGCCGGCCGATCTATACCTTCGATCCGCTTCAACAGAAACATGCCGACCGCCAGGGTCGCTCCCGAATTGCCGGCACTGACAACGGCATGAGCCTCCCCACATCGCACCAGCTCAAAAGCTACCCGTATCGACGAGTTCTTCTTCTTTCGCAGGGCGTCGGAAGCCGAGTCGTGCATACCAACCACCTCGCTGGCATCCTCAATGCGGAAATCCAGGCCGGCAATCGTCTCTGCAGCCAGACACTCTTCAATGCGCTCCCTGTTTCCAACCAGGACGATGGAGACACCCCAACGCCGGGCAGCGGCAACGGCACCCTGCACCTCAACAGTCGGGGCATTGTCTCCGCCCATGGCGTCCACAGCAACGACAATCTTCTCCTTCAAGCGGCGGCCTCTTGTCTATGCTTCCGTTTCAACTACAACCCGGCCCTTGTAGCTGCCGCAACTGGCACAGACCCGATGAGGCATCTTGGGTTCTTTGCATTCGGGACAAACCGAAACGCCGGGTGCCAACAGGGCATCATGGGACCGGCGCATGTCACGTTTAGATTTCGACGTTTTTTTCTTGGGAACAGCCATGACTTACACTCCTTGTATATCGCCAGCCTATGCTGCCGACCGTATTGAATATGAACTGAGTTGTCTTATGCGCCGCCGAAGCGGAAAATTTACTTCTTATCTACTTTGAAATTCTTCAAGGCCGCCATCTTCAGATTGACACCCTGAGTGGGGCAACCGCAGTCCGTCTCATTTCGATCTGCGCCGCACTGTGGGCATAAACCCCGGCATTGTCCATCACAGACCGGATTGGCGGGCAAGGCCAGCACCAACTGTTCCTCGATAGCCTGGGTTAAATCAATTTCTTGGCCGTCGTAAAGAACCAGGCCCATGTCTTCAGCGCTCAGTTCCACGTCGCCCTCCCCGTCTTCCGCCTCGATATCAGGGATCTCCCGACAATAGGTCAAGACGAAATCGCTGGCAAGGGTGATGGAGAAATCCTTCAGACAACGACTGCACGAAACGCGCACATCGAGATCCACCCGCCCCTCGACTTCCACCATTCCATCGACCCGAAAGGCCCGAATCCGAATCGCAACCGGACCGATAAAGCAGCAGCCGTCCTGAGACTCGACCTCGGCTAGTACCGGAAAGGAACTCAACGGCTCCTCAAACTCCAGGTGCAGACCCGCATCTTTAATCTCGTCTACAGAAATCCGCACCACCGCCTCCCTTGCCCAGCGCTGAATAAGCGGGTAGTATAAAGGCTGCCCCCATTTTGTCAAGGCAAAAACCTTTTCCCCAAACCCCCTTCAAAACCGGCTTCAAAACACTTTTTGTCGGGGGATTCCGGCTTCATTCGAGCCGCCGAACGGTAGCCAACCGGTTTCTACTCCTCCCTCTTTCGCCCACGGTTATGCCCTTGATTCCGGAGCCCCAGATGTCTTTTGAAAAGTCCGCCGAGCAACTCAAGAGGTTGCTCACGATCATGTCTCGACTGCGGGCAGCCAACGGCTGTCCATGGGACGCCGTACAAACCCCCGAAACACTCAGGCCCTACCTTCTGGAAGAATGTTACGAAGTTCTCGAAGCGATAGACAGCGGTCAACCATCGCACATCTGCGAAGAACTCGGTGATCTGCTGCTGCAGATTGTTTTCCACGGGATTATTCAGGAAGAACGTGGCGCCTTTCGAGTGGAGGAGATCATTCGCAACATCGCCGACAAGTTGGAACGTCGTCATCCCCATGTCTTCGGCAACGGTGGATGCGCCAGGGCGGCGGATCTGGTCGAACAATGGGAGGCTATCAAGAAACTTGAAAAACCCGGCACCGAAAGGACTCTTGGCTCGATCACCAGCGGTCTGCCTGCCTTGATGCAGGCCCGCAAATTGACCGAACGTGCCAGCCGAGCCGGATTTCAACAGTCGAAGACCGACGGCGCCATGGAAAAAGTCCGTGCACAATTAGCCGAACTCGAAACAGCCCTGAAATCAGGGGATAGCCAGGCGATGGAAACAGAACTCGGCGACCTGCTCCTTGCGGTTACAGACCTCGGACGGCATCTCGACATTGACGCCGAACAGTCTCTGCGCAAAGCCACAACCCGCTTTGTGCTGAACTTCGAGCAACTGGAAAACCTTTTCGAACAACGCGGTCAATCCCTTCGGGAGGCGTCCCCGGCAACAGTGGACAAGCTCTGGCAGAAAATCAAATCCGCCAACTAAATGAAAAACCCTTGTCCAATCGGGCTTCTCGCAACCTTTTCAACAAAAATTGTGGAAGTCCTGTGCATAAAGCTGTTTACAGCGTCGTCAACAGCGGGCCTTTGCGTCCCCTTCACAAGCTGCCCTTTTTTTATGCATTACATGTTTGTCAATGAATATCAGACAGTTACTGCATCTTGCCAAGGGCTCTGCAGAAATATTGGTCAATTTTTGCCTTGCCCCGGTTATAAACAGTTTAATTGGTTGAAAAACGCACGAAATGCAGAGATGACAAGATGTTAGCCTCATTCAAAGCCTCTGTGCTCCTGGCATGCCGTCCCTGACGCCTCGTAGCGCAACAGCCTCACCGACATTTAGAGCCTGCCGTAATTTCTTAAGTACACAGCTCTTTTCATCACCTTGCCTGACCAGGGGAAATAAACCTTGCGACCCGTCCTTCCAGCCTGGAAACGCTCTCAAGAAACATGTCCAGCACGGTTTGACTTACAAATCCCGGTCTCCGTAGAAAATGCGTAACACCACCAGGACCCGTTCCGTTTTAGAATGTCGCGCGCCCCCCCAAATTTTATACTCGGCGCCTTTATGATGCCGGTAACGACCCGCAGGAATGTCCGCCTCGTTCCACAGGCACTCCTTATTTTGTTGCAATCTCCTTGAAACAAGTCCTGGCCAATTGAAAACTACGTGCGGCCAGGGAGATGACGTTTGGATAGCATAGCTGGCGATATTTATGGGTTAAAAAACCTCAGCCAACCGGCACCTGCCGGTCAAGATGATTGCAGCCTTGTCATCATGGCATTCGTTATCGCAGGTGATACGGACAGATCCCGCTCAGGCGCAAACAACACGGTTGCGACCATTGTTTTTGGCCTCATACAATGCGACATCAGCTTCCTTGACCAACGTTTCCCGACAAACATCAAGGGCAGGAAAACAGGCGGCAACACCAAGACTGAGAGTGACCACCGAACTGATCTGTGAACTGCGATGCCTTATCGACAAGGCCTCAACTTCGCACCGGGCCCGTTCTGCCACGGTCAGCGCCCCCTCCAGGCACGTGTCGGGAAGCAGAAAAATAAACTCTTCACCGCCGTAACGGCAGACCAGATCCCCGGCACGTTTGGCGTGGCTGCCCAAAGCATGAGCCACCTGACGCAGGCACTGATCGCCGTGCTGATGTCCGTAGCTGTCGTTAAACTGTTTGAAATAGTCGATATCACACAAAATGACGGCTAACTGTTTGCCCTCCCGAGCAAGTCGACGCCATTCCCGGCTCATGTTTTCGTCAAATGAACGACGATTGGGTAACTGGGTAAGGCTATCCAGATGAGCCATGCGATCCAGGGCAATGTTGGCTCTTTCCAGGGCCGCTTCGGCGGCCTTGCGATCGGTAATGTCTTTGAATTGGACCACGATGCCCGGTGTTCCGTCCAGGGTAACCAAGGGCGCGGAAGAAACAATATAGTGGCGAAGATCCTCATCCGCCGATTTGCGGGTCAAATCCGACTCCCTGCCATGCCGAACGCCGCCCGTGGAAAAGATCGGACATCCGGCAGTGGTGCAATGAAGACCGCCAAGCAACTCCAGGCAGGGAAACCCAACCACCTGTTCAGCATCTCTACCAAGAAAATTAAGCATGGCGTCGTTGGCGCGCACCACCGTGTTGTCATTGCGCACAACCCAGGTAGCATCTTTGCAGGAAGAAAAAACCTGCTCCAGTTCCATGCTCGTCATCTCGGCCTGAACCTGTGCCTGATTGGCTTCACCGATATTCTGCAAAAGAACTTCATTGCCGGCGCGCAGTTCCTGACAGGTGCGCAGAAGCGCGTCCCGCTCCTTTTGCAGAGCGAATAAGCATTTCTTCAGTTCTTCAAGGGTCAGTCCGTCGATCTCCCTGCAAGTGAGCTGCAGCTCGACGCTGCTTTCGTCTTCATGAAACCACACTCTCAGAAACCCCCTTCCATAAAAACCATTAAAAGCGACCGTTATCACGATTGATCTGCATGTTCAATGAAAAAGTATCAACCTCTTCCTCTGCTGACGGTATTACATGTTGGCATGACAAAATTTCATCAGGCCATATTCCTTCGAACGGACGAAAATGTCGACGCATTCGAAGGATGTCGAATAGGTTTTTCAGCCCGAACCACGCTCGCTTCAACCCGAGGCTTCCGGGGTTCGCGCCGGAAACTGTTTTAAACTGTACAAAAACTCCTTGTTCTTTAACACAAACCCATGCTAGGGTTCACGCAACTTGGTATAAGTTGTGCGATGTTCCGCGGCCCGACGCATTGACACGGCGTCAATCAGGAACAAAGCTCCGGAGTCAGCCAGGCTTTGTGACCTTTAGTTTGCGGATGCGGTTTCCACAACAAAAACATCCCGACAGGGAAACATGGAGAAGAGAAATGGCAGAAGGTACAGTCAAGTGGTTTAATGATGCGAAAGGTTTTGGCTTTATCGAGCAGGACAATGGACCGGACGTTTTCGTCCACTTCTCGGCGATTCAGGGAGAAGGATTCAAATCCCTGGCCGAGGGGGATCGCGTTTCTTTTGACGTCACTGAAGGTCAAAAAGGGCCGCAGGCTTCCAACGTCTGCAAAGTCTGATTGCGTTACGAATTCCGTTTATAATCAAAAACCCAGCGGCTTGCCGCTGGGTTTTTTTAATTAATGATTCTGTTTATTGTCCAAACAGGCCGCGGATCACACCATCCAACAGCTTCTTTTCCCTTCTCTCCCTGTCCTCTTCTTCAGCATCCGCTTCGCGCTTGAGCAGCTCTCTTTCCAGGGTCTGCTGCAGCGTTTGTGTGGCCCTTTGCCTGAGTGCCTCGGTGACCGCGGTGCTATCCAGAGCATAGTTCGGCCGGAACATTGAGCCCTTGATTTTAAGCGGCACCTGTGCCCATCCCTCTGAGTCGACAAACAATTGCGCGAAACGACCGCTGCGATCCAGTTTTTGAGTCAACTCCGGGGCCAGGCGCAGATCGAGGTCGAGATTCAGGCTTCCGTCCAATCCAATGTCTCCCCGGGGCGCCAGACGCAGGTCCTGGCTCACAAAAGAGCTTGTCAGGTCGATACGTCCCCGATCAACCGCAAACCGCCCAAGAGCTTGATCAAAACCCATCACGCTCAATTCGGGCAACCCCAGATAACTTGCCAGGCCACGCACCAGATCGTTTCTGGCCAGGCGACCTTCCTGTAACAGGATCTCGCCTTTGCCTGTAAGGTGGTTTCGAATGACCGCAAAATCCGTTCCCTGGCCCGCCAGATCAAGATCAAGGTTGAGAAGTCCGAACACGGTACCCGATGCCTTCGGTGCAAAAGCGCTCACTAGAGGGTCGGCCTGAACACCCCGGGTGTTCAGTTGCCCACGATAAACGTAGCCAGGCCGGCCCAAGTCGATGCTGGCATGGCCGAGAAAGCTGCCCCCGGCGACCTTTCCGGTGATTTCCTGTAATTGCAGAAGGTTGTTTTTGAGCAGGTAACGAGCGGTTATTTCGTCAAAAGAAAGGCCCCGGTGGATCACCCGGTTGATTCGAAGGGCACCGGAAAGAGTTATCGGCAGATCCAGCGCTTTTTCCCCCTCGGCAGCGGGCCCTGCCGGTGAGCCGGTTTTTTCCTTGGAGACGGAAACCTTTTTCTCGCTGGGCAGCAAAGGATCAAGCAACAACTGATCACCGCGAATATTAATCACCGCTTCTATAGGTCGGTTCATCAGGGATTGGGCTTCGCATTCCAGATGAAGTAGATTGCCGGCCACGGAAAGCACCAGGTCCTCGGAAAACAGCGAATCGCCACGAAGGGTCAGCAGCCCCCTCAACCCGGGGCGCAGATCCCCAACACGAGCCTGCAGGTTATCCAGCCGTAATTCTCCGTCACGCAATAATTGCCGGGGATGGTCAAGGGATCCCGCGAGGTGAATACGTGCGGTTACCCCTCCCGAGGGTTCAAGAGCCGCGACATCCTGTACCAGCCCTTTTGGCAGGGCGGCCAGCGAACGGGCGATGTCCAATTCATTCAGGCGCAGAGTCAGGGCGAGAACCATCGGCTCCGTCAACAGCACTTCGCCGTCGAAAAATACCGGCACCTCGTTAAAAGCCAGTCTGCCATGGTCAATACGCAGTTGCGGCAGGTCCCGGTCGTAGTGCAATCGGTAATCGAGACTCACACGAGCACCGTCCACAGGAGCGTCAGGCAAAGCATCCAGTCGAAGATCGAGGTTTTTGAGGCTCAGGCTTCCCTCACTGGACAATTGCTGTAAAGATCCGGCTAGTTTCAGCTTCGCATCCAGCGTGCCACGCCCCAAGGTGCCGGGAATGCGTTCCTGAAAGTGGGGAAGGAAGGGCATTACATTCAGCCCGGACAGTGCGATTTCCACATCAGCCGCCATTTGGGCCAGATTCGCCTGACCCTTCACAGACATTGGAGCTTCATTGAAAACGGCGGCCATTTGCAGGGGGAACTCCCGGTCCGGGGAAAACTGCCGAATCTGCAAATTGACTTCTTCCAGATGGTACTGTTCAGGCGCTCCATCCGTCTGAAAATCGGTCAGATGAACGGAGCCGGAACGTAAAACCAGTTGCGAAACCAGCAGGGCAATACCGCCGTTGGCCGAAGAATCTGTCTTATCCATCGTGTCATCAGCCAACGCGCCGGCCCCGGCTTTATCCGCCGTTGGAATCAGATCACTGAAATTGAAAGTGCCGTCTCGATGGCGAACCAGTCGAACCCGGGGTCCGTCGATGGAAATTTCGTCAATCTCTACCCGCATACGAAACAATGGCCAGAACCGGTAACGGAGATTCATCCGCTCGGCAGACAGAAATACCGTCTCCTCTCCCGGTTCGCGGATTACGGTCTGGTTCAGGGCTATTCCGGAAAAAAATCGGATTTCGATGTCATCTACGGCGACCTGACGGTTCAGGGCCTGCTCCACGCGCGGCAACAGCACCTGCTTGACACGTTCCGGGGTAACCAGGATTCGGGCCAGCACAATCACGGAGAGTAACCCCATGAGCACTAGGGCAGAGCCTGTTATCAGGATTTTTCGGGAGGTCTTCATAGTCTGCTCCATACATTGGTGCCGAAAGAAAATCTGTCTTACGTTCAATCTAAATGCGGTCTGCCGAGAAAATGGCGGCAGCCTCTCAGCCCTGAACAGCCCGATCCATACAATCCGCCAGTGAGTCCTGCAAACCGGCAAGGGACAGAATCGCCAGCCATTGTTGACGGCTTACAGGCTGCACGGAAAGCCGGTTGCCCTTTTTCAAAACATCCATGCCCGCAAGAACCGGATGACAACGCATATCCTGCCGGGTTATGGGCGCGGGCAACGAACACACATATTGAATATCAACCCTGTACCAGACCGGATCCTTTTCCGTCGCCCGCGGATCAAAATGGGCGGATTCAGGATTCAGGGCCGTTGCATCGGGATAGCCTTCCCGCACCACTCGCGCCAATCCAACCACAGCTGGCCGGGGAATATTGCTGTGATAGAAGAGGACACCGTCACCGGGCTTGACAACATCCCGCAACAGATTGCGGGCCTGATAGTTTCTTACCCCATCCCAAGGCTCAATCCCTTCGGGACGTTCTTTCAAATCCTGAAGGGAGAAGCAGCTCGGTTCCGTTTTAAACAGCCAGTATTTCATCTTTCTTCGCATCGTTTGCTTATGGGTTGTTCGCTATTTCAGAACAAAATCACGAGCGGCAGCAGACAGCTCCTGAAGCTGGACAGCGCTTCCTGCTTCACAGTAAATGCGGACTACGGGCTCCGTTCCCGATTTGCGGAACAGCATCCAGCATCCGTCATCAAAGAAAAACTTGACACCGTCAATGGCCACCAGCCGCGCGATCTTTCTGCCACGAAGATGCGAGGGAGGATCGCCCAGTTTGCCGGCAAGACTGGCTTCAAGTTCCGGAGTGAGGCGGACATTGGTCCGGCTGGTGTGAAATTCTCCCACGCGCCGGTACAGATCGGCAAGCAGGCTCTTGAGGGATCTTCCCTCCACAGCTACCATCTCGGCAACCAACAGGCAGGCAAGAATACCGTCCTTTTCCGGAATATGCCCGGCAATGGTCAAGCCGGCGCTTTCTTCGCCGCCGATGAGTATCTTGCCATCGCGAATAAATTCGCCGATATATTTAAAGCCCACCGGCGTCTCGTAAACCTCCTGACCGTGGAAATTCGCCACCGCGTCGATAAAATGCGAGGTGGCTACGGAACGGGCCGCCGCTCCGCCCAGTCCCCGCACACGCAACAGATAATCGTAAAGCAGCGCCAGAATGTAGTTCGGCTCGATGAAGGTTCCATCTTCATCAAGAATACCGTAACGGTCCGCGTCCCCGTCCGTTGCCAGTCCCAGGCGAACAGACCCTTCGGCCCTGACCCGTTGGATAAAATCCTCTATGTAACTTTGCGCCGGTTCCGGCGGAAAACCCCCAAAATAGGGATCCCTGTGATCGTTCATGGTTACCAGGGGAACTCCGGCCTTAAGAAGCAGAGCATCCAGGTAACCTCGCGCCGTTCCATACAGGGGATTGACAGCGACCGTGATGCCGGAATCGGCAATCGCCTTGAAATCGATCAAATCCAACAGCGTCTCGCAATAGTAAGAACGCGGATCAATCTCCCGAATCCGGCCCTGTCGCAAGGCGTCCTCGAAGGGCATGGACCGATAGCAGATTTCACCCAACATGGCATTTGCTCGTCGTTCAATATCTTCCGTGGTCTCCGGTAGCGCCGGTCCGCCCCAGGCAGGAGAGAACTTGATCCCATTGTACTCCGCCGGATTATGACTGGCCGTAAAATTAATCGCACCAGCCGCCTTGAGGCGCAAAAGTTCAAAGGAAATGACTGGTGTTGGTGTATCCCGGTTGCAGAGAAATACGGGGATCTCCGCGCCGGCCAGCACGGTAGCCGCTTCGCGGGCAAAGCGTTCTCCCATAAAACGGCTGTCATTTCCCACAACCATCCCCCGGGAGCCGATCCCGGCATCCAGCAGATGGTCGGCAATCGCCTGAGTGACGGTACGCACATTCTCCAAAACAAAATCTTCACACAGAATTCCCCGCCAACCAGAGGTACCGAACCTGATCTGAGCCATAACATGAATCTCCTCGTTGATTGATTCCTGCCCGTAAAAAATACACCAGCAAGACACACGTCAGTCTGTATCGAATTAACCGGTATTCGTTACGTGATTTTATGTGCGCGACACCGCCATTCTACCATAAACCGTCGTCATTAAATATCGTGCCCTTCGCCGCCCTCTTCAAACAGAACGGGAGCAGGATAGTGTCGGACCCCGGCAACATAAGGACAATCAGCAGGAAAAAACCCCCGAGCGACAATATCCGGAGTCAGACGAACACATCCCGGTTGTCGCTCTGTCCTCTGCGCATAGACCGTACAAAGCCGGCTGTCGAGGTCGAGCTTTTCGCATGGTACGTCGGTGTAGTAGACGGTTCCATTGATCTCAATCTTCTCATAGCAACAACGACCACATTTCCGGCATGTTTTTTCCCAGCTTGCAAGAGATTCCACACTGCCTCCGGACACATGGCAACCTAACCGCTGACCCGCAAGCGATGTCGACCGGAACAACGATTTTTCAATTGACAATTTTTCCGCTTATGCATAATAATGCCGCTTTTGGAACACAGGAAGAATTGTAACATAAAGGAGGCTATACCAAGATGAAATGTGAAACGATCCTTCCCGGCACTGAGTGTACCTTCTGGACCAAGTGCGGTTGCGTTTTTGAGGGCAATGCCTGTCAGCCCGTGGTCGAGGAATGTCAGGGTTGCGAACGCGTCGTTGACAGCAAGATCGGCCAGGTCTGTTCGGCCTACCCTGCTCCGAGTCAGAAATGGAGCCGGGGTCTGTGCAATTTTGCCACCCATAAGAAAATCGAAATTCTGGGCGCGGATGGCAAGGTCAATCCCCTCAAGGCATCAAAAAAAGCAGCTGCAAAGAAAAAATAGAATCAAGTCTTTGGTTTCTGAACAACAGAAGGGCAGGTGCAATGCACCTGCCCTTCTGTTGTTACCCACGTAACGGGTTCTGAAGCCCGGAACCCGCTCAGGCCAATTCGTCCCGCAGGCCTTCAATCAGGGCGCTGACCTCCGCGCGAATTTCCCGATTACCCTCAGAAGCCGGAAAAGCCAGGAATTTTTCGTAGTTTCTCAAAGCTTCGCGACTCTCGTCCAGATCCAGCAAGATGTTCCCCAGGGTCACATACGCTTCGTCCATCTCAGCGTCAAGAGAAATGGCGCGACTACAGGCTTCTCGAGCCGGACCCAACCGACCAAGGTCGTGGTAGGCTTCCGCCAGGCTGAGATAAACCTGGGCATCATCAGGATCCAACTCCAAAGCTTTTCGATAGGTCATCAGGGCCTTGTCGCTGTCACCCCGGGCCATCAGGGCATCGCCGATGCAGTTACAGAGAAAAGCACTGTCACCGTCAAGAGCAACGGCCTTGCGATAGCTTTCAATGGCATCGTCATAACGCAACTGCTGGAAACGGACCAGACCAATACTGGCCCAGGCTTCGCCTTCCTCGGGATCCTCCTGCAGAATTCTGCCGTAGCACTCCAGAGCCTTTTCGGTTTCTTCACGTTCGAAATAAAGATCCCCCAGAAAAAACAGCCAGTCCAGATCATCGGGCCGGGATTCCAGGCCCTTACGCAAGATTTCAACGGCCTTCTCGCTCCTGCCCGTTTCACAAAGGGCCTCCGCAAGCAACAGCAGCAGTTCCCCGTCCAAGGGCGACTCTTCAAGAGCTTTTTCAAGCAGCCGGACAGCAGAACGCCAGTCCTGATTTTCCATCGCCAAGCGGGCTTTTTGTTCATAATCGTTCATCATTTATTCCCAGTCGGGAGCGTGGCCGAACCTGAATCAACCCGGACTACAGCATCCGCGGGCAACGAGCGCAGGCGGCTCCAGATATAATGGCTACCACAAAAAACCGTCAGCAGTCCGGTAACTCCAAACAGCCAGACAATCCAGGGTACGGTCCACTCCATGGCGGCGGCAAGCAACGCCAAAGCAACGGCAAAAAGCTGAAAAAACGTGGTCTGTTTTCCCCAGCGACTGGGTTCCACCTTCATTTCCCATCCACAGACAAAAATAATCGTAGCACCCAGAATCATGAAAACCTCTTTGAATACCACGATTACCGAAAGCCAAGCCGGCACATGTCCGGAAAAACCCAGTACCAGATAGCTCGAAACGGTCAAAACCTTGTCCGCCGCCGGGTCCAGGTAAAGTCCAAAAAGGGTGCACTGGTCCAGTCTGCGGGCCAGATAACCGTCAAGCATGTCGGTAATCCCGGCCAGCAGGAACAAGCCGAAAGCCCATGAAAACTTTCCGTAAAGAATAAGGATCATCAGCAGCGGCACCATGAAAAGCCGCGAAAGAGTCATCAAGTTCGGAATATTCAATGTACCGGTCACTCCCCGTTGCGAATGAACGAGCTCCACATCGTCTACAAAAAAGGACGGGGGTGCTGCAATTCAAAAAAACCCACAACACACCACCGCCCCGGGGAGACAGACTCCTGAGCGACACGGAGACTCACTGTTTGTTGCCGTTAGGCGCTATTCGCGACTGCCGTGCAGACGAAAAGATCCATCGGCAGAGGTAATCGAAGAAATTGCGTGCTTGTAGAGCAACAGGTCGCCGCCGCATTCGACCAGCACGCAGAAACTGTCGAAAGACTTGATAAAACCTTCCAGCTTCTCCCCCGACATCATCATCACAGAGACACGGACCCTTTCTTTGCGAGCCTGATTAAGATATTGATCCTGAATATTAAATGGGGTTTTGGACATGGCCGCTCCTTTAGGTGGACATTGTAAAATGATCAATCAACTTCAACACCTTAGCAAACTCTCTCGGGGAATCAAGCCAAATTATTTCAGGCCTGCGACCGAACCAGGTCAATTGGCGCTTGGCGTAGCGGCGGGAGTCGCGCTGAATCAGGTCCTTGGCCTGCTGCCGGGAAATTCTGCCATTCAAATATTGTATACACTCCCGGTAACCGATCGTCTTCAGAGCTTTCAGTTCGGCGGAATAACCCTCCGCCAGCAATTTTTCGGTCTCTTCCAGCAATCCGGCTTCAAACATATCCTCCACGCGCCGGTTGATGCGATCATACAACAGATCCCGGTCCGGCATAACCCCCAGCATAAGAACTCTGCAAGGAGACGTTTTTATAGCGTGTTGACGCTGAAGATCCGTCAGGCGACGGCCAGTGAGATAAAACACCTCCAGAGCTCGAATAATCCGCACCCGGTCCGACCTCTCCAGTCGTGCGGCCATTTCGGGATCTACGGAGCGCAGTCGGTCCTGCAGGCTGCCGGCCCCCCGTCGGCTTTCCCAGTTCTCCAGGGCCCTGCGCAACTCCGGATCAGCTGCAGGAGCTGCCACTAAACCGTGCAGCAAAGCATCGATATACAAACCGGTGCCGCCCACAACCAGGGGCAGGCGACGGCGGTCGCTAATGGCGTCCAGCGCCGCGCGCCCCCGGCGAAGAAAATCGAAAGCGGAAAAATCCTCGTCCGGTTCAGCGACATCGATCAGATGATGAGGGACCCGGGCTCGCTCCTCCGCCGTCGCCTTGGCCGTACCGATATCCATGCCGCGATAGACCTGCCTTGAATCTGCAGAAACAATTTCCAGCGCATACTGTTCCGCAAGCCTCATGGCCAAAGCCGTTTTGCCGCCGGCAGTCGGGCCACAGATGACCACGGTTGGGGGGATTTTCTCCAGCCGGCCGGACACAGACATCAGGATCTCTTGAACATACGTTCGATTTCCGCCAGAGAAAGCCGGCGCATTACCGGGCGACCGTGAGGACAATGGCTGTTGAAATCAACGGCGTCAAGTTCTTTAAGGAGATAGGCAATCTCCTGCGCGTTGAGTTGCTGGTTGGCCCGAATCACCCGGTGGCAGGCCATAAGCACCATCAACTGCTCCACCCGCTCTTCCATCAGAGAGCTGTTGTTAAAAGATAGGAGTTCGGCAACCACATCTCGCAGCAAAGCTTCCGCTTCGGCCTCAACCAGAATACGCGGCACCCCCTTCAATATGAACGAGTTGCCCCCGAAACGTTCCAGATCGAAACCGAAACTCTCCAGAAGCCCGGCATGGTTTTCCAACACCGCCGCCTGACTGTGATCAAAATCGATGATTATGGGAAAAAGAAGTCCCTGCCGTTCAATGGCGCAACGGCGGTATTGGGAGCGCAGCTTCTCAAAACCGATGCGCTCATGTGCCGCATGCTGATCGATAAGAATCAGCGCATCCAAATCCTGGCAGAGAATATAACTCTCGTGAAACTGCCCTATCACGCGAAGCCCGGCATAATATCCCAGGCCCGTGAAAGCCGTCTCGACAGCGGCAGGACTTTTCCGTGCCTGTTCCGGCCCCTCACCGGAGAGCAAAGGAAGGGCAAAGGTATCTGAAGCCTCTTTGATAATACCTTCAGGTGCTGCCGGGACGCTCTTTATTGTCACAGAGGGAAAAGCCGGGTTTTTATCAGCAACGATGTGAGGTCGCGACTCAAGGGACTGCCCTGCTTTTGGCAGGTCGGAACGCCGCAGAGACTGTTTCAGAGTTCCAACGATGAAATCATGAACATCCGACTGATTGCGAAAACGGACTTCATGCTTGGTCGGATGCACATTGACATCCACCTGCTCGGCGGGAACTTCCAGAAACAAAACAAGCACCGGATAGCGTCCTTTGGGCATCAGATGCGCGTAACCGGATCGCACTGCGTGCTGCACCAGTCGGTCCCGAATATAGCGGCCATTGATAAAAGTAAACTGGCTCCCCGCTGTTGAGCGGTTCAGGGAAGCATGACTGATCAGGCCGAAAAGTCGTAATTCTCCCTGTTCTCCCTCGACTGGCCGCAGATCCTTGAGTATCGACGGTCCCAGCAAACCGGCAACCCGCTCCTCAAGGCGGCGATGAGGGTTGAGTTCCAGTTGTGTCTTGCCGTTATTCAGCAACTGAAATTGAATTCGTGGTCTCGCCAGAGCCAGTCTGGACAACACATCGGCAATATGACCCGCTTCGGTCTCGTCCCGTCGCAGAAACTTGCGGCGGGCCGGGGTATTGAAAAAAAGGTTTCGAATCTCGACCTGGGTACCAGCGGGCATGCCCACGGCACCGGCATGGCGGAGAATCCCGCCATCCATCCGCAACTCCCATCCTTCCAGTGCCTCGGCCACACGGGTTCGCAGACGAAAACGGCAAACCGCCGCAATAGAAGGCAAAGCTTCACCCCGAAAACCCAGGGTGTGCAGGTGAAAAAGGTCGGCCTCATTGCGCAACTTACTTGTGGCGTGTCGTTCCACACACAAAAAGGCATCCTCACGCGTCATACCGCTGCCATTGTCGGTAACGCGAATCAGCCGTTTTCCTCCCGCCTCGATTTCAACCACAATTTTTTCGCTACCGGCGTCAAGAGCATTTTCTACCAATTCCTTGACAACCGATGCAGGACGTTCAATCACTTCGCCGGCGGCAATCTGGTTGCAAAGCTGCTCCGGCAGTATGCGAATTCGTTCTGTCATCAAAAGCTCGTCCGGGAACCTTAAAAAAAGCAAGCGGCCAAACCGCGACCGCTCAAAAAAACCTCGACCTGTCGATCCCGATATCAGGATCTGTCTTCCAGTGAGTCGAGGAGGGTTTCAATCTCTTCCAGATCGGAATGATTCTCCGATTGAGACAAGTCCGCCAAAGGCTCTTTGAGAAGCCCGAAGTCACCGGCAACACTATTCACAATCGACACATCAACTCGATCCTGTTTGCGCACAAAGGATTCAAAAAGACAGTTATCACAGATGGTGTTGATCATGCGTGGCACACCCCCGGTAAACCGATGGATGGCAGGAATAGCCCCCTCAACGAAAAGATTTCGCTCCGCCCCGGCAATTTTCAGCCGGTGCTTGATGTAGCTGCTCGTGGTTTCGACGGTAAAAGAGTGCAGCTGCACTTTAACCGCCACACGCTGCGCCAGAGGTTCGTCCAGACGGAGGCAGTCTTCCACCTCGGGCAAACCAAAAAAAACGATATTCAGCAACTTTTTGGAGGGAATTTCGAGATTGAGCAGACCACGAAACTCTTCCATCAGTTCCCGGGTCTGCAACATCTGAGCCTCATCGATAAGAACCACCGCGCGGCGCCCGGATTCCTCGATCTGCAACAGACGGTCATACAACTGTTTAAGCAAGGCAAGTCGATCGGAGGCGGGAGCCTCGACACCGAATTGCATGGCAATGCGCGTCAGAATCCACTCGGGAGTGATTCCCGAATGGACCATAACCAGCAGAGACGACTCATAACGATCGTCAGGAAGGCAGTCAAGCATGCGCCGGGCCAGGGTAGTCTTTCCGGAACCGATGCCTCCGATGAGCACCGCAAGGCCTTTGTTAGAGTCAACGGCGTACATAAGGCGTTGCAGGGATTGACGGTGCTGTTCGCTGTTAAAATAAAACCGGGCGTCGGGAGCGTTGGAAAAGGGCTCCCTCTCAAAACCAAAATATTCCGTATAACTCATGGACCAGATCCCCTGGACAGTCGGTCAAAAACCTGAAAAAACTTCCTGACAGCACTGAACGGACCTCCTGCGACGACATTCTAAATATAGGAAACCCGATTGTTGTCGGAACCGCTACCTCCACCGGGCGACTCGTCATCGTCATCGCTGAGTCCCAGTTCCTGGCGCAGCAGGCGAATCTGTTCATCGACGTTGCGAAAGAAAGGATCCGCGTCGGCTACGCACTGAAAACTGTCGAGAGCCTCCAGAGGTTGATTCCAGGCCATATACAAAAGACCCAACTCGTAGTAAAGACTGATGCGTTCACAATCCTTGAGATCGGCGCCGCCGAGTCCTTCCTTGAAGGTTGCCGCCGCTTCTTCAAAAGCCTCCTTCTGAACCAGGCAGACTCCTTTGAGGGTCAGGCAATCGGTGCGGCGCTGCGGATCGTTCATTACTTTGTCAAACTGTTCAATCGCATCGTCCAGGAGGCCCATTTCCTTATAGGCAATGCCAAGGTTATAATGAGTTTCCGTGTCCTCTGCCGAAACCTGGGCCTCAAGCCCTTTTTTGAATTCGCTGAAAGAGCCGTCCAGACGGGAACGGTCCCGGTCCACAAGCCCCCTCGAAGACTGGCCACCAGAGTCTTTAGCGGAGCTGACCGGCTTTTTTACCTGACCGGAGGATTCCGAATCTCCGCCGGCTGCGCCCATCCTTTCAAGCAACGCCTCGGCCTCGGGGCAGTTCCCGGTTCGCTCGAGCAAGGATTGACATTTCTGGGCGGCCTCCTTTAACAGCCCCTGCTGATAGTAGAATTCCGCTTCCTCAATCTCTGCGTCCACATCGATGGGCAGGGCCGGCGAACTGCCGCCACCGGCGGGAGGGCCCTTCTTTGCCGGTTGTTCGGACCCAACGTCTTCCTGCAGGCCGAACTCGATACCGTCAAGGTCAAGGTCATCAAACTCAATGTTCTGTTGAAAAGATTCCTCGACAAGATCCGGTTCGGCAGTCGCCTGTCCCTCCACCAGGCCAGCTTGCTGCTGTTCCAGGCCAGGCGATAAATTCTCTTGAGGATCCAACTCGCCGAGGGACGGATCATTAAGGGGTTGCGCAGTCTCCTCGCCGGCGACGACGGAATCGCCCGTATCTTCTGGCGTGGAGGACATGAGATCAAAAAGTTTGCCTCCCTCACCGGTGCCTTCATAGACAGTCTGTAAAGAGGCCACCACCGTTTCATTGTCGGGCAGACGCTCCTGTACGGACTCGTAAATGCCTTTCAGCTCTGCTGCTCGTCCGGAGGACAAGAAAGTGTCTTTGATTTTTTCAAGCTCCTCCAAAGCCCGATCAGCGGCGCCGCCCAGAAGCAAGGCCTCCGCGTAGCCTTTGCGCCAATCAGAATGATCCGCATCCATAGCCAGCAACCGTTCATAGGCGACTACTTCGGCGGCGTGATCGGCAACCAGGCGACAGCCTTCGGCCAACAACAAAAGCGCCTCGTCGTTCTGAGGCTGTTCAGCCAGAATATCCTGCAGCACCTCCGAAGCGGAAACAGCTTCGCCGCAGGCGTGGAGGGCGCGGACTAATTCCAAACCAAAAGACGTGGAATCGGGACAGCAGGCAAGACCGGTCTGACGAACCTTTTCAACTGCCTTCAAATCGGCTTTGGGGGCAAGATGACGAAGGCATTCGCTAAGACAATCGGCAGCCTTTTCCGGCTCCCCCGAATGGCTGAAGGCTTCCGCTACCAGCAGGGAAATAGCAAAATTGTGCGGATCAATGACTTTCATCTGATCCAGCACCTTGATAACTTCTTCCGGCTTTTCAAGGCTGCGGTACAGTGCAACAAGGTTGCGAAGCTCCGTCAGGGCGTTGCCCTTTAATCCCTGCTTGAGATTCAACTCGGCGAGACGTTCGTAGATCTCCGGCCGCTGGGGATCCACTTTCTGCATCTGCTTGTAGACCGCCAGCGCTTTGAGAAGAAATCCGTTGTCGCTGTAATGCCGAGCCACATGTTCGTAGGTCTCCAGAGCCTGGTCCGACTGCTGGTTGCGGCTGTAAAGTTCAGCCAGCTTCTGCCGGTTACGAATATCTTTGGCATCAGCTTCAACAATCTTTTCGTAGTCCCTGATGGCTTTGCCAATCTGACCTTTGAGAAGATTCTTCTGCGCGGAAGCTAAAAGTTTTTCCTTTTTTGACAATGCGTTCACCCGCTCGGTTAAAGTGATTAAATATCAGGAAGGACGTTAAACCAGCAGCACAAACCTGTCAAGACCTGCCTGTTCCTTCGGAAAGTTTAAACCCGAAAGAACTCGCTGGTCGTGCGCAGGTTGTCTGCAGCCCACTGAAAGTCAGGCGTCCCGCTACAGCTTTTTGAGCAGCGCCACCTCACCCGCAGTCAAGTGGCGGTAGTGTCCCACCCGCACTCCTTCCAGATTCAGCGAAGCCAGACCGACCCTTTTAAGGCGGCTGACAGGAAGTCCCACCATCTCGCACATACGCCGAACCTGCCGGTTACGTCCTTCGTAAAGGGTTATTTCGAACCAGGTATGGCTTCCCCCAGACCGGACTCTAGCTATGCGGGCAGGCGCCGTGAGTCCATCTTCCAATTCGACCCCGGCTTCCAGGCGCTGACGAATCTCGTTGCTTAAAGCCCCCCGCACGCGAACCAGGTAGGTTTTCGCAACCCGGTGCCGAGGATGCGTCAGGCGGGCAGCCAAAGCCCCGTCGTTAGTCAGCAGCAGCAACCCTTCCGTGTTCAGATCCAACCGCCCCACCGGAAACAACCGAACCGGAACGTCCCGCACCAGATCCGTCACCAGGTTGCGACCCTGGGGATCCCGGGCGGTTGTGACGTATCCCACCGGTTTGTTAAGAAGCAGGTAGACCCAAGGCTGTCTTGGCTGCAGAGAGCGCCCATCCACCTGAACGCAGTCCTCTTCCAGGTCGGCACGATCTCCAAGACAAGCGATCCGACCGTTCAGAGTCACACGCCCTGCAATGATCCAGCCTTCAGCCTGCCGACGCGAAGCAAGTCCCGCTGCTGCTATCAGTTTCTGTAAGCGCTGTGTCATTCAGTATACCCGCCAGATCGCCAATACGCTCACATCTATGCCAAAAAACCATCGTCAGAAGCGATTTGAGTCTGCGAGCCGACCTCCAACTCGGAGAGCATTTCCGGAGGCAATTCATTAAACTCTTTAAGGGTCGGCAGCCCGGTCAGATCGGCAAGACCGAACAACGCAAGAAACTCCCGGCTGGTTCCATAAATGACCGGCTTGCCCGGCACATCTTTTTTGCCAAGGATGCGAATCAGATGCCTATCCAGCAACGTACGGACAACTCCGGATGAATCGACACCGCGCAGATAATCGATTTCGGCACGAGTCACCGGTTGTCGATACGCCACGACGGCCAGAGTTTCCAGCGCCGCTCGGGAAAACCGAAACGGTCGGCTCCTGCGAAACTTTCGAATCCATTCGGCATGTTCGGGCCGGGTTCGAAATTGATAACCGCCGGCAACCCGGCACACCACAAAGCCTCGATAGCCGGTCGCGTAGTCGTCATACAACTGCTCCAGGCACAAAACCGCACGAGACTCTTCAATACCCAGAATCAAAGCAACAGTATCCGCTTTCACCGGGGAGTGTGCCACCAGCAGCAGACTTTCGACAATGCATTTCAGCTCAGCTGTAACCAAAAATTTGTCCCTCCGCGACGGAAACGGTCTCGCCTCCGTCGACGGCGTAGATCCAGATGACGTGATCGGGGTTGTGCTGCATCAGTCGGGCCAGACGCATTCTAACCAGTTCCAGCATCGCCAGAAAGGTCACGATGATATGACTCCGGCTGACGACGTCTGCCAAAATTTCACTAAAAGCAAGACAAGGGGTATCGCTCAAAGCTTCGAGAATTTGATAGATGCGCTCGGTGACGGATAAATGCTCCCGGGTAATTTCGTGAACCGCCTCCTCTTCTCTGCCGCTCAGCACCCGATGAAATGCCGCGACTAACTCGAAAAGACCTACAGGTTCCCACTCCGGTGATTCGTCTTGCGGCCGTCCTTCCTCTGCCGGCGTCACTTCCCGAACGAAAACATCCCGGCCGAGAAGAGGCAGGGATTCCAGGCAGCAGGCCACCTCACGATATTTTTGATATTCCAGAAGCCGATTGACCAGTTCCGTCCGAGGATCGGGTTCCTCGGCCTCTTCGTTCTCTTCCCTATCCTGCGGCAGCAGCATTCGCGATTTGATCTGCAGCAGGGTTGCAGCCATCAGCAGAAATTCACCGGCGAGGTCAAGATTGAGACTTTGCATGACCTCCAAGGTTGCCAGATACTGGGCTGTGATCTCCGCAATGGGAATATCATAAATATCCATCTCATGCTTGCGGATGAGATGTAACAGAAGATCCAGCGGGCCCTTAAAACTATCAAGGCAAATCTCATAGGCCATGGCGACGCTCTCAAGACCCCGCAAGGGGCATGAAATGCCCCAGGGCCGCGGATTGAGGACCGGCCAGCCAATGAGCTCCCTGAGAGACAGCCGGCAGAACAATTTGCGACCACAGAGGGGTGACAAAAATCAGCAGCAGCACAATCACAAAACCAAAAGGTTCAACACGCATCATCTGCCTGGCCAATGCTTCAGGCAATATCCCGGTTACCACGCGACCTCCGTCCAGAGGAGGCACGGGTATAAGGTTGAGAGCCGCCAGCAGCAGATTGATGTACAGACTGAACCCAGCCATCAGAATCAACGGTTCCCTTAGAGAAGCAGTCTGCGCACCGGTCGGCCCGACAATTTCCGGCAGAACCAACAGAAAACGAACTACCAGGGCAGAACAGCCGGCCAGCAGCAGATTGGTCAGAGGTCCAGCCAGAGCCACCCAGACCATGTCCTGGCGAGGTCGTTTAAAGTTGAGAGGGTTGACCGGAACCGGTCGTGCCCAGCCGAAACCGATCAGAAACAACACCAACAGACCCAAAAAATCAAGATGTTTCAGAGGGTTGAGAGTCAACCGGCCCAACGTCCGAGCGGTCGGATCTCCGAGCCGGTCGGCAACATAACCGTGCGCCACTTCGTGAAGCATAATGGCCAGCAGTCCCGGCACCAACATGATCGAAATCTGTACCAGCAAGTGATTCATTGTTTCTCCTAAAAAGAGCTTAACACTTCTTTTTAGCAGAGACCTCTCCGCAAGTCAATTGCGCATTGGCGAAACAGACAAAACAGCGTCATGAGCGCGGGCTACCGCAAAACCGCTAACCGTCTTTTTCAAAAAATTGCGGAACAGCTGTCACACCCTTCCCTGAGCGAACATAATTACGGAGCACAAAATCCTTCTCATCTTCACGGCTGACAATTTTTCCATCAAGACGGGCGGTGTGCAATTTCTTGAATATCTCTTTGTACACGGGCCCCGGGGCTACTCCCAATTCTTTCAGGTCGTGGCCGTCGAGATGGCATTTTATCTTCCGCAGGCGAATAAAATAATCCGAAACACTGCGCTGAACCGACTCGTTGCCACTACGTGCCATCCCGTACAGGAGACTTTCTACGGAAAGTGGTTCGAGCAGAGAAAAAATCTCGCTTGGAGACGTCATCGCGGAACGGCTGCTACGCCAGTAAATCAGGTTGACAGCCCGATGAAGATCCTCCCGTTCGTCAACAAGAACGTGTCGTACCCGAGGTGGAATCTCCAGCCTTTCCGCCAACTCTTGCGCCGCTTTTTCACCCAGATCGCTCAGCAGGCAGAGAAAATAGACCAGCCAGCTTCGACAGTCCTCACCGGTAAACAGCAACTGATGCCAATCAATCACCTGGTGCGCCCGGCCGAACAATTCCTTAATGCGTGAAGTTCGGGAGAGTTCGGGATGCAGGTAGTCCAGAAGTCCCAGGTCCGACATGCGCAACACAGCCGGCAGGGGGTTGTTTTCTTTAAAAATATGAACCAACTCGTTGAAAATTCGATGCCCGCTGATCTTGTCCAGGAACCCCATGCGCAGGGCGCTTTGCATCAGCTGTTCGGTATGCCTGCCGATGCGAAAATCTAGACGTTGTTCGAAGCGGATGGCACGGAAAACCCGGGTCGGATCTTCGACAAAACTCAAATTGTGAAGTACTCGAACAGCTTTTTCCTGCAAATCCCTCTGGGCGCCAAAAAAATCGAACAGTTCGCCAAACTGACCTTCATTAAGAGCGATAGCCAGCGTATTGATGGTGAAGTCGCGACGATACAAGTCCAGTTTGATGGGGGCATGCTCTACCGTTGGCAAAGCACCGGGCTGCAGATAATACTCTGTGCGGGCGGTAGCCACATCGATCTTGAATTGATCGGCAAATATCAATACTGCTGTACCAAATTTCCGATGGGTGCGAATGCGGCAGTCGAAACGGCGCGCATACTCGGCGGCAAAAGCGATTCCGTCTCCTTCAACCACGACATCGATATCAAGATTGGGGTGATCAAGAATCAGGTCGCGGACGAAACCACCAACGACGAAAACGTGAACGCCGAGTTCCTGCCCTACCTGTCCCATTCGATTGAGGATTTCCCCGATGTGCGGCTGCAGGCGGTTGTGAAGCAAACGGACGATGTAGCTTTTTTTCAAACCCAGCCCGCCGCTGGTAATGGCCGGTGCACGACTCATGCGTCGCGAAACGGCACCGGAAACCATATGCCGTAGCAGATCGGTTCGGGTTATGGCTCCTGCCAGCCGGCCTTCTTCAATGACCGGCACAAAACGCTGCCGACCGTTGACAATGACCTCCTCCAGTTCCCGCAGGGGGGTTTCCGGCGTTACGGTAATGAAATCAGTGTTCATATATTCACTGACCGGCAGATTCTCCAGGGTATGGTAAGCGGCCTTTTCCACCACCTGGCGGGATATGATGCCGACCACCCGGGTTCCCTCCATCACCGGCAGAGCATTGATATTGTAACGGGTCAGCAAGGCACGCACCTCTTTGATGGTTGCTGTGGCGGGAACAGTCTTGACCGCGGTAAACAGCAGATGACGGGCTTCCCAGTGGGGCTGTACGTGACGTCGCAGTACTTCCGGCAGCTTTTCCAGAAACTCTACCAGGGTCATGTCCCGCAAAACACCGGAGGCGGCAAAACCGTGTCCGCCGCCCCCAAACTCTCCAAGAATATCGCCGACATGCACTTCGGGGATACGCGAGCGGCCCACCAGAAACACCCGGTCTTCCATGCGCACGGCCACGATCAAGGCGTTGTGGCTCTCCATGTCCTTAAGTTTATGAACCAGAACGGCAAGGTCGCCGATGAAAGCATCCACCGAGGCGTGCGCCAGGGCGATATCGATTCCGTTGACATTGACAAGAGTGCGGTTTTCAATGAGTTGATGCAGCAGAGCCACTTGCCCTGCTGTCAACTCCTGGACCAGCGAATCAGCCACCAGATTGAGATCCCCGCCCTGTTCCAACAGGTAGGCCGCCGCCATACAGTCCCTGCTGGTGGTGGAATTGAAAGACAGCTTGCCGGTATCTTCGTAAAGCCCCAGCAACATCAGAGTGGCATCGTCGGAACTCAATCGCATTCCCTGCTCCTGAAGCAGTTCGGCGAAAATCGTCACCGTTGCTCCCACGGCTTCGATTTTCATGCGCTTCGGACACAAGTCCTGTACCGAGGCGGGGTGATGGTCGTAAACATGCACTTCCACGCCAGGCCGCTCCAGCACCTGGGCAAAAGGGCCGATACGATCCGGCTGACCGACATCCACAAGAATCAGACGCCTGACGGCGTCCAAATCAATGTCGCGAAGTCGTCTGAAGCGCTCCGCGACTTCGGGAAATTTCTGAAGAAAATCCCGCACCGAACGTTCCTGGGAACCGGCAAAGACCATCTCTGCCCGCGGGTAGAGCTTTTGGGCCGCGACCATGCTGCCCAGACAGTCGAAGTCAGCATTTACATGGGTGGTGATTATCTCCATGGGCACCTTTCAGCGGCCGCAGACAATCGTTGCCGAATCAACACCGCAACGTTCCAATCAGGTCGGCAAGTTTCGCAATCTGTTCTTGCCGGCAAAAGCGGTCCAGTCCGTCAATAATGGCGATCATGGCAGCCGGGTCCAAGAAATTGGCGGTTCCAACCTGCACGGCGCTGGCTCCGGCGATGAGAAATTCCAGAGCATCTTCAGCCGTCACGATACCGCCAACCCCTATGACTGGCAGTTTCACCGCCCGTGCCACCTGATAGACCATGCGGAGCGCAATCGGTTTAACAGCCGGTCCGGACAGCCCGCCGGTTCCGTTGGCCAGTTGCGGTCGACGGGAGTGGATGTCCACAGCCATGCCTGTCAGGGTGTTGATACAACAGATGGCATCGGCCCCGGCGTCCTCGACAGCTCGGGCAATCACGGTAATGTCGGTGACATTGGGAGTCAGTTTGACAATGAGCGGTTTGTTCAGGACCTCGCGAACCCCACCGACCACGGCAGCCGCCGCAGCGGGATCGGTGCCAAAGACGATGCCACCATGCTTGACGTTGGGACAGGAGATATTCAATTCCGCCGCTGCTACACCATCGATTTGGTCGATCTGGCGTGCAACTTCAACATATTCCTCCTGGCTGTTGCCAAAAAAATTCACAATGACCGGAGTCGCAATCTGACGAAGAAAAGGCATTTTTTCCTGGCAGAAAGCCTCCAATCCTACGTTCTGCAAACCGATGGCGTTGAGCATGCCACCATGGGTCTCGGCGATTCGCGGAGTCCGGTTGCCGGCCTTGGGACGCAAGGACAGTCCTTTAGTGACGACGGCCCCAAGACGTCCCAAATCCATATAAGGACTGTATTCTTCCCCGTAACCAAAGGTACCGGAAGCTGGCATGACCGGGTTTTTAAGCTGCAATCCGGCCAGCGAAACGGAAAGATCCGGACCCGCTTCCATGGCATTCTCCGGTAAAGAAGGATTAGTCATGATCCCTTCCTCCTTCGTTGACACGCCGAGCCAGAAGTTCCCAATCCAGTTCTTCGGCACGAAACACCGGCCCTTCTTTACACGTACAGAGGTAGCGGGGGTCCTCCTTGCTGTGGCCGGCCCCCTTGACAACGCAACCGAGACAAGCGCCGACGCCACAGGCCATAAACGCCTCAAGGGAGACCTGCAGAGCGACCCGCCGTGACGCACAGATGGCGTTCACCGCCTCCAGCATGGGCATCGGACCGCAGGCATAGACCGCCGCGTCGGGAAAACGGGTCAGTTTTCTCTCCAGCACCTGGGTCACGGGA
This sequence comes from Desulfuromonadales bacterium, assembly GCA_003561875.1. Classification (GTDB taxonomy): domain Bacteria; phylum Desulfobacterota; class Desulfuromonadia; order Desulfuromonadales; family Syntrophotaleaceae; genus SLLR01. Next base: position 3,930 of record PWVL01000005.1, on the reverse strand, counting down.
CCGGCATCACCCAGGGTACCGTCATCTGTCGACACATAGGTTTCCACGCCGAGCCGCTCAAACTCCGTCACCATCAGAATATCCTCTCGTGAGCGCCCGCCGATGAGCAATCTCACGGGATACTGGCGCAGCAGTTCACCGGCGAGCATATACAGGGGAACCAGACCGATGCCGCCGCCGACCAGTATCTGCTGGCCGCTGTTTGAAGCCGTCTCAAACCCGCGTCCGAGAGGACCCAGTACTTCTACCCGGTCTCCTTCATGAAGATCCCGCATCAAGGCAGTACCGCGACCAACGACTTTGTAGAGTATTTCCAGAAATTCCTTCTCAGGCAAGCCGTCGCAATCAGCCTGCAGCCGTCCGGTCTGAAAAACTCCGAAGGGCCGCCGCAGCAGCGGTTCCCCAAATCCCAACGCGCGCAACATGACGAACTGCCCCGGGCGAACCCGCCTCTCAAATTCCGGAGCCAGTATCTTCATGCGGTAATAGCCGGGCGCTACTTCCTGATTAGCAAGAATTGTCGTTTTAATGTTTGTCATTAAAGCGTAAACTCCCAAAGAATGGAGGTCCCATCATGCAGCGGTTTTATTAGAACATGTAGGGAAAAGCTCAGGCGCAACGATTGGCGGTTACAGAGCCACGATCTTTTAGCGCCTGTGGGACAAAGCGACCCCTGGTGACAATACCACCTCGGGCATCTTCTCAAAAACCGCCTGACGCAAAACTCTCGTGCAGTAATTCCATGACCAGGGCATCTTCGCCGTTCCGATAATAGCCACGACGGCGGCACACCTGACGGAAACCGAGAGAAGTGTAAAGTGCTATGGCCGCGTAGTTGGAAGGGCGCACTTCCAGCAGTGCGCGGGCCATGCCGCTGCGCCCGTTGCGCTCCAGAACCTGCAGTAACAACGTACGAGCCACTCCGGTTCGGCGCATGAGCGGTGCCGTTGCCACATTCAGAATCGTCAGTTCGTCACTGACCCGCCAGGAGCAGAGAAAACCGGCAAGGTTGAAATTACGCCAGAAAAGATCGATGCGGGCCAGAGGATTGCCTAACTCCTCGCGAAACATCCCCTCGGACCAGGGGTCGACGTGTCCGCAGGACTCCAGTGCCAGCACCGCCTGCAGGTCTCTCACCGTCATGGGTCGAATAATGTCCCCGCAAGCAGGATTCATGGCCGACAGAATACTTTAGAAAAAGTTGAAATCGAAACGGCGCCGGGAGGCCCGAAACGGCGACTGCCGATCAAAACAGAAAATTTTATGGCAGACAACACAAAAGGCGATAAAATGGTGCTTGAACAGTGCAGGGCAGAGGTCCTGGTCGCCCATCATAAGTCACCCCCCAAGGACTGTAAAGAACCAATCTCCCCGCCTTTGCGGAGGCGGCGTTTGGCGTTGACAAAGAATGGGCAATTAGTTTAATAATGGCCGAATTTATCGGCAAGGAGAGTCGTGCTTTGAGTGACAATAAAGTGACCTACAAGGATGCTGGCGTCGATATCGATGCAGGAAATCGCTTCGTTGACATGATTAAACCGCTGGTCAAAGCAACTTTCCGACCGGAGGTTCTCACCGACATCGGAGGTTTCGGCGGGCTGTTTTCACTGCACGCCGAGAAATACGAAAAACCGACCCTGGTGACTTCGACGGATGGTGTCGGTACCAAACTCAAGCTGGCCTTCATGACCGACAAACACGACACCGTCGGCATCGACCTGGTGGCCATGTGCGTCAACGATATCATCGTTCAGGGCGCCGAGCCGCTGTTTTTTCTCGATTACCTGGCCACCGGCAAGCTCTCCCCAGAAACAGGCGTTGAAGTAATCAAGGGCATTTCGCAAGGCTGTATTCAGGCCGGATGTGCTCTGATAGGTGGAGAAACGGCGGAAATGCCCGGTTTCTATGCTGTCGGTGAATACGATCTGGCCGGCTTCACGGTGGGTATTGTCGACAACAGCAGAATTATCGACGGGTCCGGCATAACTGTTGGGGACCGCCTGATTGGTCTCGCATCCAGTGGCCTACACTCCAACGGTTATTCCCTGGTGCGCAAGATCCTGTTTGAGAAGATGGGCCTGACGGTGGACTCCCGGCTCGACGAACTGGACAAATCCCTGGGCCAAGAATTGCTTACCCCGACGCGCATCTACGTCAAAACCATCCTTAACCTCCTGCGGGATTTTCAGATCAAAGGAATGGCCCACATTACCGGTGGCGGCCTTGTAGAAAACGTGCCACGAGTTCTTCCCAAGGGCTGTCAGGCGGTTATTGACAAGGAAAGCTGGCCCAAACCGGCCATTTTTGAAATCTTGCGTCGCGGCGGCAACATCGACGAAGCGGAAATGTACCGAACTCTCAACTATGGTATCGGCATGGTGGTCATTGTCCCGGAACAGGATGTGGACGAAATCATGGTGCGCCTTGGCGGTCTTAAGGAACAGGCCTATGTCATCGGTCGCATCGCCGCCAAAACCGGCGAAGCTGAAAGTGTCGTATTGAACTGATGGCATGCAGCGGCCGGCAAGAAGGTTAAACCTTTTTTCCTGATTCTGCCGGCCCTTCCCTTATCGGGCAGTATTTTTTTCGAGGAGATCACCGGAGACAGACCCGGTGTCGAGGGGTTTTGTCCAACAACCCACCTCGGGGGACCCTGGGCCTGCTTGGAACTTTCGAGGATTTTTTTTGTGAGCAGCAAACTTCGCCTAGGCGTTCTGGCTTCCGGCGGCGGCACCAATCTGCAAGCGATCATTGATCGTATACAGGACGGCTCCCTCAACGCGGAAATCGCCCTTGTCATCAGCGATAAGGCTTCAGCCGGTGCTTTACAGCGCGGACGGCGCGCCGGAATCCCGGTACGCTGCATCGCGCAACGGAACTATCCGGATCGCCTCTCCTTTGACAGGGCCATGGTTGAGGAACTGCGGAAAGCCCGTGTGGAACTGGTGATTCTGGCCGGCTTCATGCGCCTGCTCTCACCCCTGTTTCTGGACGCCTTTCCCGACCGCATCCTGAATATTCATCCGGCCCTGCTGCCGGCCTTCCCGGGGCTCAACGCCCAACAACAAGCTCTGCAACACGGGGCCAGACTGAGCGGTTGCACGGTGCACTTTGTCGACTCCGGAGTCGACACGGGACCGATTGTTATGCAGGCCGCCGTTCCGGTTCTGGAAAACGACAGTGTCGAGAGCCTGTCCCAACGCATCCTGCGGCAGGAACACCGCATTTATCCGGAGGCCATCCGCCTCTTCGCCGAGGGACGCCTGCGCATTCTGCACCGCCGGGTCATCATAGTCTGCCCGGCGGAGAATCCCGCAGAAGCACTAATCAACCCCCCTATTGCCTGAAGCCGCTTCTACATACAGCGCCGCTACGTCCACCGGAGGACAGGATGTTCGAAACGATCCTGGTCAGCGCCTGTCTGCTCGGTCTGCCAACCCGATATGACGGCCGCTCCAAAACCAGCCCCGAAGTCTTCAACCACCTGAGAGAAAAAAACCTGCGACCGGTACCGGTCTGTCCCGAACAACTGGCGGGACTGCCAACCCCGCGGCATCCCTGCAGCTTCCATAGTGGGGACGGAGTCGACCTGCTTGCCGGTTCGGGTCGGCTGTACCGCAGTGACGGTCGGGAGATGTCCGCGTCCTTTCTGCGAGGCGCCGAGTTGACCCTCACCATCGCCCGACTGACCGAAACTCGGGCCGCACTGCTCAAGGACGGAAGTCCTTCTTGCGGCGTCCACAGAATCTGCCGCCTTCAACAACGGGTCGCAGGTCAGGGTGTCAACGCCGCCCTGCTGCGCCGTAGCGGTCTGCGAGTTTACAGTGAAGCCGATCTCTGACTGGAAGGGACCGTTGCGGAGATTTCCTTTTGGGTTTCATGAGAACCAGTCTCCAAAAACGGAACCGAAAAACGCATGAAAAATTCCAG
>PWVL01000036.1 GCA_003561875.1 Desulfuromonadales bacterium | reverse complement strand
TCACCGCCGGGATCAGCCCGCCCATCTTATCGAAATCAATTTTGATCATGGTTCGCCGTTGCGCCTCCATTCTTCACAATGGGTGAATAAAACCCCTCTCTCATACACTGCGGTACCGATACGTGTCAACCATTTGCCCGGGTGACTGTGGTGCCGGGTGAACCCTGATCATGCAATTTGTGTCTGTTGCTTTTCCCCTCGTTTCTTCAAAGGGCAAAGCCGGTCAGGGATTTGGAGCGGCGGCGCCTCTGTTGCAAGCGGGGAACCGATAACCGGTAAAGGAACAGTTCAGAATTCCGGTCTTCTAGAAAAAACGAGCGTTTCTCTACCACTCTAGTGATGATTGATACAGCCTTTGGATATGGCCTGTGCGGGGTTGTCTGGTATTGGTGAGGGGGTGATGGAGGAATATATATTTTCAACAACGTCAGCAGTCCATAACACGCTTCTTCGTTGGGCGTTAGGCAAGGCTGGAGCGCCATGTGCAAGTGTGAAATTTAAAGTTCATGAGCATTCTTATTTTTCATAAGTCCCATGGAACCTCCGGTTTCCAGAGTTTCCCATGAATACCTGTCTACCTTTTCAGGAGCTTTACCAAGTCGGCTACTTTTCGCGTGTTGATTACGTCGTTTTTGGAAAGCCATCCGCGCCGCGCCTGGTAGACCCCGTATCTCATGTTCTGGAGCGCTCCTGAATGGTGTGCATCGGTGGAGATGGCAATTTTCAACCCCCTGTCCTTGGCCAACCGACAGTGCTGGTCATTCAAGTCAAGGCGGTCGGGATGGGCATTAAGTTCAAGAAAGCAGCCCCGATCCAGGGCCTCTTCGATGATTTTTACCATGTCAAGCCGGCAGGCTGCACGCTTGTTAATGAGCCGGCCGGCAGGGTGAGCAAGAATATTGAAACAGGGGTTGTCCATAGCCCGGATGATGCGCTCGGTCTGTTTCTCGGCAGAAAGATCGAAGCCGGAGTGAACAGCACAAACCGTTAAATCGAGTTTTTTAAGCACTTCATCGGGCAGGTCGAGAGAGCCGTCTTCAAGGATGTTCACCTCGATACCCTTAATGATGCGAAAACCCCGGAATTTTTCATTGAGTTCGTCGATCTCTTCGATCTGCTGTTCCAGCCGTTTGCGATCCAATCCCCTGGCTACCCTCACCGCCAGGCTATGCTCCGTGATGGCGAGGTAGTTGTAACCGAGGAGGCGAGCCGCCTCTGCCATCTCCCAGAGAGAAGAGCGGCCGTCTGTGGCCTTGGTGTGGGAATGAAGATCGCCGCGAATGTCGTCAAGGGTGATGATTTCGGGCAGCTTTCCCTCCCGGGCCGCTTCGATTTCCCCTTGATCTTCTCGCATTTCGGGCTCGATGTAGGGCAAATCAACCGCCGACAACACCTCCTCCTCGCTGGCTCCGGCGATGCGATCCCCATCACCCCCCTCTCCCCTAAAGACCCCGTATTCGTTGATTTTGAGGCCCTTTTTTTGCGCCATCCGGCGCAACGCGATGTTGTGGTTTTTCGAGCCGGTGAAGTAATAAAGAGCTGCACCGTAGCTGACCTCGGGCACCACCCGCAAATCGACCTGCAAACCGCCGCGCAGCCGAACCGAGGACTTGGTGTCTCCTTTGACCAGCACCTCGTCAACGTCCTCGAAGGATTTGAAACGATCCATCACCTTGCTGCCTTGTTTGCACGTCACCAGGATATCGAGATCGCCCACGGTTTCCTTGCGCCGCCGAAAGCTGCCGGCCACCACCACCCGCTTGACACCCTTGGTCTTTTCCAGGTAGGCCTGTAGCGGACCGGCAATCTGCTCAGCATCAGCAAGTTTGATTGTAAAATCGCTCTTTTCCCTGCGCTTGACTTCCTTAAGGAGATGCCTTTCGGTTTTTTCACCGAAACCCTTCAGTGTTCGGATCTTTTGTTTTTCGGCGGCTTCGGCCAGACCCTCCAGGGTTTTGATGCCGAGTCCGCGATGCAAGGCCGCCACTCGCCTCGGACCGAGACCTGATATTTGCAGCAGCTCGCTGAGGTTGCCGGGCACCTCCTCTTGCAATTCTTCCAGTATTTTCAGGGTGCCTGTTTCGACGATCTCCACGATCTTGCCGGCCAAGTCCTCGCCGATGCCGGGGAGTTCCAAAAAATCCCCGCCCTGTTCGAGCATTTCCGCCATACTCTGCGGCTGGTCGGCAACAGTGCGGGCGGCGTTGCGGTAGGCCCGTACACGGAAGGGGTTCGCCGCCGTGATCTCGAGCAGATCCGCGACCTGGTCGAAGATGCTGGAAATATCGGAATTATGGATCGGCATGACTCATTTCCTCTTCGGTCTTGGCGACCCTTTGTCTGACCTTGATGACGCTGTCAGGATTGAGGGAAATGGAGTCGATCCCTTCCCGGACCAGAAACTCGGCGAACTCAGGAAAGTCGCTCGGAGCCTGGCCGCATATTCCGACCTTGGTTCCTGCTCTACGAGCCACTTTTATCAAGTGGGCGATCATCTCCTTGACCGCTTCGTCTCGCTCGTCGAAGAGCGATGCCAGTTCCTCCTGATCCCGGTCGACACCCAGTACCAGCTGGGTCAGATCATTGGAGCCGATAGAAAAACCGTCGAAACGCTTTGCGAACTCCTCGGCAAGAATTATGTTGGAGGGCACCTCGGCCATGACGTAGACCTGTAGCCCCTTTTCTCCGCGGACGAGACCGTTGCGACTTAACAGCTTGAGCACCTTGTCCGCCTCCATCAGGGTGCGACAGAAAGGAATCATGAGGATGACATTGTCAAAGCCAAGCTCTTCACGGATTTTTTTCAAGGCCTGGCATTCCAGGGCGAAAGCTTCCCTGTATTTTTCGCTATAGTAACGGGCCGCTCCCCGAACACCGAGCATCGGGTTGTCCTCTTCGGGTTCAAATTCCCGGCCACCGATCAGGTTGGCATATTCATTGGTCTTGAAATCGCTCATCCGCACGATTACCGGGTCGGGATAACGGGAAGCCGCGATTCGGCCGATGCCGCGGGTCAGGTGATCAATGAAATAGTCGGTTTTTTTTTGGTATCCTCGGGTCAGAGCGGCAATCTGCTTTTTTACCTTGCCATCCTGCAGCGTATCGAATTTCAGCAGCGCCAGAGGATGGACTTTGATGATATTGTTGATGATAAATTCCATGCGGGCCAGGCCGATGCCTTCCACCGGCAACCGCCACCAGCGAAACGCCGCGGCCGGACTGGCGATATTAAGCAGGACCTGCGTCCGGGTCCTGGGCATTCGGTCCAGTTCGATTTCCTCTTTTTCATAGACCAGTTTTCCCTCGTAAACGACGCCTTGATCTCCTTCCGCACAGCAAAGGGTGATGCTCTGCCCGTCGCTTAACTCCTCGGTAGCCGTTTCCGTTCCGACAATGGCCGGAATGCCAAGTTCACGACTGACGATGGCGGCATGAGAGGTCCGCCCTCCGCGATCGGTAATAATACCGGCCGCCTTCTTCATCGCGGGCACCCAGTCCGGATCGGTCATGGTGGTCACCAATATTTGTCCAGCTTTGAATTGTTCGATCCGGTCGGGGTTCTCGATGACCTGAACCTCGCCGACTGCAATCGCCGAACCAATGGCAAGGCCCCTGACCAGAGCCGTCCCTTCCTCCTTCAGGGAATAAGTTCGGAGCTTTGCCGACCCTTTACTGGACTGGACGGTTTCCGGCCGGGCCTGGACGATGAACAGCTCACCACTTTCGCCATCCTTGGCCCATTCCATGTCCATAGGTTTCTGGTAATGCTTTTCGATAGCAACCGCCCAGCGAGCCAACTGCAAAAGCTCCTCGTCGTCAAGCACGTAGCTGAATCGCTCCCTGGCCGAGGTGTCGACATTTTTGGTCTTATGTCCGCCACCGGAGGCGTAGACCATTTTCTTTTCTTTGCTGCCAAGGCTTTTTCCGACAACGGGGACCAGATCCGGGCGATCCAGAAATGGCTTGAAGATCAGGTATTCGTCGGGGTTGACGATTCCCTGAACCACATTGTCGCCCAGTCCCCAGGCGGCGTTGATGACCACCACATCTGGAAATCCCGTTTCGGTATCGATGGAGAACATGACACCCGAACCGGCGCGGTCCGAGCGCACCATCTTCTGCACCCCTACGGAAAGGGCGACTTTCATGTGCTCAAACCCCTTTTCGTTGCGATAGCTGATGGCCCGATCGGTAAACAGCGAAGCGTAGCAGCGCCGGCAAGCCTCCAGTAATTCTTCTGCCCCGGCAATGTTGAGATAAGTTTCCTGCTGTCCGGCAAAACTGGCCTCGGGAAGATCCTCGGCCGTGGCGCTGCTGCGCACCGCCACATCCACTTCATCGCTTTGATACCGTTCGCACAACAGGCGATAGGCCATGGAAATGGCCTCGGAGACCGCTTCGGGAAATTGACCCCGGTTGATCAGGCGGCGAATGGCCTGTCCGGTCTTGGCCAGAGACTTGTTGCCTTTGTTGAGGTCTTCGAGTAGTCCGGCGATTTTTTCTTCAAGTTTGTTGGCGTGGAGAAACTCCCGGTAGGCTGAGGCGGTAGTGGCAAAGCCCCCCGGCACCGAAATGCCCTCCTGCTGCAACGAAGCTATCATTTCGCCGAGAGAGGCATTTTTCCCGCCGACGAGGGCCACGTCACCGGAATTCAGATCCTCCAGCCAACAAATGTATTTGTCTTGAACTCCCATGTTTTTTCTCCTTCGAATGGGACATACGACTTGAGCCTGAACAGGGGCGCAACCTCCATTCGCCTTCTGGCAAATATTTTCCACAATGGAAGGCGCAAACGAACAATCTGCCGTGCAATTACCGACTGAGTTTCACTTCTGCCCTGCCCCTGGCAGGCTGGTGCTCGGATACCTCTCGATCAGGACCGGCTTGTCCAGAGTCGTCGACTGGAAATGCCGCCGGAAAGTTCAAGCATGCCGTGGTATTAATATTAATGTTTGTCAATGCTTTCCACCGTGGTTCGCTTGAGAAGATCTTCAAAGTCTTGTTTCCTGCAAAGAGCAGTTCCGGGCCTGATGACCGAAGCCGCTCCGGCGGCCACCGCACAGGCCAGCGCTTTTTGGGGTTCGAATCCGCCGGCCAGGCCAAAAACATAACCGGCCACCGAGGAATCTCCCGCTCCGATGGTGTTGACGCATTCCACTTCGGGAGGGATTGCCCGAAAAACTTCACCCGAACCGACCCGGATCATGCCCCGGGCGCCCATGGAAACGAGTACCGTTGCGACGCCCCGATCCCGCACCGTGCGGGCGGCCCGGAGAATCTCCTCAGTGGTCTCCAGACACCTGTCGACCAAACGTTCCAATTCATGAATGTTGGGTTTGATGATGTCGGGGCAGGCCCGAATACCGACCTTGAGGGCCTCGCCATCCGTATCCAGCACCACCCTGGCCCCTTTGCTCCGAGCGATTTCAATGATCCTGCGGTAGATTTCCGGATTGATCTTCCTGGGCAAGCTGCCACTGATGACCACGATATCCGGTTCAGCGAGATCCTCGACCTTGCGCATCATATGCATCAATTCGCGGGGTTGAATTTCCGGCCCCTCAGCATTGAAAATGAGTTGCTTGCGGGCTTTTTGATCGTTTATGATGATGTTGGTCCGTGTCTCTCCCGCAATCGGCACGAAATCGCAGGCAATCCCCTCGTTAAGCAGACGACCCTCCAGTTCATCTCCGGTAAATCCACCGACAAAACAGAGGGCCCTATTTTCTATGCCCAGCGTAGTAAGGACCCGCGAGACATCGATCCCCTTGCCTCCCGCGTAACGATCCTCCCGGATGATACGGTTAGAGTCGTCCGAATGGATACTCTCAACCCACAGGGTTCGGTCCAGCGCAGGATTCAGGGTTACCGTTTCAACCATGGGTTGCCTCCTTTTTTGTAACCAGCGCCCCGTTTTTCAAACTGTAGCATACCTCTCAAGCATTCAAAGCCTTCATGGCATGTCAGCATGTTGCACCTGTGACACTTGAAGAGTAACACGCCATGCAGGCACGGCCGGGG
>PWVL01000079.1 GCA_003561875.1 Desulfuromonadales bacterium | reverse complement strand
GGTAACTACGAGACGTTTTTCATCACCGACCCCAACACTCTTGAACTGGGCGAGACCCTGGAGGCTGCTGCCGTGGTGGGTTACGCCAGCGACCTCTTTGAGCTTTCCTTCGGTATTTACAACGGCGACACCAAAGGCCGGCACCTCAACAGCTATGCCGCCAGCGCCGCGTACACCCTGCCGGAAGATGCCGTTGCCGGCCTGGGCCTGACCACCGGCGTGTCCTGGATTTCCAATATTGCCGACAGTGAATTTCTGTCCGACGAGGCCGATGATGATCTCCGGAAAAAAGTGCCCGCCGCCAGCGCCTTTGCGGTTGTGACCTGGAATGACCGCTGGACCCTGCTCGCCGAATACCTCACCGCCCTGAACTATTTCGATGCCGAATATTTCGGCGAAGAAGAAGAAAACCGACTGAAGCCCAAGGCCTGGAATGTGGAACTCGGCTATGCTCTTACCGACGACCTGCATCTGGCCGTCAAGTACGAAGGCGGCGACAATCTGGGCGGCCTGCTTCCCAAGAGACAGTTCGGGGTTGCCGCCAGCTACGACCTGTTCAAGTACACGACCCTGTCCCTGGAATATCTTCACGGAACCTTTGCCAACCGTGACAAGCACGACATCGTCACCATGCAGCTGGCCTTTGAATTCTAGCAGTCCGAACTGCAGTGTTCAGGGATGAGCGAGACACGGGGGCAAGCGATTTGCCCCCGTGTCTCCGAGCCTTATGGATGAGTTCAGACCTCCTCTATAAGGCGGCATCTTCCCCGCCGAAGCGGAGGGGTCGGTTTACCGCCGCCCCTCCGCTTTTTCTCGACATCTTTTTCGGCGGGCTACAATAACTGCGCACGCTGAACAGAACAGCACCCGGTACCCGAAGGGACCGGGCCGGTTTCTGTCTCGAAATATTCACAAAATAAGTGCGCGGTTTTTTTGCCTGCCGAAAATAAAGTATTTTTTTGTGACTCAAATCACAGCATGAAACTCCGGCATCAGGTTATTCTTGATGCGTATTTTTTATCCCTTGAATGAAAATGGATTTCAGTTTCTGTTAGGTGGTTCAACCACCCTTGTCCGCTACATCTGGTTACGACTCCGCGAGCCAAAGTTATGAACGGGTCGCGCGCAAAAAAATCGGCAAACTGATTCAGGTTTTTTGCTCATAAAACGAAAGGAGCTCGCCCACATGTCCATTCTGATTGTCGGTGCCGACCGGATCGGCGGACTTATTCCTCATCTGGAAGAGATCGGCGCCACCCGCATCACCCACTGGTCGGCGCGCAACCGCAAGACGGCCAAGAACGCCATCCCCGGTCATGTCGACCTGGTACTTTTCTTCACCGATTTTCTGCACCACTCGGCAGCCCGCAAACTCAAATCCGAAACCAAAAAACGTGGTCTTCCCGCACTGTTCTGTCGCCGCTGCTGGAGTGAACTGGCCACCCAACTCGACCGTATTCCGGCCCAGCCGAAGGTTCAATCCCTTCCGTCCGGAAAGGCCGGTTAACCTTGTAAGGATCGGGGTCATGAACGGTTTGCCGGAGAACTTCCAGGCGCTGAATTCCTTGCCAGGGCCTTGGCTGCCCGCGGGGTTCAATCTGCGCGACTGGCGACATGCCCTCCGCTCGGCTATTTTTGACAACCTGGAGGAGCAGGTGGTCAGGGACGCCCTGCGAAATGGCCGGTTGGCCTGCCTCAGAAAGGGGCAGCCGTTTTTCTCATCCGGAAACCGCCCGCAGGACTTCACTCTGGTTCTTGAGGGACGCATCAAACTGTTCTACATCGACCGCAACGGTGATGAGCGGGGACAGCGCTTTGTCGGCCCAGGGGAATTGCTCTGCCCTTTGTGTAATTCTGATGGGACAGATACGGCCTGTTGCCTCGCCGAGGCGGCCGAAACACTGCGGCTCGTTCTGATGCCGGCGGACACCTTTCTGCACGCCGTGCAGACTCACGCCCCTCTTGCACAAAACCTCATCAATCAACTGGCCTTGTCCCTGGAACGTGCCGGACAAAAAGCCGGTTTGTGTAAGGCCCGCTCTGCCCAGGCCCTCGTCGCCAGCTACCTTCTTAACCGCCTTGAGCAAGAACCCTGGTGTGATTTGCGGCCCATCGGTCTGACCGCCCAGGAAATCGGCATAGCTCGGGAAACACTTTCCCGCACGCTGACTTTTTTTCGCAAACAACGGGTGATTGATTATCAACAGGGACGTGTTTCCGTACGCGATCTGGACTCGCTGCGGGAAATGGCGGCCGAATTGTAGTCAGGGCCATCAGAAATATGAACCCTGACGACGAAAATAGTCTCCGTTATATTTTTTCTTGATTTTGGTTTTCATTTTCTGGTATTTTTCAAAAGCTTATTTCGTCTTTACTTAAACAGGCGGAATTCAGGCCGGCAGATCAGTTTTCCTGCCCGCAAACGAGGCTTTTTCTGGCCAGAGGAATAGCAGGGTCGCAGATTAAAGCCGCCACGGTGGAAAAGGCCCTTTTCCGGATGAATGCCAGCGAAAATGTTCAGGAGGACGATCGTGCAGACACAGCAGTCCGTTACCAAAGGGAAAACTTCTGTTCGCCGCGACTCGCGAGTCAGTTGGGTACATCTGTGTGAAAACTTCCCTGACCCCCTTGAATGTCTCGCCTCTTTTATTGCCCTGGAAGCAGCCGAAGTTCTGGACGGGATCAAACCGGCCAATCTTGTGCAGTTACGCAACCGACGTCAGCCTTGCGGACGCAATCTGTTACAACTCTGGGAACATCACAGTGCGGATTTACTGGCCCTGAGTCCCCTTAAGGCCCTCGTCCTGAACAGAAAATCCGGCGGCAACCTGATGCTGTTTTACGATCCGAAATTACTGGAAAATCATTTGCGGACTCCGGAAATAATCCGTTTTCTTGCGAAGTGCGGCTATCAAGATCCCTGCAACCTCCCAAAATCTCTCCACGAGTTGCGCAGGCGTTTCCACAGATCAACTGAAATGCCCCATGAAATAGGGTTGTTTCTCGGCTACCCGTTAAAGGACGTTGCCGGTTTCATGGGGACCGGCAACCAGCCCTGCACCGATTGCCGCATGTGGCGTATTTACGGTGATCCCGCGCCAAGTATCGCTTTGAGTGAGAGGTTTGCCGCCTGTCGTCGTCGCATGGCGGAACGCCTGCGGCGCTCCTTCAGCCCGCGACGTCTGCTCAAGGCCGCTTAAAGGCATAATTGAGGCTATTTCTGCCGCCGGGACCCTCTCCATACGGCAGTGTCAACGCCCTGCGAAGTCGAGAATCTCAAAGAAGTGGAAGAGGTTGCTCTGGCCCCTGCTCTTCCGGGACTTTTGATCCCTCACACTCGAACCAACGGTTCGGCCTCCTAAGCACGCATTTTAAAACCCGGTCCCACGAGTGCCGGGTATTTTTTTGACTGGGAGACAATGGTCTTACTTGTTTTGATCGTCGGAAAGAGATACACCTCTTCTGAACCACAAATACGCTGGGCGGTTCCTGCGGCGGACGTGCTCTAGCAGGCATCCGTCCTCAAAAATCCCGCGAACCCCGGGCAAGGAGAACCTCTTGGAGGCGACAGATTACGGCATTTTGACGGGCTACCTGGCCGCCGTTCTGGGCATCGGGCTCTATGCCCGCAAGGCCGGGACGGATTCCGTCGATTTTTTTCTGGCAGGCCGCAGCATGGGCTGGTTTCCCATCGGCTTGTCGGTCATGGTGACCGTCTTCAGTGCCATCAACTATGTGGCTCTTCCCAGTGAGGGTTTCAGCTACGGTCTGCCGGTACTTGTCGCTCTGCCGATCTTTTTTGTAGCGGTTTGGCCGATCAACCGCTTCTGGATGCCGTTTTTTTTCGGGATGCGGCTTGTAAGCGCTTACGAGTATCTTGAACGGCGGTTCGACAGTCGCGTGCGCGCCCTGGCAAGCGGTCTCTTTGTACTCTGGCGCATTTTCTGGATGGCCACTTCCCTGTACGCCTCCGGCAGCATTCTCGGTGTGTTAAGCGGCCACTCCGGTGCTGCCGTGATATTGATCTGCGGCATTGCCGCAACCTTCTACACTGCCGTTGGTGGCATGCGGGCGGTCATGTGGACCGATGTAGCGCAATTCTGCGTCCTGTTCGGAGGTATCGTCATGGGACTGGTTCTTGCCGGCGGCGAATACAGCGTGCAGGAACTCTTCGTGTTTGCCCGTGAAGGCGGCCGTCTGCAGCCCTTCGTTCCTTTTGATCCGTCCTTCCTGTCCCTGAACCCATTCCTGCGCATGTCCCTGTGGAGTGTCTTTCTTGGGACCCTGGTCGCTTTTCTGACCCGCTACGGTGCCGATCAGGTGGTTCTGCAGCGCTACTTTACAGCCCGAAATCTCAAGGCGGCCCGGCGCGGTCTCTGGTTCAGCGCTCTGGCCTCCGTGCTGTCCCTGACCCTGCTGGTGCTTTTCGGCCTGGCCATATATGCTCAGGCCGTACAATCCGGGATCCTGGACGGCATCGTCTGGGACCAGTTGCCGAATCAACGCAAAAACGCTCTGGCTATGGCCCAGCTGGGAGCGGTCATCCGTTCCTTTCCGACGGGAATTACGGGGCTGGTCTGCGCCGGCCTTCTGGCCGCCACCATGTCCAGCATCGATTCCGGAATCAATGCCTGCTCGGCGGCCTACATGTCCGACCTGCGTCCGCACCTGCCCGGCCCGGCCTTTACTTCGAACCGAATGGACCGCCTGCTGACTCTGACCCTGGGCGCTCTCGCCACCGGCATGGCTCTGGCGCTGATCCCGCTGGTGGGCCGGACCAACGGTCTGTTTATGCTTGTCAACAGAATCATCAACGGCCTGGGAAGTCCGCTTCTGGCGCTGGTGCTGATGGGCATGTTCAGTACCTCGGCCAACGCCCCGGGGATGCTCCTCGGAGGCCTGTTCGGCATCGTCTCCAGCTTGCTGATTTCCCTTTTTGTCGACGAACTGGCGCTGCACTATTACGCGGTGGCGAACCTGCTGACAACCCTTGTGCCCTGCTACCTGTTCAGCCATCTGGCGCGCTGCCTTGGTCACCATCCAAATCGCGAGGCCGGCTGCTGGACATGGTGGGCCTGGCGCAAACGCAACTAGCCAGGCTTATCGACCTGTTGCGCAACGACCTTTTTACCCATTGGGGTCATGCCAGTGCCAGATTGTCAGACCCCTAGCCCGGCATCCACACAGCACTTTTCAACGCTTTTCCACAGTTACTTTCCCATACCCGCCCTTCCGTTTCGGTTTCTTTCGCCGCTGAGGCCAGCACCTTGGGTTGTCCCAACTTTCTGTTAAGGTTCAAGCAGGCCTTTGACCGTTTCGGGTTACTTCCCGCAGCTTCGACAGGTTTTATTGGGATCGCAGGTGGCCGCTTCCGGGCAACGATCCATGCTGCCCGGTCTGACCGCACAAAAACAGGTAAAAGTTGATCTTCATCAACTTTTGAAAGCGGTATTTTCTCTATTCTGACATCGCTCTCGAAAAAATCTCTTTACCCTCGAATCTTCGAAGGAAAAATCGGCCCGCACCCAACCCCTACAGCCAAAGGAGACGACCATGTTTTGTCATCAATGTGAACAGACCGCCAAAGGCACAGGATGTACCAAAGTCGGCGTCTGCGGCAAACAGCCTGACGTCGCAGCCCTGCAGGACAACCTCTTGTATGGTTTGAGAGGCCTGGCCTGCTATGCCAGTGAAGCCAGAAAACTCGGAATAACGGACCCGGCACTCAATGTTTTCCTGTGTGAAGGCTTGTTTGCAACCGTCACCAATGTCGACTTTGACCCCGCGCGGCTAAAGGCGCTCATCGAAGAATGTGCTCGCGTGAAAGATAAGGCCCGCCGGCTTTTCCTGCGGGCCGGCGGACGTGAAGAAGGCGCCTCTCTGTTCAATCGCATCAAGGCCTTTTTCGGGGCCGCGGCAAATAATAAAGGCCCCATGACCTGGAATCCTGCAGCTGACCTTGTCCGTCAGGGCGAGCAGGTCGGTATTGAAACGCTGCATAAGGACCCGGATGTTCGTTCCGCCATCGAAATTCTGATTTACGGTCTCAAGGGCATGGCCGCCT
>PWVL01000174.1 GCA_003561875.1 Desulfuromonadales bacterium | reverse complement strand
GCACGCCAGGCAGTTCGAAGGAGCGTTCCATCACCTTCTCCATGGCCTCGCGACTGACATCGTCGGCCAGGGGAACCGGCCGGTAGCGGGGCAACTGCCGGCCGGCAGCCCAGCGTGCTTCAAGCAGTTCGGGTTCGAGGTCGAGAATTTCAGCCAACCGTGCCAGCATGGTTTCCGGATCGGTTACCTCTTGACGCAGGGCGGCGATGCGGAATGCGGGTCGATTGTCCACCAGAACATGACCCGAGCGATCGACGATGGGGCCGCGCGGTGCGGCGATGGTAACATAGCGGGTACGGTTTCGCTCCGACAACAGCCGATAGTCGTCGCTGCGAATGATCTGCAGGTACCAGAGGCGTAACAACAGCAGCGCAAAAATGGTCAGCGCCGTCAGGGAGGAGAACACAAAACGTTTTTTCAGGGCCGGTGAACCCGACCAGCCGGTGTTAAGAGCCATGACAAGCCGATTCGGACAGAGGCGACTCAGCTTCGGGGCGACAAACGTCGGCCGCGCAGCAGTCGCAGAGATTCGAGGAGAAGCCATGCACACACCAGATTCAGCAGCACCTGGCGGGGCAGTGTGCGGGGCAGCAGGGGCCAGAGGTGGCCCGCGTCGCCGAAAAAGCCGAGCAGAAAGACCAGCAGAAGAGCCTGGGTGAGAGTTCCGCAAAGAACCATAAACAGCAACGCAAGAGAAGGTTCCGTATTCAGTCGTTCGGCCAGCCCGCGCAAAAGCAGGTACAGTACCAGAAAAATCAGACCGAACAATCCCAGGGTGGTGCCGGCGAAACTGTCCTGCAGTAATCCCACGAGGTAGGCGGCCAGACCACCCTTGACGCCCTGCCGGTAGAGTCCGAGAAAGATGACCAGGATCAACAGCAGTTCCGGCCTCAGTTGCAGGGGCAAAAGGGCGGGGGCCACGGCGGTCTGTATCAGGATGCCGACCAGGCCAAGCAGGAAATATCCCAAAACGTCCATCATGGTGTGGCTTCCGTGAGTACCAGCAGCTCTTCGAGGCGGCTGAAGTCAACACTCGGCGTGACGTTGACCCTCTGGAAAAGCCCGTAGGAGCCGACCTCCACCTGACTGACCCGGCCCAACATCAGGCCCTTGGGATAGACGCCTCCGGTTCCGGAGGTGATGACCGCGTCGCCCACCGCGATATCATCCCGGCTGAGGGCGAAATCCAGAACCAGGACGTCGCCTCGGCCCCGACAGGTGGCTCGGGATCGGCTGCGCTGCACCAGGGCCGCGGCGCTGGAAGAGGCGTCGGTAATCAGCAGTACCCGGGATTGACGGGGAGCGCATTTGACAATCTGTCCGACGACGCCTTCGGCGACCACCACCGGCAGCCCTTCCCGCAAGCCATGTTCCAGGCCCTTGTCGATGAGCACCGTGCGAAACAGATGGCTGGCATCCACACCGATGACCCGGGCGGCAACCCCTGAAAGCCCGCTTGTTTCACCAAAGTCAAGGAGCTTGCGCAAACGGGCATTGGTCAGTCGTACTTCCTCAAGATCCGTCAGCTCGCCTTGCAGGCGGCGGTTTTCTTCTCGCAACAGGATGTTGTGGGCTTCCGTATCGACCAGCCAGATGTAGCGGCTCCAGGTTTGCTCCAGAAACCGATACCCACGGTCAAAGCCGTGCAACAGGGGTGCGGCGAGTTGCAGGACGACTTTTTCAAAAATGGTTGTTTCCTGCTGCCGTTGCAAGTTGGACGAATAGAACAGCAGGGCTGCCAACACCAGGAAGCCGACCAGGAGATAAAAACGGTATTTGCGCAGCAGTTCCAGCATGGCTGTGAGCTTTAACCGAAGAGGGGCTCGAAAAACGCGGAAGGAGGGCCGATCGCCCTCCTCGCTGTTACTGAAAACAGCAAGAATGCGAAGCGTCGGGGTTGTGAAACAGACTGCTCAAAACGACTGGCGCCGTGGGCCGTAACGGATCGAAGACCTCGGTCTGAGCGGCCTGCAGTAAAAAGCCGCCCGCGCGCCGGTATCGACGCAGATGCGACCGTTCTGTCAGTACGAAACCGAAACCCGCCGCAGCAGTTCCAGTTCGTCCAGAACTTTTCCCGAACCGAGGACGACACAAGAGAGCGGGTCCTCGGCAATCACCACGGGCAGACCGGTCTGTTCGGAAAGCAGTGTGTCGATGCCGCGCAGGTGGGCGCCGCCGCCGGCCAGAACAATGCCTTTGTCAACGATATCCGCAGCCAGCTCCGGCGGTGTGCGCTCCAGGGCGGTACGTACGGCCTCGACGATGGTATTGATGGTTTCGGACATGGCATCGTGGATTTCTCTGGAATCGATATCCAGGGTCTTGGGAATGCCCGAAACCAGATCCCGGCCCTTGACCGCCATGGTCGTCTTTTCATTGCTGGAGTGGGCGCTGCCAATTTCTATTTTGATCTGTTCGGCGGTGCGTTCGCCGATAAGCATATTGTATTTGCGCTTGAGGTGCTGAACAATGGCCTCATCCAGTTTATCGCCACCGACCCGAACACTGTTCGAGTAGACCACGCCGGCCAGGGAAATGACCGCAACTTCGGTGGTGCCGCCGCCAATATCCACGATCAGGTTGCCCGACGCTTCGGTGATGGGCAGACCGGCGCCGATGGCCGCCGCCATGGGCTCCTCGATGAGGTAGACTTCCCGGGCTCCAGCCGATTCAGCTGATTCCTTGACCGCTCGTTTTTCCACCTGGGTAATGCCGGACGGCACGCAGATCACAATGCGGGGCCGCACCAGGGCCTTGCGGTTATGAACCTTGTGGATGAAGTAGCGGAGCATCTCCTCGGTGATGTCAAAGTCGGCAATGACCCCGTCTTTCATCGGCCGAATGGCGACGATGCTGCCGGGGGTGCGGCCCAGCATTTTTTTCGCTTCCATACCCACCGCCAGAACCTTGCGTTGCCCCATGCGATCTTTTTGCACGGCAACCACGGAAGGCTCGCTGACAACGATGCCTTTGCCTTTGAGGTAGACAAGGGTGTTGGCGGTGCCGAGATCAATGGCCAGGTCATTGGAGAACATGCCGAAGATGATGTCGATAAGGTTGAACATGGTGGGGGGATGCTCCTTTCACTCGGCCGCCTTGACAAGCCGTGAAGAACGCCGGGAAAAATGTGAGCCACACTACCAGAATTGCGTCCTGTTTTCAAGAGACAAATAGAGAAACCGGTTGCAATTTCCAGTTCGGTTGACTTACTATTCCTGACTCGTTGACAGTCTGAAATGGACTAGATAAAAGGAGTCTTTGTCGATGCTGGATTTGATAAGAAAAAAACAGAAGTCCCTGTTGATCAAGATCGTGTTCTGGGTGATTATCGCCACCTTTGTCGGCACGATTTTCCTGGTCTGGGGCAGGGGTCGGGGCGGTCCTGGCGGCGAGGGCGAGGTGGCCGTCCGGGTCAACCGTCAGCGGGTGACTTTCGGCGAGTTTCGCGGCGCCTACGAGAATCTGCGTCGGCTGTACCAGAATATCTACCGGGATCAGTTTACTCCGGAGATGGAAGACCAGCTCGGTCTGGCAGGCCAGGTACTTGAGGGTCTGATCAACCAGGCTCTGCTGCTGCAGGAAGCTGACAGGCAGAGAATTCGGCTTTCCCGTGACGAATTGGTGGAAAGTATTGCCCGTATTCCGGCTTTTCAGGTGGATGGCGTCTTCAACAAGGAGCAATACCTTCGCGTTCTGGCTTACGAGCGTCTGACTCCCGAGCAGTTCGAGGAGGGCCAGCGCCGGCAACTTCTGCTGGAAAAAATCCGCCAGCAGATGGAGGCGGGGGCCGCCGTTGACGAGGAGCAGATCGTCGACGAGTATCGCCTGCGTCATGAACAGGTCAACCTGGCGTATGTACGTTTTGCTCCGGCGCTATTCGAAAACGCTGTCGAGGTGACCGAGGAGGCGCTGCAGGTTTACTACCGTGAACATGCGGACCAGTTCCGGCTTCCCGAAACCATCGCCCTGGACTATCTGGAGTTTCGTCCGGCCGATTACGAACAGAGTGTTGATCTTGGCGACGAAGCCCTGCAGACCTACTATCGGCGCAACCTGGCACGTTTCGATGTGGCCGAGCAGGTTCAGGTGGCCCATATTCTGATTCGGGTCGATGAGGATGCCGATGAGCGGCTGCGTGCTCAGAAACGCCAACTGGCCGACCAGCTGCTGGAACAGTTACGGGCCAGGGATGGGGAAAACTTTGCCGAATTGGCCCGTCGTTACTCGGACGACGCCGGCAGCGCGGTTCGTGGTGGGACACTGGATTACTTCGTTCGCGGAACCATGGTTCCAGATTTTGAGGATGCGGCTTTTGCCCTGCGCCCGGGACAACTCAGCATGGTGGTGAAAACCCGTTTCGGCTATCATATCCTGCGTGGCATGGGTTATATCGAGGCCGGTGTCAAGGATCTGGCCGACGTTATCGACGAAGTTCGGGCCGGTGTCCTGCGCGAACGGTCCAGGCAGATAGCCATGCAGAAAGCGACGGACGCCTACAACATTCATCATCGTGGCGCCGACCTGGAAACGGCCGCCGAAACCGCCGGCCTTACCCTGAGATCGACGGGGCCTTTTGAACGGGGTTCGACGGTGCCGGGCATCGGTTCCGCGCCGGAACTCAACGAGGCCGCTTTTCGACTCGGGGAAGGTGAAATGGGCCGCCCGGTAGCTCTCGCCGAAGCCATTTACCTGGTGCGGGTTGCTGAAAGGACTCCCAGCCGGGTGCCGGATCTGGACCGGGTTCGCAGCGCGGTGGAAGCAGCCTACCGCCGCCAGCAGGCTCGGCTCCTGGCCCGCCAGGCGGCGGAAGCACTGTTGGCCGAGGTTGGCTCCGGCACGGCTCTTGAGGCTGTAGTCCGGGGGATGCCCCAGGAGGTGGAGCAAACCGGCTTTTTCAGCCGATCCTATGGCAATTTTGTTCCGCGTATCGGCAACGCCGCCGCGGTGGCCGCCGCAGCCTTTGAATTGAGCGAAGAACAACCGGTGGCCGACCGGGTTTTCCAGGTGGGGGATCGCTATCTGGTGGTGGTTCTGAAACAACGGCAGCCGGCGGACATGGCAGCTCTCGACGAAGAAAAAAAGACCGAGCTGAAAAATCTGCTGCTGGCCCGCGCCAGGGAAAATCTGCTCGAAACCAAACTTCAGGAACTGCGTGGCAGGGCCGATATCAAAATTCATCCGGCCCTGCAACACTCTCTCAAGGAAGACATGATCCGATGAAAACTGTCGTACTGCAAAGTGAATGCAAAGCCCTTAAGCTGGTGAATCGGGGTAAGGTTCGGGACATCTACGATCTCGGCGAGCATCTGCTGATCGTCACCAGCGACCGTATTTCCGCCTTTGACGTGGTCATGAACCAGGGTATTCCCGACAAGGGATATGTCCTGACCCAGATCTCCAAATTCTGGTTCGAGCGCATGGCGGACCTCATTCCCCATCACCTGGTCGCTACCGAAATCAGCGATTTTCCGGCAGCGACCCACCCCTACCGGGAGCAACTTGAGGGGCGCAGCATGCTGGTAAAAAAAGCCGCTCCATTGCCCATCGAGTGTATTGTGCGCGGCTATATTACCGGCTCAGGCTGGAAGGAATATCGCAGCCAGGGGAGTGTGTGCGGTATTCCTCTGCCGCCCGGACTCCAGGAAAGCCAACAGCTTCCCGAGCCGATTTTCACCCCATCGACCAAGGCCGAACTGGGGGCTCACGATGAGAACATTTCCTTTGATCAGGCGGTAAAGATTTGTGCCCCGGGACTGGCCGAACAGGCCCGGCAGGCCAGCCTGGCCATTTATCAGCGAGCCCGTGAAGAGTTGGCCGCCAAGGGCATCATTATCGCCGATACCAAATTCGAGTTCGGTCTGTACCGGGATCAACTGATCTGGATCGACGAGGCCCTTACTCCGGATTCATCCCGTTTCTGGCCCCGCGACCAGTATCGGCCCGGTGGTTCCCAGCCCAGTTTCGACAAGCAGTTTCTCAGGGACTATCTGGAGACTCTCGACTGGAACAAGCAGGCGCCGGCGCCGATTCTGCCCGATGAGATTGTGCGTAAAACCTCGGAAAAATATCTCGAAGCTCTGCAGCGTATCACCGCCTGCTGAGCCG
>PWVL01000233.1 GCA_003561875.1 Desulfuromonadales bacterium | reverse complement strand
CTACCTTCAGCCATTAGCCATAAGCCCTAAGCCGCCTTACCTTTAGCCGCCTTTATACCCTTAGCCTTCAGCCATTAGCCTTCAGCCCGCATTCAACCCCTAAAACGACGCCACAGCCGCCGCACCGAGGGCCATTTGATAAATAATGGTGCTGATGTCGCGGATTCCCCGCAGCCAGGCAACGCGTCTAAACTGTTCCGGGACCAGGATGGAATCGCCGGGGTAAATGGGCACGTTGTTGAACCCGCCCATGTTCCAGCGGCGGCTTTCTGTGTCCCAGCTCACGCCGAATCCGGACTGCTGACGGCTGACCACGGTGCCATCGGCACGGACGATGAAAATCTCCTTGGTGTTGGCGGTTTTGCGGGTGCCGCCAACCTGGTTGAGATAGTAGCCGACGGTTTTGCCCGGCACCCAGCTGAGGGACGCCGAATTGAAGACCTGGCCGTGGACATTGACGGTCTGGGGATTCCGGGGAATCAGAATCTCGTCTTCGGACATAAGGGCGATATCCCTCGGGGTTCCACGCAGTTCATCCAGCTCTTTCATCCGTACCACCAGGCGGCCGGTGACCGGGGTCTGGCGCAGCCTGTCCAGCAGTTGACGGCGATTTTCCAGCAGGCTCTGGGCGGAACGGGCCTCTTCCGGGCTCAGGGCACCGGCGGCAATATCCTGGGCAACCCGGGTAATCTGCTGCTCCTCTTCGGCGATGAGCCTGTTGATCTGCTCCCGCTGCACCTGTTTCAGGGCTTCGCGGGAGAATATGGCGCCGCGCAGATAGGCTTTTTCCGTGTAGCCGCCGGCCCTCTCCAGAACCGAGCTGAGGGTTTCGCCCTTGCGAATGGCATAGGTACCGGGGAAGCGAACCTCGCCTCGAATCGTCACCCGCAGCCGCTCGCCGTAGTCGGGAATGGAGCGTACCACCAGATGATCTTCCGACTTCATCGGTAAATCGTGCTGGGGATGGCCGGCCAGAGCTTTGCTCAGATCGATGTAGAAGCGCTCGACCCGAGTGCCTTCGGGTCCGGGAAGGTAACGGGTGATTTCCGCCTCGTCCGTATAGGCGCTACGCCGAAGACTGCCGGCAACCGTAACAAGATCCCTCACGGTCATGTTTTCCAGAAGGCGATAACTCCCCGCGTTCAGCACCGCGCCACTGATGAAGACCTCCGGAAGTTCTTCCATATCGCTCCGGGAAAAGAGCCGCACTTCGTCGTATTCCCGCAGCACCCGATTCTGTTCAGGATCGCCTTCGAGGGCCTGGCGCAGATCGACGGTGACAATTTCGGGCCGGAATTCGGGGGGAGCGCGATGAATGATCTGCGCTGCATGGGGGTAATATTCGGGAAGCAGATTGTCATAAGGGATCAACAGATCGGACAGGCGCATTCCGGGTCGGTACTCGTATCGACCCGGTCGCACCACATAGCCCTGCAGGCTGACAAAACCACCGGAAACGGCAATGGGCGACACCTGAATCAGGTCACGATCCTGCATGGGAAACGCCAGAGCCGCCGGTTTTTCAGCGCCTCCGATTTCAAGATTGAGATCAAGAACCTGCCGCTGCTGGTGCGCCACAACCCGCTGGATCTGGACCTTGTTGAGGTAGGCGGTGGGATTGACGCCACCGGCCAGGGCCAGGCAGTCGGCCAGGGTCTCGCCGCCTTTAAGTTCGTAAATGGCAGGCCGCCTGACGTTGCCGGCAACGCCCACAAGGGGGCCGGACATGGGCACAAAAATCGTGTCTCCCGACTGCAGCCGTACATCGCGGTTTTTATCGCCGCTGAGCAGAAAATCGTAGACATCGAACTCGGACACCACAGCGCCCTGACGCATGAGTTGAACGCTGCGCAAACTGCCCCTGGAAGAAGGACCGCCGGCTCTGGAGAGAGCCGTCAGCAGCGTCGCCAGGGAACTGAGATCGTAACTTCCGGGGGTGGCCACTTCCCCGACCACAAAAACCTGTATGGAGCGCAACCCGCCCATGGTGACGTTGATCTCGAAATTCTTGTAGTAGCGGGAAAACTGGTTTTTCACGGTCTCCCGGGCCTGGCCGAAGGACTGGCCCCAGAGATTGATGACCCCCACCCCGGGCAGAGTGATCTCGCCGTTGCGATCTACGGTCACGCTGTAGTTGCCCTCGATATTGCCCCACACGTGAATGTGCAGGGTGTCGCCGGGTCCGATTACGTAATCGGGGCCGACCAGAGCCAGGGGATGAGGCTGATGGCGCGCGGCGTTACGGAAAAAGTCAAAACCGAACAGCTGCAAATCAAGCCTCGGACGAACGGGAACCGCGGATCGGAACTCTTCGTCACCAAATCCTTCAAAGATCTCCTCAATATCTATTTTCACCTGTTCCGGGTCTTCAAGAGATTTGGGCGGGTCCAGCGTCGGTTGGACGGGGGCGGTTAACACCGACTTTCCTGTCGCAGTCTCCAGTTCCGTCGATCCGAGCATTGTTGACGAAGCGGACCCGCGCGGAGCGTTGTTGTCCTCATTCGGGATGAGCGGGAAGCCCGCCGGCAGGTTTGTCCAAGTCATTAGCGGTTCGGCGATCGCTGATGAGGAAAAAACGGTCAAAAGCAGAACCAGACAAAGCCCTTTGAACACAGATTCCAAAATATGTCGCCTCATGTGTACACCCTTTTTCATTACGCTACCACGCCCCCGAAAAGCCGACGGAGGCCATGTGGTGGGTTTTGTCGTTGCCGGAACTGAACTCGAAATTGCGCACCCGATCCACCCCGTAGCGCAGCAGCAGACTAAGGTGGTCATTCATCTGCCATTCCGCTGCGAGTATGCCCTGGGTATGTTTTTCCAGCACGTCCTGATCGTAGCCGCGCCGTTCGAAAGCGGCGGTCAGGCTGAGAGAAACCCCCTCGGGCAACAGCATGCGCAACTCGGCGGAGGTGTCCTTAGCGCCGCCGCCGACGCGATGGCCCATGATATTTCCTTCGTGGGTATAGCCAGACCTATACACGCTGTGGCGGTACCAGACAGCAGTTGTACCCCGCTGAACGGTGAGGTCGGCATGCTCCAGGCGCAGACTGAGGCGTCCCGACGGCTCGATGCGGGGCAGGTGGAGACCGGCGATCCAGGCCTTGAGAGTGAAGAAATGGCCAGCTTCGTCCTCGCCGCCGTATTCGCCGTAGAGTTCGGCACCCCATAGAAAGGGCAGCCTGAGCCGGGCATCGAGAGCCGCCAGGGAGTTGCTGGTATCCTCGTCGCCCTCTCTGTTCCTGCCTCCCAGAATTGTAATGAACTCGGAAAAATTGATACTCGGAACGCCCTTGCCGCCGAACTGGATGGTCCGCGAGGCGCCCAGTTCCAGCCAGGGCAGAGGTTTAATCTGAACGCGCAGGCCGGCAAAAAAGGGTCGAGAGATCACCCGGTCCCGCTCCAGTTGGCTCCAGAACACATCAAAGCGAAACGGGCCCAGGTAATTCAACACCCAGGGCAGCAGCACCGGTTGGGGATTAGTGATGCGGATCATGTCCAGAGGCTTGGCGTTGTTGGTCAGCACCAGCGCACCGTGCCGCCCCTGCCCCCACCATAGGGACTGGCGTCCGGCGGAAAATTCGACAGGCCCCAGGCCGACAGCCGCCTTGCCGTGCAGAATCTGAAAGTTGCCGCCAGAACCTTCCTGCAGCAGGATCTGCGGTCGCACACTGAGCAGAAAACGCCGACCGAAACGGGCTTCGGATTCAAACAGCAGCCGACCGTTGTGGTACTCCCGGTAGTTGACGCCGTCGTTGTAGGTATTGAGGGCGAACTGGCGGGCATCCACCGTGTTCCCGGCAATCGTGGACTCCTCGCCTTGCAGATGGATGTATTCGAGGCGAAACTCACGCAGGGGCTTGAAGTAACCGCCGGAGTCGTTGCCCGGCGCCAGTTCTTCCGCAAAAAAGGTTTCCAGGCGTTCCAGCAATTCCTGTACCACCCGGGGCGATGAACCGGCATAGCTTTTCCCACGGGCCTCCCGAACCTGGCGGGCCGCCTCCAGCCGGGTAAAGGGCCGGGCCCCCTGCATGGCCGAATCGATCAGGCCCAGGCCTTCGAGCTTCTCCAACGCCGGATAGACCCAGCTGTTCAGAGGAACATTACCGGAAACCCGGGCGCTGACCGGCTGGGCAAACAGCAGACAACCTCCGACCAGCAGGGCGGCAAAAAGGTTACGAACGTGTATCATCCAACTCTCCGTCCCGTCATTATTGAACCAATCCGTTAAAAGCACTCGATTCTTTGAAAGGGCAATCTTTACTGGTCCGGAAATAAGCGTCAAGACATGTTTGCAACACATGTGTCCGCTACAGTGTTACACCAGTCCGTAGAACTCGCGATACCACTCCACAAAGCGGCGCACACCTTCTTCGATGGGGGTCGCCGGCTTGAAGCCTACTGCCCGGGTCAGATCCTCCACATCGGCGTAGGTGGCCGGCACGTCCCCGGGCTGCAGGGGCAGCAGATTTTTTTCCGCCGTCCTGCCCAGAGCCTGCTCCAGGGTAGCAATGAGATCCATCA
The DNA here is from genome assembly GCA_003561875.1 of Desulfuromonadales bacterium. Lineage (GTDB taxonomy): Bacteria > Desulfobacterota > Desulfuromonadia > Desulfuromonadales > Syntrophotaleaceae > SLLR01. The sequence goes on along the minus strand of PWVL01000233.1, from coordinate 1,634 downwards.
ATTCCACCGGATTGTTGTTGCCGATGTTGTAGAGGCGACTGGGCGCGCTGCTGCTGCCGGGGTCGGGCCGGAAACCGTCCCAGTCGGGATTGGCGGTAGCGGTCTGATCCAGGGTCCGCACCACCCCTTCGACAATATCGTCGATGTAGGTGAAGTCCCGGCGCATTTTGCCGAAGTTGAAGACATCGATGGGCTTTCCGGCGAGAATCGCCCGGGTGAACAGGAACAGGGCCATGTCCGGCCGCCCCCAGGGTCCGTACACGGTAAAGAAGCGCAGTCCGGTCACCGGCAGACCATAGAGGTGCGCATAGGTATGCGCCATGAGTTCATTGGCCTTTTTGGAAGCCGCATAAAGGGAAACGGGATGATCGACGTTGTCGTGCACCGAAAAGGGCATGCGGGTATTGGCACCGTACACGGAAGACGAAGACGCATAGACCAGATGCTCGACGGCGTTGTGCCGACAGCCCTCGAGAATGTTCATAAAGCCGACGAGGTTGCTGTCCACGTAGGCATGAGGATTGATCAGGGAATAGCGCACCCCCGCCTGGGCGGCGAGATTCACCACCCGCGCAAAGCCTTCGGCGGCGAACAGGGCCGCCATGCCCTCCCGGTCGGCCAGATCCAGCTGCACGAAGCGAAAGCCCACCCTGCCCTGCAGCTGATCCAGCCGGGCCTGCTTGAGGGAAACGTCGTAGTAATCGTTCAGATTGTCCAGACCGACGACCTCATCCCCTCGATCAAGCAGACGCTGCGCCAGATGAAAACCGATAAACCCTGCCACGCCGGTAACCAGAATTTTAGCCATGCCTTAACTCCCAAGTGTACCAGAAATCAGCCGCGCCGTCCGATCGCCATGTACTCGAATCCGGCCTCCCGCACCTGCCGCGGTTCGTACTGGTTGCGGCCATCGATGATCACCGGCTGTTTCATCAATTTTTTCATGGCGACGAAATCCGGAGTTCGAAAGGGCTTCCATTCGGTGACCAGGACCAACACATCCACCTCTTTCAGGGCGTCGTACTGGTGCTCGGCCAGGACCAGATCCCGGTTGTCGAACCAGGCTTTGGGAAGCTGCTGCCGGGCCGCATCCATGGCTACCGGATCGTAGGCCTTGACCCGGGCACCGGCACCGATCAGGTCGTGCAGCAGCACCAGGGAGGAGGCTTCGCGAAGGTCGTCCGTGCCCGGCTTGAAGGCCAGACCCCAAACTCCGACCACCAGACCGCTCAGGTCGTCGCCGAAACGTCGGCAAAGCTTCTCGAACAACACCCGCTGCTGGCGTTTGTTGCGTTCGTCGACACTGCGCAGCAGCTGGGAATCGTACTGGCAGCTTTCGGCCAGATGAATAAGAGCCTTGACGTCCTTGGGAAAGCAGGAGCCTCCGTAACCGCAACCGGGATAGATAAAAGAATAGCCGATGCGGCTGTCGGATCCGATCCCGCGCCGTACGTTTTCCACATCGACATCGAGGATATCACAGAGGTTGGCAATTTCATTGATGAAGGAAATTTTGGTGGCGAGCATGGCGTTGGCCGCGTACTTGGTCATTTCGGCATCCCGCACCCCCATGAAGATGGTGCGGTTCTGGTTCATATTGAAAGGCCCGTAGAGTTTGGTCATAATCTCACGGG
>PWVL01000138.1 GCA_003561875.1 Desulfuromonadales bacterium | reverse complement strand
GCCTTCACTGGACCGCTGAAAACAACAACAGCGCCTCTGTATATAACCAGCCATGCGGACGCTGGAACTGTGCGAGAAGATGGCCAAGGCCATCCTTCTGTGTCGGAATATGGTATAGTTCAAGAAACAGGAGAAAGCCATGCCAAGGCGCATTTTGAAACTGATCCTATATCGCCCAAGCCCGGAGAGGATAGAGGACGGCACAAAGCCGCCACTGACGGGGACGTACACCCCGCAGGAAGAATATCGTACTTCCGGCCCAAAGGCGCCCCGCCCATTGCGAACCGTATCCGTGCGGCCCTCTTCGCGCAAGTAGATCAAGTCCAAACCGGCACATTCAAAGTCGGCCTGGACAAGATTGCCAGTCCGTCTGATGCAGCCCATGTTTTCGCTCCGTTGCGCAAACAGGCCAAAGAGAGTTTCCTTGTGCTCGCCTTGGATAAGAACGATGCTCCCTTGGCGGTGCTGGATGTCTCAACGGGCAGCAGTGGGTTTTCAATCGTTGACAATAAAGCTTTTGCTGGCGCCATCATGGACATTCCCGGGGCCGCTACGGTATGGCTCGGACACAACCATCCTGGTGGAAGACTTACGCCCAGCATTTACGATAGAGACGTGACGCGCTCTATTGAAAACCTGATGCGAGGCACCGGTATTGATGTTGCCGGGCATGTCATTATGGGCAGAGACGGTCAATACGTCGTATTTAGCGGGTCTATTTCCGACCAAACGGGCCGTGCGACGCCCTCCGTTCGCAAAAAAGCCATTCCAACGGTTGACTCTCGAATGCACACGCCGGCGAAAGGGGCCGCCGTGATGGGACCAAAAGATGCGACGTTTTTTCTGAAAGATCGTGGTCCGGGCGTCTTGCTTGTCGATGGGTCGAACAGGCCCGTAGCCTGGGTGCCCATGTCTCTTCAAGAGATGGGAGACTTGCGGGCCGCTGACAATAAGCACAAGGGCTCTGCTCTTTTGTTGCGGGCCGCCTCACAGTCCAACGCATCCTCGTTGATTGCCTCCGTGCCGACTTTGCAAGACAGCACTGGATGGACGATTTATGTTACTCACAACCTGGCGCGGTTTGCCAATGCAGCAGGATTGAAGTTTCATGACACCATGGACGCTTCCGGCGCGTCCTATCTTGAGACAGACGGGCGCCTGCCGAGTTCAGACGACAAGCAATTCTATTCCCGCAAGACCAGCCCGGAGCGTATCGCCGCCTTGGAAGACGTGGCTGCAACCTTGCCGAACAGCCCGGAAAAAACCGCCCTGAAAAGCAAGATAGCCAGCATGAAGGCTGAACTTGCCAAGGAAAGCCCTGCGGCTCAGGAACCCAAAGCAGAACCGGTTCGTGAGCCGGTATCAACCGGCGATTCGTTTATGGACGCCGAGTTGGACGATATGGCACCGGGATGGCGCACAGAAGTCGAAAAGGGTGTTGTTCGGATGGGCGACTTTATTCCCGAGCGCGTCAAGGCATTGGCTGGGCAGTTCCTGAGTAACCCGTGGTTCGGTTCGGAAAACAACCCGGGCCGGCGGCGGGTAGTGAACTTGAATCTGGAGCGTAGAGAGAAAAGAACGGCCATGCTGTACGATCTGTCGAAGAAAAACCCGGAGAAAGGGTTCTTGGGTGTCGAGGGTATGAGAGACGCTATGCGCTCGCTGACCAAAGATCAAAAAGCTCAGGTAGATCGGTTGGTCAAAACTGGCGACATTCGCAACGAGGTCTATTCTCCCGACCAGCTTACCAGTGGGAAAAATCCTCTGAAAGTGGCGTTTACGCCGGAGCAGGTACAGGCATATGCCGCCTTCCGGCAGACGATCGCCGTAGCCCGGAGGATGATGTTTGAAAGACTGCGGGATCTGCCGCTGGTTCAGTTTGAAGGGCAGCCGTGGCTGAAAGACTTGAAAGCCCTACTGAAAAAACCGCGCAAGGAAGTGGACCTGGACACCTTGCCCAAGGATCTGGCAACAGCCTATCGCAAGGTCACGGAATACCGCAGCCGCTTGGCTGAAATGCAAGATCAGTGGGGATACTTGGTCGGATACGCTCCGAGGAATCGTCCTGACGGCAACTGGTTTGTCCGCGTTGCCAAAAAGCAGGCAGACGGCACCTTGCAGCAGGTGTATATGCGGCCTACCAGCACCAGAATAGGCGCCAGAAAGCACGAAGCGGCTATCCGCCGGGATATGCAGGGACACCTGAAGAGCAATTATGACCCGGCGGCGGAATATCTGTTCAAGGTTGAGCGCAATCCGCAAACTCCAGAAGAAATTTATCAGTTCAAGGGAACCAATATCGCTATTGAAACCCTGATTTCCCGGGCTCTGACGAAAGCCAAAGATGCAGGCTCGATCACTGAAGCAGAAATGGCCTCAGTACAAGAGCATGTTTTGCAGGCCCTGGCTGAAGAACTGGCTGCTCGCGGATTCGGCCGACACAGAATTAAGCGCTCGGAAACTCTGATTGAAGGTTATGACGACAATAATTACCTGGCTTCCTTAACGTCGCATATTTCCGGCATGGCCGGCTGGCTGACCAAGGCCGAATATGCCATGCGAGCAACCCGGGCCGCCAGTCGTGTGACAAATCCCTCGGACAAAGTATGGATCAACGACTATGTACGAGACAGTATGCGCAACTCTACCGACCTGGATCGCGCTTTTGCTCATGCTCGCATGTACGCGACACTCATGTATTTGGGCGGCAAGCTGTCAACGGCAGTCCTGAATGCCACGCAGAACTATGTGGTGGGCCAGGCGGAGCTTTCCCGCCATACCAAGGGAGCCTTTACAAAGCTGATTCAGGCACAAAAAGCCGTACTGACCGGCCAAATGACCGCAGAAGAAAAAGCCATGCTTGAAAAAGGCATACGGTCGGGACGTACAGCAGCGCAATATGTCCGGGAGATTTCGGGACTGTCCGAAGTGTCCGCCCGCAGCAAGGTCGGTCAGGGCGCCAAGTGGCTGACGAAGAAATCCATGATTCCCTTTGCCTGGGTCGAAAGTCGCTGGAACCGTGAAGCGGCTTTGCTGGCTGCTTATCGCGTCTTCCGAAACGAGAAAGGGATGTCTCAGGAAAAAGCCTTCCAGAAGGCGGAAGATTTTGTCTATACGGTTCACTTTGTTGTCGGTAGAGAGAACATTCCGGCCATGCTACGCAAAATGGGCGGTCTTGGCCGAACCCTGTATACCTTCCAGTCGTACACCCACAATTACCTGCTCTGGCTCGCCAATCGGATACAGCAGGGCGAAATAGGAGCACTGGCGCGTAGCATGTTGGCCCTTTCGCTGCTTGGCGGTCTGTCGGCCCTGCCCATTGCCGAAGACCTGGACAAGTGGCTGCAACGGCTGGTGGGCAAATCGCCTCTTCTGGCGTTGCGGAAGTGGCTACGGGATGCGGGTAACGAGTATTTTGACGCCGTCCAGCAGCTCGAAGATTTTGTTATGCACGGACTGCCGTCTTTGATCGGCGTGAACTTCTCCCGGTCCCTGGGAGTTAGAATACCCATGGTCGGTGCAGACGATGACACCCTGGCCGAACGGTTCAGCGGTGTATGGGGATCGGTAGGCAAGAAAGCCCGCATGTCGGCCGATGCTCTGCGTAAGCAGGACTACTACAGGGCCTTGGAGAACTCGCCCTTTACTCCCGAAGCGGTTGCGAATATTATGCGTGGTGTCCGACAATATCGGCGCGGCGTGACGACCTTTGCCGGTAAGCGGCTTTTTGACGACAAGGGACAGCCGCTCAAATACAGCACGACCGATGCCCTTAAACGCGGACTTGGTTTTACTCCGATGGAACAATCCAAACACCAGCAAATACGGTATACTGGTATCGTGCTGGAGAGATACTGGAAAGGTCGTCGGCAGGATTTGATTGACGCCTTCCGTATTGCATCTCCAAGCGAAAGAGAAAGGATTGTTCGTGATATTCAGAAGTTCAACGAGGAACTGAAAAAAAGCCAGGCGGCAGTGCTTGTGCAGCCGATTACAACACAAAGTCTACGGAACGCCATGCGCGACAACCCGAATCTGCGACGCACGATTTTCTCTTGGGAGCATCATAATTGATAGACGCTATTGCAAACCCACTCATAGGCTTGGGAGTCGCCCTGCTGATTGTTGTTGCAGGCGAATGTGTTCTCCATATCATCGAAACACTGAGAAACCTTTGGTTTCTTTGGAGAAAAAAGCCCTGAAAAGTTGACTTTACGCTTTTTGCGTGGGAAAATCTGACAGAATGACTGCGGAACTTTAGCGCCCCTTTGTGGTGTCGCCAAAAGGCCCGGCATGAGCCCTCTTGTGGTTCACGTCGGGCTTTTTCTGTAAGGGCGGAAAATGAAGATCCTTGTTGACCCGGGACACGGTGGGCGCGATTCAGGAGCGATCAGTCCCATTGGGATTCGAGAAGCCGACATTACCTTAATCTTGGGACGGCTATTGCGTCGAGTCGTTACAGGGTTAGGGCACTCCGCATACTTGACCCGCTGGGTGGATGCGTTTGTGTCACTAGAAGATCGTACCCGGCTTTCCAATGCGCTCCAGCCGGACTGTTTTATCAGCCTGCATTGCAACAGTTCTGAAAGCGGTCTTGCCAATGGATTTGAAATCTGGACTTCGCCGGGAATCACTCAAGCGGATTATCTGGCCATGGAAATCTATCGCAGTATTGAACGGTCGTTCCCGTGCAGGCGATTTCGTCCTGATTGGGCAGACGGTTTTCCTGACAAAGAAGCAGGGTTTCACGTTTTAACCCGAACCCAAGCTCCGGCTGTGTTAGTTGAGCTGGAGTTTATCAACAATGCTCACGGCGAAGAGTTTTTAACCAACCCGTGGACACAGCAACGCGCTGTACTGGCTATCACAGAAGGTCTTTTGCAATGGAGGCGCACCAATGACATGCCAAGAGGGACAGAAAAATGACTGACCAGGACCGTCAATTGGATGCGTTCCTAGACCTGGAGCGCAAAACGACGTTAACTGACGCGGACATTCAGCGCATTATCAAGGCTATTTCGGAAGAGTACAACAAGAACCATGCGTGCGTGTTTACACCCGAAAAAGCGCAGGCGCTGTCAGACCTGGCAGATACGGCGGTGCTTGTAAAAAAAACAAGTGTGACAATGGTCATAAAAGGTCTTTTTTATATCATTGCGGCGATGCTTGCATTGGGTGTAGCAACCTGGCTACGGAAAGAACTCTAACCAAGGAGATTATCATGCCGTACAAAGCTGATTCGTTTAAAGCAAGCCTGGTTTGGGGACGGATTGGTGCCGCTGTTATGGCGCTGCTGGCCTTTATCCTCGGGTTCTTTGGTTTTACCCTCGCGCCGGACGATCAAGCGTCGCTGGTTGACCTTGGCGCTGCTTTTCTTGCCGGTATCGCTGGCGTGATGGCCATCGTTTCTAAGCTGCGCGAAAAGAAAAAGGCTGAGGACTGATGTGGGCGGCCCTGGCTGGCCTGGCTTTTGTGGTCTTTCTCGTCTGGCTGGTCATGCGCTTGGCAAAACATAAGGGCGCGGCAGAACTCAAAGACCAACAACAGAAAGACAGTGAAGCGGCCCGAAAACTGCGTGACGACATCGAGGCCAATGTTTTTGGCCTGCCGGACGATGATCTTGAGTGCCTGCGCAAGAAGTGGTCCAAGCAGTGACACAAGACTGGCACCGGTGCAAGCGGTGCGGCAACGCCTATACGGGACGCTGCCGGCAGTGCGGCAAAAAGGGTAGCGGGCCAACGGTTCGCAAAACTACAGCGAGAGGAACAAGGCTATGAAGCTCTGGACTTTCGGAATCTTGTTGGGACTTTTTCTTGCTTGGGTATCGACGGCACAGTCTTTGACCTTGCAATGGGACCCTAGTCCGTCGCAAGATGTTGTCGGATATGTCATTTACTATGGACAGGAAGAGCCGCCGGCAAACATCAGTGGCCCGGAGGACGACTGGCAATTTGCTTATCGCAAAGTTGTTCCGGAAGGGCTGACGTTGGAACTGACGGGGCTGCCTTCGGGGCAGTGGTGGTTCGCTGCCACGGCCTACAGTGATGATGCGGAGAGTTTTTATAGCAACATTGTAACCGACGTAATCGAAGCCGCTTACCCGCCGGAGTCGGTGCCTCATACCCCTGTCATCATTCCTGCTCCTCCGGGAAGCGTCG
>PWVL01000089.1 GCA_003561875.1 Desulfuromonadales bacterium | reverse complement strand
TCTCGCCATTAAACCTCCAGGATTCAAGACGCCGGTAACCCTCGACTAGTGAAAACCGTTCTGTTGAGTCGGTCTTTCTGTTTCCTGCCCGGCATTATATACGCGGCGCCAAAAATCCGCCTTAAGGCTTTACGGGTTTTATCAGGCCCTCGACATACCCTGTGTAGGCCTTTGCCCCTGAAAAAACACCGGGTTTTGCAAGACGAAATTTTTGTCTAGCTTTCTTATGAATTTCTGCGAAAGCATCATTTTTTGGTGAGAACAAGGGATAACTCTTTCCCGTGGCTGTTTTCAGGAAGGATTTTGCACCGAGGACCAACACTTTCCAGCGCCGCGGTGTAGACTTTTTCACAGGGGGCCCAGAGAGATTCACGGTCGGTATCGGCGGAACTTTTTTTCCGCCGGCGAGTCCAACGGGCGTTTCGTCTTCAGTGCCGCTCGGCCGCGTCAGGAATGCTGGAATTCAGGCAGAGTGAGGCTTTCATTAAACAGGGCGAATGCGGGAGGTGCCATGGACAGACAGGCTGCGGTGGCTGGACAGTTTTATCCTGGTGGGCGGAAGGAGTTACAGGCCGCGGTTGTCGCTTATCTGCGACAGATGCCGGCTTCCGAGCCGGCCATCGGATTGATGGTGCCCCATGCCGGTTATGTCTATTCCGGCGCTATTGCCGGCGTGACCTTCGGGCAGGTGAACATTCCCGACCGGGTTGTTTTGCTTGGCCCGAACCACACCGGGTACGGTGTGCCGCGGGCGGTTTATCCTTCAGGAGTCTGGCATACGCCCCTGGGAGCGGCCCAAGTGGACGGGGAGCTGGCGTGCCGAATTGTTGAAGACTGCCCTGGAGCGCTGGCCGACGAGCTGGCTCACCGCTTTGAGCATTCCCTTGAGGTGCAGGTGCCCTTCATCCAGGTCGCGGCACCGAAGGCCCGGCTGGTGCCCGTCTGTCTGGCTCAGGCTCCTTTGCGGGAGTTGATGGAATTTGGAATCTGCCTCGGTCGTCTTCTGGCAACAGATGCCACGCCGGCCCTGCTGGTCGCCAGCTCCGACATGACTCATTTCGAGTCGGCCGAGGCGGCCCGCAGCAAGGACGAGAAGGCCCTGGAAAGAATCCTGGCCCTCGACCCGGAAGGTCTTTATCGCCGCGTCGCCGCGGATCGCATCAGCATGTGCGGGGTGGTGCCGACGGTGGTCATGTTGGCAGCCGCCCGTGAACTGGGGGCGCAAAGAGCGCGACTGGTCCGTTATGGCCATTCCGGGGAACGATCCGGCGACTACGGCGAGGTGGTTGGATATGCCGGGGTAATCATCGACTGAGTCTTTGCGCGGACCCCAAAGGACTTGTCAGGTCGTTGCAATTCCAGTATAAAGCGGGAGCCGCAGGTCGGCGGTTTTTTTTGTGTATTTTCGGTTTTTGTTGCAGGAGCAGGATATGTCCCAACTGCGCGTTCGTTTTGCCCCCAGCCCGACCGGGTATCTGCACATCGGCGGGGCCCGCACGGCCCTGTTTAACTACCTTCTGGCCCGCAAAGAGCGGGGTTGCTTTGTGCTGCGCATTGAAGATACGGACGTGGCCCGTTCCACGGAGGAGTCCGTGGAGGCGATTCTGCGGGCGATGCACTGGCTGGGCCTGAGCTGTGACGAGGGGCCCTATTATCAGTCCCAACGTTTTCCCCTCTATCGGGACAAGGTCCAGGCAATGCTCGCCTCCGGAGGGGCCTACCGCTGTTATTGCACGGCAGAGGAACTGGAGGCCAAGCGTCAGCTTGCCGAACGGGAAAAACGCAAACCCAAGTACGACGGCACCTGTCGGAATCGCTCGGAAGTCCCCGCCGGCAGCCCCTACGTGGTCCGGTTTCACGCCCCCCGGGAGGGTGAGACCTGTTTTAACGACCGCATCAAGGGGACCATCTGCTTTCAGAACCAGGAACTTGACGATCTGATTCTGCAGCGCAGCGACGGAACACCGACCTATAATTTCGTGGTGGTGGTGGACGATGCCGAGATGGGCATCAACCTGGTGATTCGCGGGGACGACCACATCAACAACACGCCACGGCAGATTCTGCTGTATCGGGCTCTGGGTTACGCGGTTCCCGAGTTTGCTCATGTACCGATGATCCTGGGGGCGGACCAGAAACGCCTCTCCAAGCGCCATGGCGCCACATCGGTCATGGCCTACCGGGATCTCGGCTACCTGCCTGAAGCCATGGTCAACTACCTGGTGCGGCTGGGCTGGTCCCACGGCGACCAGGAGATTTTCTCCATGGAAGAGCTCATCGAAAAATTCAGCCTCGATCAGGTGGGCCGGTCGGCCGGCGTCTTCAATCCGGAAAAACTCCTGTGGCTCAACAGCCACTACATCAAAACCGGCGACCCCCAACGGCTTGGCAATCTGCTGCGGGACTATCTGGCGGCTTTGGGGCACCGCTGCGACGACGGTCCGGAGCCGGCCGAGGTGGTCAAAACCCTGCAGGATCGCTGTAAAACAATGGTCGAGATGGCGGAGCAGGCGGTCTATTACTACTGCCAGGATGTGACGTTCGATTCTCAGGCCGAAGCCAAATTTCTCACCAGCGCACAGCAGCCGGTGTTCAGCGCTACTCTTGAGCAACTTGGCACATTGACCGACTGGACTGCTGAAGCTGTTGAGGAAGCTCTGAGCCGGGTGATGCAAGAAACCGGACTCAAGTTCGGCAAGATCGCTCAACCGCTGCGGGTGGCGCTGACCGGTAACACGGTCAGCCCCAGCATCTGTGAAGTGATGGCGGTGATGGGCAGGGACCGCTCTCTGGCTCGCATCGCCCGGGCAGCCACCCGCCTCGCCTGAGTTGTGCGTTTTCGGCCCAAGGCAAGCCGCTACCGCCGAAAGCTTATCCTCCTGACGGGAAGGGCCTGACGATTCCCCGGGTGCTCGAAGCTTTTCAGCCGGTAACCGTCGTTCTTATTCTACTCCGGGACAGCACCGCTCTGGGAGGATTGTACCGGTCCGGTAATTTTATCTGCACCCAATGCGAGGCGGAAGGTTTTCGCAAGATCACGTTTTTCTCTAATCGCCTGATGTTCTGAGTTGCTTTACCACTTCAATTGCTGACCGGCAGCGGGCCATCTGGCAGGCCCCTTTGGCCAAGCCGGCTTATCTGGCCGGCGGTTTCAGTTCCTGGCGGCGCTTTGACCTTCAGTGTCGTGATGTGACGTGGGCAGTTGCGAATAGTAAGCGAAACCCCTCGACTGTCACGGGATTTGCGAGAAGTGATCGACAGGATGCTGGTTGCAGATTCGGCCGTCGAAGGGACAGAAAAGGCTTGACAAGCGGCAGCCCGGTTGGTAAAAGTCTGTTTCGATTTTGGGAGATCGTCTAGCGGCAGGACTACGGACTCTGACTCCGTCAACCAAGGTTCGAATCCTTGTCTCCCAGCCATTCGAAACGTTTCCGCAAGGGAGCGCTTTTATAGAACAGGCGATGCCCGTAAAGCGGGTTCGTGGATTTTCCGTCGCCCTGAGGGGCGGCACCAGGTGGAGCGTAAGCTCCACCTTTTTTTATGTGTTTTCGGCAGTTGAACTTTTTTGCTGCGGCGTGTACATACAAGGAGATTCTCCCTGAGTACGGGTGGAAACGCGCCGGTTCTGAACAGCCAACGAGGATGTGCCATGGATTCACACGACGCCGAGCACCAGGAGTCATTCTGCATTCGCGACATGACCATCGACGATCTGGCCGATGTGTTTCATCTTGGCGAGCAATTGTTCACCTCCGATTACTCCCCCAGCATGTACCGAACCTGGGACGAATACGAAATCACCACCCTGTTCAATTCGGACACGGAACTCTGCCTGGTGGCGGATCTCAACGACGAAATCGTTGGTTTTGCTCTTGGCACAACGGTGGAAAAGGCCCATTCGGCCTGGAAATATGGCTATCTGGTCTGGATCGGGGTGCGCCCAGGATTGCAGAAAAAAGGGGTTGGCGATCATCTGTTTGACGAGATCAAAAAACGCATGAAAGGGCAGGGCGTGCGCATGATCATGATCGATACGGACGCCGACAATGAGGCCGGCATTCGGTTTTTCAGAAAACAGGGTTTCGGCAGTCCCCGCAAGCACGTGTACATGACCTTGAACCTGACGCGCAAGAGCCGCAAAAAAGGCCGTAGGAAAAAAACATGAAACAGGTCCTTCGAGAGTCGGTGTGGAACCAGATTGAAGGCGAGCGGATACGCCGGACAGTGCTCGAGATGGTGGAAATCTACTCGCCTTCCGGCAAGGAAGAAGATATTCAGCTGTACATCGAGGACCGCTTGCAGCAGGCTGGTGTCCCGGTGACGCGGCAGGAAGTGGAGGATGAGCGTTACAACCTCTACGCCACCATGGGCTCGGGGGAGCCCCGCATCACCCTGGTAGGGCACGTGGATACGGTGCCGGCCTGGGATCTGGAAGAATACGGTCCCAGGGAAGAGTGGGGGGTGGTGCGGGGGCTCGGCAGTGCCGACATGAAGGGCGGTTGTGCGGCCATGCTGGAAGCCTGGCTGGCATTGATGACCCTGCCCGAGTCGCAACGGCCTTCCGCCGCCCTGCTGTTTGTCGTCGGCGAGGAGGAAAACGGCGATGGCAGCGCCCGTTTTCTCGAAACACACCGCCCACCCCTGGTTCTTATTGCCGAACCGACCTCCCTGGCTCCCTGTCTGAGCCACTACGGTTATCTGGAAGTGTCCCTGACCACGGAGGGGCGCCGGATTCATTCGTCGCTGCCGGAGTTGGGGCACAACGCCATCGAATCCATGCTGCGGTTTCTGCTGATTCTCGGGCAGGACCCCCTGTTTGACAAAGAGGCTTCGCAGATCATCTATTCGATTCGTGAGATGAGTTCCTCGCGGGCCGGTTTCGTGGTGCCCGATCAGTGCGACACGATGGTCGATCTTCACCTGGCCCCCGAAGTCGATCCGGAGACGGTAAAAAAAGCGATTCACTGCCGTGTGGAAAAAGCCCGGCGGTTGATTCCGGATTTGAACTTATCCTTGTCTTTTGATTTTTCCGCTCGGGGCTATGTCCTTGAAGACTGCGAGGCGATCGTCGATTTTCTCGGCGAGGTCTATACGCGCCTCAACCTGCCTCTGCAGCGCGGCCCCTTCCGCTCTCATTCGGACGGCAACCTGTTTTTCGAGGCCGGCTGCCGCCCGCTGTTGTTGGGACCCGGCTCTCTGGAAACCGCCCACACCAGCGATGAACAGACGTCTCTTTCCCAGGTCGAGGCGGCGGCACGAATTTACGCGGCCCTGTGTCTGCGTTCGTAAGCAACGCAAAAGAGTGATCCCCGCCTGCTGCAGCATTTTGTGCACGGGCGGTTGCATTTGCCGATTCGACCGTGTACAAACGGAACAAGCATGTTTGCCGTACACCATCCGGGGGTTTTTCAGGAGACAAGCAAAATGAGTGAGTTCAGCGCAGGTGATTTTCTCTTCTCCCTACTGGTTTTCGCAGTGATTTTAGGAATCCTTTGCCTGGTGCGAAGCGGCCGCTCCAAGGGCCTCTGAGCGATCATGGTTTTCCATTGACAAGAGTTTTAAATTGTTGTTCTAATGCGCCCCACATGTCCTTCAGGGGCTCAAGTTTTTTCAATTCGGGAGTATCCGCCGTGAATCCTCTGGCCTGTTCCTTGAACGACGAAATTCAACGTCACAACCCGGCAGTTCTGAGGATGTTGTCCGCACTGGGTAAAGAGCTTTTCTTTCCCAAGGGCATTCTCAGTCAATCGGCCGAAGCCAAGACCAAGGCCCATCGGTTCAACGCCACCATCGGCATCGCCACCGAGGGCAAGGCTCCCATGTATCTCCCGTGCATGCATGAGAAACTCGCTGCTTACGACCCGGCCGACATCTATCCCTACGCCCCCCCCGCCGGCAAGCCCGAACTCCGCAGCCTGTGGCGACAGAAGATGCTGCGGGAGAACCCCTCGCTGCGGGACAAGGTGTTCAGCGAGCCGGTGGTGACCAATGCCCTGACCCACGGTTTGTCCATCGTTGCCGACCTGTTTGTCGATGCCGGCGATGTCCTGCTGCTACCGGACAAGTTGTGGGGCAACTACAATCTGACTTTCGGGACCCGGCGCGGCTGCCAAATTCGAACCTACGCTACGTTCAACGCATCAGGCGGTTTCAATGTGGAAGCTTTTCGCGAGTCCTTGGGCCAGGTTGCCGAAGAGCGGGGCAAGGCCATCGTGCTGCTGAATTTCCCCAACAACCCCAGCGGTTACACGCCGACGGTGGCCGAAGGCCGGGCTCTGGTTGAGGCTCTGGTGGCTCAGGCGGAAGCAGGCTGCGCTCTGGTGGTTGTGGCGGATGATGCCTACTTCGGCCTGTTTTACGAGGAGTCGTTAAAGGAGTCCCTTTTTGGGCAACTGGCTAATCGCCACCCGAATCTGCTGGCCATCAAACTGGACGGTGCCACCAAGGAGGAATTTGCCTGGGGCTTCCGAACCGGTTTCATCACCCTGGCCGACGGTTCCTCAAACGGCAGCCCAGCTCTTCTTGAAGCCCTCAATAAAAAAGTCATGGGCAGCATTCGCGGCACCATTTCCAACTGTCCTCATCCGTCCCAGACTTTTGTCATCGAGGCGCTGCAGTCGGCGAATTTCACAGCACAGAAACAGCAGAAATATGAGATTCTCAAGCAGCGGGCGCTTCGCACCAAAGAGGTTTTGGACAGCGGCAAATATGACGCCTCCTGGGACTATTATCCCTTCAATTCGGGCTATTTCATGTGCCTGAAGCTCAAGTCCGTTGATGCCGAGCAGTTGCGCCTGCATTTGCTCGATCATTATGGGGTCGGTACCATCGCCATCAACAGCACTGATCTGCGCATCGCTTTTTCCTGTATTGCCGTTGAGGATATTGCGGAGCTGTTCAACCTGATTCATCAAGCGGTCTGCGATCTTTCCTGAGGGAACGAAATCCCCCTTGGGGAGGTTTCGAACCGAGGTTTCATGAGCCTGCCTGCCCTGGAACAGAGTCTCATTCACAACCGCATTCTTCCGGTTCTTTCCGGTCTGCTGTCGAAGCGGAGCGCCTGCTTTCTGGTCGGCGGGGCCCTGCGCAACGCCCTTGACAATCGACAGACCCGGGATTTCGATTTCGCCACGGCTGCGGACCCCGGACCCATGGCCCGAGCCCTGGCCGCCGCCCTGGGCGGGCATTGGTTCATGCTGGATGCCGCAAGAAGTCAGAACAGGGTCGTGTTTGCCGACGGACCATCGGGGGCTGTCTGTGATTTTGCCCCGTTTCGCGGCCCCGATATCGACGCGGACCTGGCTCTGCGTGATTTCACCATCAACGCGATGGCCGCACCCTTGGGTCCGGACGGGCGGCTCGGCGCCCTTCACGACCCTCTCGGCGGGCGTGAGGATTTGAATCGAAGAGTACTGCGGCAGTGCTCCGCCACGGTGCTTTTCGACGATCCGCTGCGTGTTCTCAAGGGTCTCCGTCATTCCCTCACCCTGCAATTGTCCATTGAAGCCGAAACTCTCTCCACCATGCGGCGTGCTGCTCCTGGACTTGATGGCGTGGCTTCCGAGCGGATTCGCCACGAATTGGCCCTGATCCTCTCGACAACCCCGATCCGCGCAGGACTGGATGCTCTGCAGCAAATGGGGCTGCTGACCCTGTTGGGCCGGCAGGATGGCCTTTTGGACGAAACCGGCCTGGATTTTTTGGATCGGGCCGAGGGCTGGCTGCGGTTTCTTTGCCGAAGCCACCGCTGCTCCTGGTTTCGAGAGTTTTTTCATCAGGAACTGGAGCAGGGGGTGTCGCGAGCGCTGGTTTTCAAACTGGCTGCCTGGTTTCGAGGGCAGGGAATCGCTGCGGCCCGGCCGGTGTTGCAGGCTCTGCGCTGTGGTCGTGCGGTACAGAATGCGGTCTGTGGCCTACTGGACCTCACGGACGAGGAGCCCGGTCGGCTGCTGCAACCCCCCGGGACTCACCGGGGCAGGGCTTTATGGAGCGAGGATCTCGCCGGTGAACCCCGTTTGGCCCTGTGCTTTCTTGCGCTGCGTTTAATGATCCCGTTTGAGGACGCGGCGCAGCATATGTACCCCTTTCTCGATGCCCTGGACCAGCACCAGATCGACGGCAGGGTGCCTGCTCTTGTGAATGGCGACTGGATACGCCGCTATATGTCTGTTCAGGGCCGGGATGTCGGGCGCTGTCTGGAGCGGTTGCGCCGTCAGGAGATTGAGGGGCACATCCACAATCGGACGCAGGCGAAAGCTTTTCTGAAGTCTGAGTGCGGCCCGGACCCTTCTCGAAACTCTGAATCACCCGTTTAGCGGAAGGCAAGCACAAGGCCGGACTCCGGTCCAGGAGCTTGAACAGGAGATTTGATCGTTTGCGTGACACTTCAGGGCAGTCCGGAACCTTTGCCGTAGTCCACTAACGGACTGTTGAAAGGGGTTTTTATGAACCAACAAGCCATTCTTGAACACGTGTTGCAATCCGACGCCCTGCCAACCCTCTCTTCCGTCGCTTCGCGGCTGATCACTCTCACCGCGCGAGAGGATACCACCATCAGCGACATCGCCGCCTTGATTTCCAAAGACATCTCTCTATCCGCCAAGATTCTCAAGGTGGTCAATTCGGCCTTTTACGGTTTTTCCCAGTCCATCGTCACCATTCAGCAGGCCGCTTCTATTTTGGGCACTCATGCAATTCGCAGCCTGGTTCTGTCCATTTCCTTTCTGCAACCCCGCGGGCGTCAGATCGGCGATATGGACTTCAGCCATTTTTGGGTTCAGTCCTTGCGGAAGGCGGTGATCGCCCGTCGTCTGATGGCGGCGGTCGACCCCGAGATGGCTGAAGAAGCTTTTGTCGCGGGTCTGTTGCAGAATCTGGGCGTGCTAATTCTGGTGCGGGCTTATCCGGAGAAGTACCGGCTGGTTGAACAGACCCTGAAACAGGAGGCGCTGGAACGGGAACAGATCGAACTTCGGCTGATCGGCGCCGATCATACCTACATCGGCAGCGAAGTGGCACGGCATTGGGGCTTTCCCGAAACGCTGGTCCTCGCTTTGCGCTACCATGGCGATCCTCAAGCCTGCCAAAGTGAGAGTGTCGAGCACAAGCGCCTGTGTCAGGTGGTGCATCTGGCCGAAGTGCTGTCTCTGGCCTACAACTGTTCCGACCCTCGGCAGTACGTTGACCGGTTTACGAAGTGCGCAGTTCAGACCCTCGGCCTCGATGAGGGCATCCTGGACGGTCTTATTGAAACGATACATGAAGAGATCGCCCAGGTGGCGGATTTTTTTGATGTGGAGATCGGCGAACAGAAATCCCTTTTTGAAATTCTGCAGATCGCCAACGCCGAACTCAGCATCCTCAATCTCAGTTACGAAGAGATGAACCGGAGCCTGGTGGAAAAGACCGTCAAGCTCGAAATGCTTACTGTCGAGCTGGAAAAAAAGAATCAGTTGCTGGAGCGATTGGCCAACGTCGACGGTCTGACCCAGGCTTACAACCACCGGTACTTTCAGAATTTTCTCGATCAGGAAATCAAACGATCGCAGCGCCATGGGCATACACTGGCCCTGGTTCTGGCGGATATCGATCACTTCAAAAAGCTCAACGACAATTTCGGACATCAGGCCGGCGACGAGGTTTTGCGGCAGTTTTGCGATATCTGCCGTAGCGCGCTGCGGGAGTACGACCTGTTTGCCCGTTATGGCGGGGAAGAATTTGCGGTGGTTCTTCCGGAAACCGATTTGGACAGCGCGGAGAAGGTGGCTGAGAAGTTGCGACAGGTCGTTATGCGCCATGAGTTCAGGCACGCTCATCACCGCAGTCGGATAACGGCCAGTTTCGGTGTTTATGCCCTGTCTCCTGTAAAGGAACCCTACTCAAAGAGTGAAATCATTGGATTTGCCGACCACGCCCTGCTGCAGGCCAAAAAACGCGGGCGCAACCAGGTGGTTGCCTTCAGCAGCAAAAAGAAGTGGTTTGGCCGTTGATAGCGTTGTTGCCAGGTTCACGAATCGGCAACAGCGGGACGGCAGGCCTGTCCGGTGACCGCCGAAGGCTAGCGGCTTTCTGACAGATTCGGCCCGGCGGCATCCATGAGGATGCCCGCCTCGAGGGCGAAATTGATAAACTCGGCTGGCAAAATTGCCGGAGCGCCGCTTACGAGGTTGTGCAGATGGCGACTCTGCTCGCTGGTCAAGGGATGGATTTCCAGCTTGCCATGGACCATGCCGCAATAATAGTCCCTCTCGACCCGGGTCAGAAAAAAAGCCAGTTCCTGGAGATCCGTGACTCCCTCGTCGAGATGGCGGAGCAGTTGCTGCGGATCGTGATGAAAATAGACCAGCCGCAAGGCCGGATTGAGGGTCAGGCCGTTTTGCAGGGGCGGCGGTATCTCGGGTGAATCGTCCAACAGGGGTTCGACCAGGCCGAAATAGCTCAGCAGATCGGCACAGAGGTCGGCTTCGGCGGGCCGCTCCTGAAGCAGGAACATCTGGCGGACAAAATTTTTCTGCCATTCCAAGGGCTGTTCCGGCATCGTCTCAGGCAGCCAATCGGCCAGTCGGCTGAAAAATTCCGACGGTCTCAGCCCCAGACTGTCAAGGAGCAGGCCGAACCAGGGAACCGCTCGGCCTCGGTTGTAGAAGAAATCACAGACGGCCGCCACGCGGGCCGCCCGGGCCATATCGGCGGCGCTGAACGTGGTGGAAGAGAGAACCTGATAGGGGGCCTCGTTCTGAGAGTTCAACCCCAGACGTCGGGCGTTGTCGGCCAGTCGGGTTCCGGGCAGCACTGCCAGGGGAAAGATGTCCAGGTGATTGGGGGCCAGGCTCAGGGCAAAGTCCAGACTGGCGAGAAAACCGTTCAGACTGTCCCTTGGAAGACCGTAAATCAGGTCAAATCCGTAGCTGACCCCGGCTTCGTGGAGCAGCAAGACCTTGTCCCTGAATTCTTCCGGGTCGAAGTCCCGATGAACCCGGCGCAACACCTCCCTGTGAGCGCTCTGCAGACCGATTTGCAGGGAACAGTCCAACCGGGAAAAAAGTTCCGCCATCTCCCGGTCCACGCATTCCGCGCGGATTTCCAGGCTGAAACGTAAGTTTCGTCCCTCCTTGACCATCAGCCGTAACAATTCTTTGGCCGTTTGCCGATGATAGTTGAAGGTCGGGTCCAGGACAAAGATCTCGCCAAACCCCATCTTGCCGAACTGTCGCAGTTCGGCGCGGATGCGCGGCAGGGGGAAGCGTCGCACGACACTGCTGCCCCGGGACTCGAAGCAGAAATCGCACCGGTAGGGACAGCCTCTTGAGAGTTCCCACAGGGCACCGGATCCGGAGGCGGGCTGCAGTAGCCCGGACAGGTAAGGAGAGGGTAGTTCCGCCAGATCCACGTCCTGAAAATCGTTTCCAGCCGTGCAGTCTTCTCCAAGGAGAACTCGTAGCACGGCAACAATCTTGCGCTCCCCTTCGCCGGGCAGAACATAGTCAAAGAGACCGGTCTGGCGCAGGGATTCCGGGTCGGCCGTCACCTCCGGGCCTCCGGCCAGAAGAACAATTTCCGGATGATCTTCTTTCAGGCAGCGGGCGATTTCCAGGGCGCGGTGGCGGTTCCAGACGGCGATGGAGAATCCCACCACCTGCGGCTGGCAGGCCAGAATCCGGGCCAGATTCTCCCGCACTTCCTGTTGCAGGGTGCTGTCAACCAGGCAGGTGTTGACCTTGTCACCCAAAGACTGCTGTACGGCGGCGGCGAGCATGGCCGCTCCCAGTGGAACCGCACGGGGTGATTCTTCGATATGAATGGAAACCAGCGCCAGTTCCATGAGATTTCTTTTCTTTTCCAAGGGGTTGCATAGGGAGGGCGTCATATTAGAATGGCTTGGGGGATGCCGTCAAACGAAATAGTCGCGTTTCTCAGTTTATGCCGGGAAGAGGGCCGACGGTCTGCTTATGTGAACCCGGGTTTTGTCGGCTACCACAGCTACACTATTGGGATTGTGCAGTTTTGCCCGTTGCGGTAAGGTTGTTCCGTTGCCGGGGGCAGGAGGGCTAACCTGCGGCAACGGAACAACCTGTTTCTTTATATTGCCGGTTCGGGTCAACACCGTTTTTTGAGGTTCGCAACAGTGTCATGAAGGAATTATTCAAAAATATCCGCAGCCACGCCGCGGTGGCTCAAGGAGATTTCGGCTATCTGTTTCGCAAAACCGATATTCCGCCTTTGCCCGCTGCGGTAAGTCGTCTGGTGGTCGAGATCAACAGCTCGGAACCGGATATGGATCGGTTGACCATGTTGATCTCCTCCACTCCCGGACTGGCCGCCAAAGTGGTCAAGACAGTCAACAGCTGCTTTTATGGGCTGCGGGTTCCGGTGGACAGCGTCAAGCGGGCCGTGACTCTGCTGGGCATCGATCAGGTGCGCACCCTGGCCCTGGCATTTGCGACCATGGATGCCTTGCCCATGCCGGTCTACGGAGAGTTCAGTTTGTCGATTTTCTGGACTGACGCACTGTTGCGCGGGGCGCTGGCCCGAATCCTGGCCAGTAAATCCCATGGCGACCATCTGGAACAGGTCTTTACCGTTGGGCTGCTTGCCGACCTGGCGCTACCGGTGCTTCTCAACGGCTGGCCCAAATACTACACTCCGGTTTTTGCCGAATACTTGAACGGCAATCGTTCCCTGGCCGAAATCGAACGGCAGCATTTTGGCTGGGACCACGCCCAGGCCGGCGCCTGGATTCTGCAATCCTGGGGACTCCCCGACGAAGTGGTGTGCTGTCTGGCTTTTCATGCCCAGAGTCGCAGCGAATTGAGGAAGATCGGTCTCGACGATACGCTGGTGGCGCCGATGGCCGTGGCCTCCCTGCTCCCCAGTGTGAGCCGGGTAAGGTTGCCCCTGCTTGAGGTTTTCCGGGATGAGGCAACAAACTGGCTCGGTTTTTCTGCTGACGAGTTGTTGCGCGTCGCAGAGCAAACGCGAGAGTTCATGGAGCAAGTTCACGATCTGCTGTCCCTGCCTGTGACTCCCATAACGACTCTGCTGGATGGGCTCGAACAGTGTGTCGCGTCCGAAAAAGAGGGTCCGTGATGAAAGAACGCTCCGTTCCGCCTCAACAAAGTCGTCTTTACCGGCTCATCCTGACCATAACCCGGCATCAACTCAGCTATGTGTTGCAGAACAGCCGGCACCGCCGTTTCCTGTTCCTGTTTTTCCTGTTTTTTGCCGGCGGTACGGCACTGGCCATCCTTTCGGTTATGGCCTCTCTCACCCGGTTGCCGCTGCTTTTCCCCCAACTCGGTCCTTCGGCCTTCATCCTGTTTTATACCCCCATGTCCGAGCAGGCGAGCCCGCGCAATGTTCTGCTGGCCCACTTTATGGCCGTGGCCACCGGGCTGTTATGTCTGTGGCTGATGGCGGGACTGTTCCCCCTCGAATTTCTTGGAGCCGGTTCCGCCTTCAACTGGCAGCGGGAGGTGGTGGTGGCCTGCTCCGTGGGGTTGGCCTGCCTGCTGATGGCGGTCGCCAACTGCGTCCATCCCCCCGCTGTTTCATCGGCTTTGATCGCGGCGCTGGGTTATTTCGAGACCCCCCTGCATCTGCTCGGCATTGGTTCTGCGGTGGTCCTGTTGCTGTTATGGGCGGTATTTTTTAATCGGCTAGTAGGCGGGTTGCCCTATCCCCTGTGGCGTTTTGATGCCGCTGCAGCCCGCAATTTTGGTGAACTGGCCGGTGTTCCGGCCCGGGAACTGAACTTCTGGCGGCTGGCCGCCATGAAGGGTTTTCAGCGCAGAAATCCCTGAGCTTTTCGGCGCTGTTCAGCTGCGACTCGGTGCCGCACAGCGGGAAAATCTGAGCTTGTGAAGGGGAATGAAAACCGCCTGGCAGGGATATGTCAGGCGGTTTTTTGCGTGCGGTTAAGGCCCAGAGACAGGAAGATGCGCCGAGTGGCGTCCGAGTGATTGAGGGTGTAGAAATGAATCCCCCGAACCTGGTGGTCGAGCAGATCACGGCATTGTTCCGTGGCCCAGTGAATGCCCATGTTGCGGACCGCCTCGGGGTCATCCTGGCAGCGTTGTACCGCGCGCAGCAGGGCGGCGGGAAAGCGGGTGCCACCGGCGAGATCGGCCATGCGCTGCATGCCGTCTACGGAAGTGATAGGCATGATCCCGGCGATGATCGGCACGGTGATGCCGGCCAGCAGGCAGCGCTCGCGAAAATCGTAGAAATCCCGGTTGTCGAAAAACAACTGGGTACAGATGTAGTCCGCACCCTCGTCGACCTTGGCCTTCAGATAATCCATTTCCAGCAACCGGTTGGGGGTGGCCGGGTGCCCTTCGGGAAAACCGGCTACGCCGATTCCAAATCCCCGAGAATCGGGATGGCGTCCGGCGTCGTTGAAACGGCGAATATAACGCACCAGATCGGCGGCCCGGGGAAAAGCATCCTGCATGCGGTCGTAGCCGGGTCGGTCCGGAGGCGGATCACCGGCCAGGGCGAGGATATTGCTGATGCCCGCCTCGGCATAACAGGTCAGGATACGATGGATTTCTTCTTCGGAACTGCAGACACAGGTCAGGTGAGGAATCGGATCCAGGGCGGTCTGCCGGTGAATTCGCATGACCAGTTCGTGAGTGCGTTCGCGGGTCGATCCGCCGGCACCGTAAGTGACCGAGGTAAAATGCGGTTTGAGAGCTTCCAGCTGACGAATGGTTGCGTAGAGTCGTTCCGCGGCCTTGTCCGTTTTGGGCGGGAAAAACTCAAAGGAAAAGGTGGTGGGATGAGCGGCAAAAATATCCTGAATATGCATGAACGGATCCTGATCGGGTAGGAATTCGCGGCATCTTAACGGCTGGTTCCGGTGCCGTCAACCTTTTGATAGCCCAGCGCTGTTTCCATTATCAGCGGAAATAGGCCTCGGCCACGTAGCGGCGCATCATCACCAGCGTATTAAAATAGTAGGCATTCTTGCCGATGGCGTTTTTCATCACCCGGATCCAGCCCGGCCGGTCCTCGTAGAAAAGGGGAATGATCGTGTTCTCCAGTTTTTCGTACAGGTCCCTTACGTCCTCATCGGTGTGATTCTGGTCGATGGAATTGCCGAGGGGCGGAGGGCCGATGGACCAGCCGGTCACCCCCTCGATATGGCCCTCGATCCACCAGCCGTCCAACACACTGAAATTGGGTACCCCGTTCAGGGCTGCCTTCATGCCGCTGGTGCCTGAGGCCTCCAGGGGCCGCAAGGGATTGTTGAGCCACAGATCCACCCCGGGAATCAGCAGTGTCGCCAGTTCCATGTCGTAGTTTTCCAGGTAGACAATGTCGATCTTGCCCTGCAACTGTTTGATCTCATTGATGATGTTGCGAATGATTTCCTTACCGGGCTGATCCTGTGGATGGGCCTTGCCGGCAAAAACCAGTTGAATTCTGCCCTTGCCGATCCGCAACAGTCGTTCCAGATCGGTGAAGATCAGATTGCCCCGTTTGTAGGTGGCCACCCGGCGGGCGAAACCTATGGTCAGAAGATCCGGGTCGAGGCTGACCCCGGTGGTTTCGGCAATGTACTGAAACAGCATGGCTTTGGCGCCGAGGTGGGCTTCCCAGAGTTCCGCATCCGGAATGGTGTCCACCCGCACCAGCAATTCGGGCTCGGTTCCCCAACTCGGCAGGTAGCGGGAAAACAGCTTGACCAGATGGGGCGAAGCCCAGGTGAAGGGATGAATGCCGTTGGTGATAGCGTGGATTTCGTAGCCGGGAAACAGGGCCTGGGAGACTTCACCGTGTTTTTTGGCGACCCCGTTGACGAAGCGGCTGAGATTAAGGGCCAGCCGCGTCATGTTGAGTTCGCCTCTGCCACCCAGTTCCTGAAGCAGATAAAGGGGAATTTCATCACCCAGAATCCGCTGCACCAGATCGTAGGGAAACCGGTCGTGTCCGGCGGTTACCGGAGTGTGGGTGGTAAACACGCACTGCTGAACCACCCGATGGGGTTCCCAGGAGTCGCGCTCATCCCAGGTGTCCTCCACCGGCCTGCGGGTGCGATTGAGCAGATCCAGAGTCAGCAGACTGGCGTGCCCTTCGTTCATGTGATATTTACGAACCCGAAAGCCGAGCCCGGCCAGAATACGGTAACCGCCCATGCCCAGAATGATTTCCTGTTTCAGCCGGTAGGCATTGTCGCCGCCGTAGAGATGGTCGGTAATGGTTCGATCCTGCGGGTCGTTGCTGTCCATGTCCGTATCCAGAAACAGGATCGGAACTTCTCCTCCGGTGGGGCTCTTCACGCATTTGAGCCAGGCCTGCACCTTGACGTCCCGCTGTTCCACCGAGACCAGAGCCTTGACCGGCAGGAGTTCCAGGGTTTTCTCGGGAAACCATTCGTTTGGCGTTTCACGCTGCCACCCCTCCTCGTCGATACTCTGCTGAAAGTAGCCTTTGCGGCTGATCAAAGTTACCGCCACCATGGGTAACTGCAGATCCGCAGCCGCTTTAATGGTATCCCCGGCCAGAATGCCGAGGCCACCGCTGTAGGTGGGGATGTCGTTGCTGACACCTATCTCCATGGAAAAATAGGCAATAACCGGATCGGCGATAAAACGTTTCCAATCACTCATGGGGGTCAAACCTCCTGAGACCGAATCGATCTGAATAATAGAAGTAAAACATGCAAACAGCATTCCGGTGATTGTACAGCGTAAATCCAAGGCAGGGTATGACAAAAAGCCTCATGATCAAAACGGCCGGTTCTGGAGGACCTCGGTTTTATTCTGGCAGACCGGCTTTTGCTGCACCATGCGTCCGTTGCGGGGCTGGAGTGTGGGGCCGGCAGAAAACGCAAAGCCGCCCCGGGACTGCCGGAGAAGAAGGCTTTCAGATATAGTACATGAACTTATGGTTTGATTCCCGCTTGAGACCCAGGGCCTGACCCCGTTCACAGAGGGTTTTGAGGTTCAAACCGGAAAAATAATCGTGCAGCAGGTCGGCGGCTTCCTTCCAGACCTGCTGGGTCACGCAGTTGCCGTCAAGCTCGCACAACTCCCCCTCGCCGGTGTTGTCGCAGGTACAGGCGACCAGTAGGGTATCGCCCTCGGCGGCCTCCATAACAGCCTGAACAGTTATCTCTTCCGGTCTTTTGGCCAGAAAGTAACCTCCTTGGGGACCTTTTTTGCTTTTCAGGATTCCGGCTTTTTTGAAACGCTGAAAAATCTGTTCGAGATAGCGAGGCGATATGTTCTGGCGACGGGAAATTTCCTTGACCTGAATGGGCAGATTGCCCGCATTGTAGGCCATGTCGAAAAGGGCTCTCAGGCCGTAGCGGCTTTTGGTCGAAAGTCTCAATGGTGTCTCCTGTTGCAGGAATAAATAACGGCGTTGCCCGCACCGGATGGAAAAAAGCGATCGAATCAGAAGGGATTCGCAAAAACTCTAAAGAAGCACTACCATAGAAAGCGACCCGGCGGCAACGATATAATTAACAGTGTCCATGTCGGGTTTTTTGGATTTTTTATTTGCATAAAGTGCAGAAGCCAAGGTTGTATTCGGCAACAACCTACGGCGCCCGTTTTTCTTCATAAACTTGACAAACAAACTCAGGAACTACAGAATCGAAACGGATGGCTTTGTCAGCAGTGCGCCGGACTGTCTCTCATGGGGCTCTGGTTCTGTGCTGAAGCTTGAACAATCACAAGGTATCGACCCGGCGCTTAATCAACTGCCGGCGTCGATAAGGACTCTTTATTCGGGGAGTGGAAAATGAAGTCATTGCTGGAGTATGTTGCCGCCAGGGCCACCGGGGATCTGGTTTCCTGGAAAAATCAGGTCGCCGCCGCAGAAAAGTTCAACAGCACCCTTGCCGATGTCGAGGCAATCATGCTGGAAGGGGGATGGCTTCCGGCCCGGTATCAGCGCAACCGCGACATGTTGAATATCTCTCAGCAATTACAGCTGTTTCGCAGCACTGTGGTGGTGATTGGCTGCGGCGGTCTGGGCGGTTACGTCATCGAGCAGCTGGCCCGTCTTGGCGTCGGTCGGATTGTCGCCGTGGATGCCGATGTGTTTGAGGAGCACAACCTTAACCGGCAATTGCTGTCGTCCCCCCGGTTGCTGGGCCATTCCAAGGCACTGGCCGCTAAAGCCCGGGTCAACGAGATTAACCCTGCCGTCACCCTGGTGGCCGTGGAGAAATACTTTGACCGGCAAAATGGTCCGGAGTTGGTGGCCGGTTCCCAGGTGGTGGTGGATGCCGTGGACAATGTCGCCACCCGCAAAATTCTGGATGCGGTATGCCGAGAGGCCGATATTCCCCTGGTACATGGCGCCATTGCCGGTTGGTACGGTCAGGTGAGTACCCAGTTCCCCGGTGATACGGTGATGGAGAAACTGTACGGGCAGGCCGATGACAGCCCCGGCATGGAGAAGCAATTGGGCAATCCTTCCTTCACTCCGGGGGCCGCGGCCAGTTTTCAGGTGGCCGAAGTCTGCAAGATCCTGGTGGTTGAGGGGGAGGTCCTGCGGCATCGCAAGCTGCATCTGGATCTGCTGGCCATGGAAACGGCGGAAGTCTCCTTCTGACGACGGGGAGCGCTCACGTCACGAGTCCACCACAGGCGGTGGCCGCACAGCCGGTAGCGTTGAGGTACGGTCCGCCGCAATCAGCAACAGGCATACGCTTTTTTTCAATAAAGGCCCGCACACCCAATGTGCGGGCCTTTTCTGATTCCTTGAGGCACAGGGCAATAATGAATTAACAAAAGGGGTTTGTGAGCCGATAGGAGACTGCTATAGTGGCGTAACATTTTATGCGACCATAACTTTTCATGTCTCCAAAGGGAAAACATGGTGAACCAAACAACGCGCATCCTGATGCTGCTGGTGTTGCTGCTGGGACTCCTGGTGGTGCCCTGTGCGGCCGAAATCAAGGTCATCACTCTCAAACATATTTCCGCGGAACGGATTCTGCCGGCTCTGCGCGAGGTCCTTGAAGGTCAGGGCCGGGTCAGCGCCTGGGAAAACCGCCTGATCGTCAACGCATCCCCGGCGGATATCCATGTGGTCGAAAAAGTGCTGGAACAACTGGATGTGCCGCCGGCCATGCTGCGGGTCAGTCTGCGTCAGGACAGTCGCGACGGGCTGGCGGGTGGAACTGTGACCGGAACCGGCTCGGCAGCGAAGATAGCGGATGGTACCCGACACCTTGGCAATGTGGGCGAGCAGGTGACCCAGAGTCTGCGTCTCAAGGACGGTAGCGAAGGCTTTCTGCTGGTGGGAGAGATGTTGCCTTATGTGCGGAATATGCGGGTTCTGACCGGTCGTTATGCCGCCTTTGAACAGGAACTCGACTTTCAGGCCCTCAATTCCGGCTTCTGGGTCCGTCCGATCCTGGAAGAGGGTTTTGCCACCGTTGAAATCAGACCTCACCTGGAGGGCCTGCAGCAGGTTGGTCCCCGCACTCTGGGACTGCCGTCTCCGGTGGAACTGAGGGAGTTGAGCAGCACCCTGCGAGTGCCCCTCGGTACCTGGGTCGACCTGGGTTCGGAACTGCGGGAAGGGGACGAGGTTTCCCGCGCTATCCTGGCCTGGCGGACCAGCAGCCTGCAGCGGCAACGCATCCTCTGGATCAAGATCGAAGCCCTGTAGGATAGGAAAGATGAGCATTTTATTATTTTGCTTGTCAAGCTGCACGTTGTTTGTTACAACTTGCAGCCGCCGGGGTCGTATGGAGCAAAACACAACGGGGCTGTAACTCCCGATGATTGACTGGCACTGTCATATACTTCCCGGCCTGGACGACGGTCCCGAAACCCTGGACGAGTCACTGGAAATGGCTCGCATACTGGCTTCGGCGGGTTTTCGCCAGGTCTATTGCACGCCCCATTGCCTGCTCGGCCGCTACGATAACCGGCCGTCCCAGGTACAGGGGGCCGTCGCCATTCTTCAACGGGCATTGCGTCAGGCGGAAATTCCTCTGATTCTGAGTCCCGGCATGGAATATGCTCTGGATGAATATCTGCCGGTGCTTCTCGACCGGCCCCAGTGTCTGGGTGACAGCCGCCTGCTGCTGGTGGAAGCTCCCCGGAAAACGCCAAAACAATTGATTCGGCAAAATATTCTCCATATCCGGCAACGGGGTCTGCTTCCTCTACTGGCCCATCCGGAACGGAGCCCCTCCCTTTATCACAGCCCTTCGCTGCGTGATCGTCTCGCTCAATTCGGGTGGTGGAATGCAGGTGAAGACGGTTGCTTTTCCTTTGTGCGGGAACTGCGCGACATGGGGTGTCTGTTTCAGGGCAATCTGCCCAGTTTCGCCGGACGTTACGGTGAGATCATCGAGCGCCGGGCCGGAGTCCATCTGGATCAGGGTCTTTATCGGTGTTTCGGCAGCGACGGGCACCGGGCCGAAATCCTGCGAAGTGACCTGGCGGCGTCCCTGCCACGGCTGGAAAACCATCTCTGAAGGTCTGCCGGAAAAGAATTCCGGTTGTGTTTTTTTATTGAAAAGCTTTTTTTAACCGGATCAGGATAAAAATGAATATCACAGTTATTGGTACGGGATATGTGGGCCTGGTTACCGGCACCTGTTTTGCCGAAATGGGCAATCACGTGACCTGCGTGGACGCCGATCCGAAAAAGATTCTCGCCCTGAAAGAAGGCCGCATCCCTATCTACGAGCCGGGTCTGGAGGTGATGGTGGAGCGCAATATTCGGGAACAACGGTTGCGTTTTTCCACCTCACTGGTCGACGCCATGCAGGACTCGAATCTGTACCTTATTGGTGTGGGCACGCCCTCCAATGGGGATGGTTCAGCCGACCTCAGTCAGGTACTGGCCGTTGCCCGTGAGATCGGCCGTAATCTCGAGAATTATGCCGTAGTGGTGAACAAATCGACGGTTCCTGTCGGCACCGCCGAGCAGGTCCAGCAGGCCATCGATGAGGAATTGCGGAAGCGGGGGGTGCAGGTGGCCTTTGACGTGGTCAGCAATCCCGAGTTTCTCAAGGAAGGGGCGGCCATCGATGATTTCATGCGCCCGGACCGCATTATTGTCGGCACCGCCAGCGA
>PWVL01000004.1 GCA_003561875.1 Desulfuromonadales bacterium | reverse complement strand
TAGGCGATATTGGTTGATGATCTGTCCGCTGCTCAGCGTTTTGGTGCCGTAGTTTTGTACCGCCCACAAGCGGCCGCTTCTCAGGTTGCGGTAAAAGCCCACAAGCTTAGGCGCTTTCTCCACGGTTTCAAACGGAACAAACTCAGCTTTGTGAGAGACTTCCAGTTCGACGTATTTGGTTTGAGCGCCGCTTTCCTTGTGTTCGTAAACGGTCTGTTCCTGCTTCGTCTCGGTCTTGTCGGCTTTAAGGGTCTCCATGCCGACATCCAGAGTGCCTGCCAGTTCTGCCGCTTCTACCCGTTGCTCCATGCGGGCATAAAACTCTCCAAACACCTTCTTCTGCATATCAGGCGTCAGGGAAAGAATGCGGTTCAGGAAATTGGGCACTTCGGGAATCTTGCCCGTGTTGAAGTTGCCGTTTTCGTCGATGAGACGGGTTCTGAGCTCGCCAGTTTCCGCTTCCCGCATTCCATAACCCAACTGCTCAACGACTTCAGCAAAGCGCATGTCGTCAATGTTTTGCCGATACAAGTCCGTAAAGAAGTTTTCCAGAGCGTCCGTGGCAT
This sequence comes from Desulfuromonadales bacterium, assembly GCA_003561875.1. Classification (GTDB taxonomy): domain Bacteria; phylum Desulfobacterota; class Desulfuromonadia; order Desulfuromonadales; family Syntrophotaleaceae; genus SLLR01. The sequence goes on along the minus strand of PWVL01000004.1, from coordinate 5,686 downwards.
AGACGCTTTCTAGGTTATCCTTTTCGCTGAACATGCCTTGACTGGCCGTGTCTCTCTGTCCATGCACCAGGGCGCCAAGCTGCGCCAGTTTACGCGCAATAGACGAAACAAATCGCTTCTGTCCTTCAAGGTCGGTGGTAGCCAGGGCATAATGCGGTGCGCTGGCCTGATTGGTGCGGTGTGTCCGGCCAAATCCCTGAACGGCCTTGTCTGCCCGCCAGCCCGGCTGCAAGAGATAATGTACCCGGTGTCTCTGGTTTTTTTCTGTCTTGTCGGCATGATAGCTACGGCCCGTGCCGCCCGCATCCGAGAAAACAAGAATCTGTTTCTTGTCATTCATAAAGGCATTGGCGTCTGCCGTAGCTTTTGCGTCACTCCATTTGTCTACCCTGGTTTGGCCGGACTCGTCCCGCAACAGTCGGCGCGACCGACCTGTTACCTCAGCCACTTGGTCTGGACCGAAAACATCCAGAAGCATTTCCAGTGGGCCGTCAGGAACCTTGAGGGAGCCCAACTCGTCCAGAAGTCTTTCTCGCATCGCTACGGCACGCGGATTGTCTACCGGGTTGCCTTTGGAATCCACGACCGGGCGAATCCGAATGTTTCCGTCGGCATCTTCATATTTCTCGAACTGCTTGACCGGAAACGACTTCTCCAGATATTGCATCAGCATTTCACGCGGAGTTAGATCCAGGTCGTTCAGGTCTGTGGCATCGTCAACCTGTGCGAGTTGGCGATTCAGTGCCGCTTCGTTGGTATTGACCAGTTGCAAAACAACAGCATCTCCGCGAGCCAAGTCCTTTTTGATCGCCTCGATCACGGAAGGCATCTGCATCGCCGTGATGACCTGGTTAAAAAACATCTGATGCGTTCCCCAAAACTGTCCCAAGGCGGTTTGCCGCGCTTTCGGCCCACCTTCCGATACCGCAATAGCGTCGTGAATGTTCTGCAAAACCGTCTGCCACGCATGAGCCAGGGTTTCGTAGACTTGCCGTTGATCTTTGGTCAGTTTGTGTTCAATGCGCCCGAACGTTACGTCGCTATAATCGAGGGTCCGGGCGATATAAGAACCCATGCTCTTGAGGTCTCGCGCCACCAGTTCCATGGCGGCAAGTCCGGCCGACTTGATTTCTGCGACAAACTGCTGTCGGTCGCCAAAGGCCGTTCCTTCACCCCACAATCCCAACCGGGCTGCATACGTCAGGGCATCCACGCTGGTCGCCCCGGTTGCCGACGCATAGACAATTCGAGCATTGGGAAACAGTCGTTGCAGCTCAAGTCCCGCCAATGCCATTGTAGAGGGTTTTTTCTGCCCTCTTTTGCCTTTTTGTGTAGAGTTGTTCTGCATGTTGTGGGCTTCGTCAAAAACGATAACCCCGTCAAAGTCCGGGCCAAGCCACTTCGCAATCTGGTCTAAGCGCGACTTCTTTCCTTCCTTGCCTTTCAAGTCACCGGCACCGGTCACTTCAAGACCAGATCCCAGCGTAGAGTACGTCGAGAACAAAATGCCTTGCTTATTGGCGATAGATGCCCCGAGCTTTGTTTTGTTCACCTGAAAAACGGAGTCTTTATCCATTCCCAAAGCAGAAACGTCACGGCGGGCATCGTTGACCAGCTTGGCCCTCTCCGAAAGCCAAACAGCCTTTTTCCGTCCACGCATCTGGTTGTCCAGGATGATTCCAGCAAGCTCGCGGCCCTTGCCGACACCTGTGCCGTCACCGATAAAAAAGCCTCGGCGCGTACCGTCCCGGTTCATTTGTTCGTGGGCTTGACCGGCATATGTTACCGCTTCAAGTTGTGCATCAGAAAGCCAGCCCTTGGATACAACCTCGGCGGGAAGCTTGGGAACATACGTCGCTTTAGGCGGGTTGACCGTCGCTAGGGCGGCGCTTTGTACCAGGGTGCCAGGGTGCGGTTGGGCGCCCTGAATGCTAAGTTCCTGCGGTCGATACGACTCGAAAACAGTATCGCTAAGCGGATCTACACTGGTGGCGTCTCTGGCGGGAACGGAATGTCCGGGTCTGCCGTCATCTGCAAGACGAGATGGTCTAGCAGGCGCGACGCCGCGTTCAGTGGATTCTTGTAAGTCCGCAGGTCGGATGCCGTCAGGTTTACTTCGCCCGTCTCTTGTAGATGTGTCAGGTAGTGCATCGCCCTGTCGGGTCTTGCCCTGTACAGCAGGTTGTCCACGAACCCCCGCAGTATCTCCGTCTGATGTTCCGTCTGAAGTTGCAGTCCCTCTTCCAGGCCCCACTGCATCAGTTGGAACACTGCCAGGTAGATCGGGTCCACGTCCTGCTTCGCCTTCTTGAGTAATTTTTGGGCCAGGACGTTGAGCGGGTGAGACCGTTCTTTTTCCTGCATCTTGAGCCATTTGCGGTCGATCATTGCGCACCCCTTCGAGAAGAGAGGGAACTTCTGCGATATTCCGCACATTCCCTGTTATAACATTACCACGCGGCGGCGCCTTATCAATGACAAGCAACTGATTGTCAAAAGTTGTCCCGTATTTTCGGTATCCGTACCCGTCCATGCCGATATTGGCCCGGACATCGTATTCTTTACCGATCTGATTCCACCACGAGCGAAACGCCGGAGCGTCATGCGCCATGCCTTTGCCGACAATCGCCACCAAGCGACCGCCAGGCTTAAGCATTTGCAGGGCTTGCTCAATATGTCGTGCTCCGATAGAAGTCCGGCGCTGTCCTTCAATCCTGCCGGCCGTTGCGGAAAACGGCGGGTTCATCACCACAACATCCGGTTGAACCGAACTGCCCAGGATAGCGTGCAGGTGCTCGGCATTTTCCGTATGAACCTGATCGAAGCCCATCTCTTTCAGCACACCAGCCCGACGTGGCGACAATTCGTTGGTAATGACGGTCGCTTCGGCATTCTTCGCAAAGACCGCCAGACCACCGACTCCGGCAGACGGCTCCAGGACCGTCTCTCCTTTGCCGATATTAGCCACCCAATTCGCCACATACGCATAGGTCGGAGGCGTCGAGAACTGCTGAAACTCGTCTGTTTCGGCAGTGCGCTTGGTCTGTGTCGGCACCAACTCCAACAGGGCTTCGAGATCGGCCACAACCTTCTGAGCATGTTGCGCGTCGCCCTTGCTGGGATCAAAGGCTTTGGTCTTGGCAATAACCTTGTTGATGCCCAACTCCATGGCGTCGTAAGCATCTTTGACGGTGTATTTCCCTTCAGCCTGCGTTCCTCCGTAGGCTTCATCAGCCACCTTGAACAGCGCCTGCCAGGTCAAGGGAGTCTTGTTGGCGATACTTTGCTCTACATGGTCGGCAATCTTCGCCGCTACCGACTGGGTATCGGCAAGCCCTTTTTTCTCTGCGAAGAAGTGCATCAGGTAGGGCTTGATCTTGGCGCTGAAATGGCTCAGGATGAAGTCAATAAAGTCGTTGACACCCTTCCCTGCGGCCCGGAACTCGCTGAAAGCTTTTTCAAAGTGTGGTTTGGCCTTGGCGTAGGTATCCGGATCAACACCAGACGGAAAGCTCTTGATTGTGTCAATTCCGCCGAACAGTTCCGAAAGCCCTTTCATGGCCTCGGTAACGCCTTTGACGCCATGCTTTAGGGCATCAGCGGCAATCTCAGAGGCGGTTTGGGCCGGAGCTTGCCCCCATTGAGCGTTCAGGGTCGCCTGTTCTTGGGAGCTCAAGCTGCTCCAAGTCGTCGCCCCGGTTTTACCTCGCAATCCAGCCGCCTGCATTTTATCGTAGCGTTCGGCGCCGGTTGATTCCTTCCACCATGAAGGCTCGCCAGCGACAGGTGCTTGGTCTTTCGTTCCCTGAGCACGGGCCTGCTTGGGCGGGTCCAGGTCTACGCCTGTCATTCCCAGCCATTCACTAAAAGACTTTTTCGCGGAAGCCGGACGAGAGCCTTCCTCGTAGCCACGCTTAACCCATTCTCCCTGCTTGTTGAGGGTATGGCTGGTCCTGTAGAGAACATAGGATTTCCCGTCTGCCTGATTCAAAAGGAAGTTGGTAATTTCCACGAGCCTTGGAGTGCCTACCCTGACCAAATCACCAATCCCAGCGGCCCTCGAATCACCTTTTTGCAGAAACTTCGGCGCTGGATCTGTCGTTGTCTTCGTTTCCTGAGCACGGGCCTTCTCTTCCGCCTCCATGTCTTTGACCAAAGCTTCCGTCTGCCGAACTCGCTGCAAAAGACGATCATCAACGGTCGAGCCCTGATCCTCAAGCTGGGTCCGCAAGTCAATCAGTAGGTTGCGGGCTTCAAGCAGGGTCATCTCGGGCGCTGCGGCCTCAGCCCTCTCGTCAATCCGCTCGGAAAGCGCGTCAAGGTCCATGCCTGCCAACTCGTCCTCAATGCGCGACGTGGTTTCGGGTTTGGCCGCAAACTGCTCAAAGTTGCGGACAGAGTATCCCTTGGAAGCGGCAAAGTCCCGGGCCTCTTCTGCCGTATCCCACGCCAGGTTCTTGATTCCTTTTTGCCTTCTCAGCATAGCCGGAATGCTGCTTCGGCGCAGTTCAACATAGTCAGACTCGCTGATGGGAGAGCCGTCTTCGTATGCCACGGAAAGATCCGTAGGAACCTTCCCGACAAAGGCAAAGCGTCCATCTGGTGTTTTGATTAGAGTGACAGGTTCGCGCTTCTCGCCTTCAAACATGGCTGTTTGCTTGGCGTCATCAGCGGCTATAGCCGCTTCATCCTCCATTGCCAGAGTGGTGACATTCTCCCCGGCCGGCTTCGGCTTCTTGCCAAAGGTAGGCGGCGTGGGAAAGAACTTTATTTGTTCTCCGGCTTCGGTTTGCTCGGTGAGGACTCTTTCTTCTTCGGAACGTGCCCGGTCTGCTTGTCCTTCATCTTCCGCGCTAGGACTTCCTTCGCTCCTTTGCCCATCTTTCCCCCTTTCGGCCAGCATCGTAAGCTGGCGCAAGACTTCGGCGTCGGTGCCTTCCTTCTCCATGATAGCAACGGCTGCATTTTCATCAACCAGTTTGGCGGCTTCAAAAGCGTCGCTGATCTTTCTCTGCGTTTCGTCCCAACCCGGTTCGTAATCCGCCTCTACAAAAGCATCTCCGGTGAAGGTGTTTTCAAGTCGGCGGTTGTTCTCCTGCCAGGCATCAACAATCTGCTGCTGGCGGTCGGTCAGTTTCGCGCCCTGTGCAAACTTGCGCAAGGCAGCAACAACCGATTGCGCATCGTATCCGGCATCCAGATACCATCCGTGTGCGGCTCTGTTGGCGCTGACCGTGGCTTTCTTCTTGTGTCCGTCAATGACCAGGGTTTCAGCGGTTTTGGCGTTGCGCTCAATATCGTCGGCGTCCGCTTCGGCGGCGAGGATTTCCGTTTCGGTCGGGCCGGCAAAGGGATCTACGTCTTGCTGTGCCCCTTCGACCTTAACCATCTCGGTCACGCCTTCACCTTGCGCAAAAGCGAAAGCCGGCTTGCCCTGTGCGTCAAGTGCCCCTTGGCGGCTCTGCCGCATAGAGGCACCCGGGATATTTTCCGTGGCATAGTATTTTAGGCCCTTGGCGACCTTGAGCGCGTCAGCTTCTGTGCCGTCGTAAGGCGCGGCGATAATGCCAAGCTCTTGTGCTGTTGATTTGCGCACTTCGAGGAAAACATGGTTTGGCTTGATATGCTCCTTGCCATGCTTGACGGTAGGCCATACGGCGTCCTCAATGGCGTAGCGTTCTGCCAT
>PWVL01000093.1 GCA_003561875.1 Desulfuromonadales bacterium | reverse complement strand
TCGGACCATCCCTGGCCCTCGCCCTTCGGGCAGCCAGGGGCTGTCCATTTCCTCTATCCTGTGGAAATGTGCGGCGTACCGATGTACGCCTCCGCGCAACCCTTTGATTTCCTTGCCACAAAGAAAAATTGCTCGTTTCCCATATGAAAACTGCGCTGTGTCTATCCGGAGTTTCCGGATGGACACAAGCTAGCGGGCCAGAGTCTTTACGCGCAATCGTAGCGCCCCTGTTCCGTAATAAGCATGTCCATCCGCACATCGTGGCTTTCGACCGGAAGTGTCTCGAGCAGTTGCAGTTCGAAACACAGGCCGACCAGACATCCGGGCCGATCGAAGGCCTTCAGAGCACGATCGTAGAAGCCTTTGCCATAGCCGAGCCGCCCGCCCCGCCGGTCAAAACCCACGCCCGGCACCACAACCATGTCGATTTGTCCGGGTAAAAGGATTTCCGAGCCGGTTGGTTCCAGAACACCGAAACTCCCCGGCATCAACTCGTGGATGGTGGCGATTCGAACAAATTCAAGCTCGCAGCCTCGAACTCGAGGATAAAGTACCTGCTTGCCGCCGGCCAGAGATTCACGCAAAATCTCTTCGGTAAAGACTTCGTTGAACACCGGACTGTAGAGCGCGATAACCGTCGCCGACTGAAACTCCAGGGTCTGCAGCAGGAAGCGCTGAATCTGTAGGCTAAGGCTCAGGCAGGTCTCCGCCGCCAAATGTTTGCGACGGGCAAGCAGGTCGGATCTGATGGATCTTTTGGGCATGAAAAAAGATCTCCGCTGACAACCGGAGATCTCTGCAGAGAAGCCTTAAGACAGGAGCGCAGGGAGGAAGGTGATCCAGGTTGAATCCCTTGCGGGCAGGCCAACGGCACCTGGGAAGCGACAGTCGAAGGGAATTCGGGGCCTCAATCTTTTACGGTCGAAAATCGCCGCAGGCAACCTTTCTCAGGCCGGCCCCTTATTTGAAAGCCATATCAATGCACTTCGAATCAACGCCGTTCAACCGAATCAACAGCGACGCCGCCGGCAAAGGCAACGCGCCGAGACCAAACCTGTGCTCTATCTTGAATGATTCTCGCAGAGACCGCTTTGGTCTCGGCATATCAACTATGTGCCAGTCCAGGGCAGTGTGGCCGTTATTGAGGCTTTCGCACATCACCTTTCCGGGTCTTTCGGGCAATCACACTCGAGGCGCTGCAGCAGGCGCTGCAAGCGTTCTTCGCCCTGCTGATCCACGGCCATTGCGTCCTGGAGGCGCAGATAGGCCCCACCAATATTCATTAGCGCCAGCACGGCTGTGTTCAAGGTGTCAACCGCCTTGCTGGCCGCCACCTCGGCGACCTGACGATTGACAAATTCCGCCACCCGTTCTACCTCATCCGGCGAAGCGGAACTCCTTACCGTGTATTGCTGTCCAAGGATGGTAACCTGTACGGCATGCTTCAAGAGACTTCCTGATCCAGACCTTCCAGTTTAGCCAGAATCCGATCCAGTTCGAGGCCGACGTGTTCCTTTTCCTGCAACAGGACCGCGTTTTCCGCAATCAGTTGACGGCACCTTTCTTCCAGATCTTTTTTGCGGGCCAGAAGCTGGTCGATCTTCTCTTCCAGACGAATAACGATACTGAGATCCACGATGTTTTCTCTCCGTTGAATTGAAAAATTCTATGTAAACGAAAACTGAAAGTCAAGGAGTTATCCCTGCCGCTCAAACAAGGCTTCGACAAAAAGATCCGGATCGAAAGGACGCAGGTCTTCCAGCCCTTCGCCGACACCGACATAGCGTATTGGCAACGCCAGTTCGTCGCCGATGGCCACCAGCATACCGCCTCGGGCGGTACCGTCAAGCTTGGTCAGGGCCAGGCCCGATACCGCCACCGCTTCCCGGAACAGGCGGGCCTGCACCAGGGCGTTCTGACCGGTGGTGGCATCCACCACCAGCAGGGTCTCATGCGGGGCCCCGGACAGCTCCCGGGCCAGAACCCGGCGTACTTTCTTGAGCTCTTCCATCAGGTTGGCCTTGGTGTGCAATCGGCCCGCGGTGTCCAGGATCAGAATGTCGGCCTTGCGGGCAATGGCCGCACGAACCGCGTCATAGGCCACCGCAGCGGGATCGGATCCGGATTCCTGACGAATGACTTCGACTCCGGCCCGTTCGCCCCAGACGACCAGTTGCTCTGCAGCCGCGGCGCGAAAGGTATCGCCGGCGCCAAGAATGACCTTCTTGCCCTGGCTGGCAAATTGATGGGCCAGCTTGCCGATGGTCGTGGTTTTGCCGACGCCGTTGACGCCCACTACCATAATGACAAAAGGCTCCGCTTGCTGCAGGTTCAGTGGAGCGGCTTCAGAACGGAGACGACGACGGATTTCGTCCTTGAGCAATTCGCGCAGCCCTTGAGGATCCGACGCTTCGCCGGCGGCGACCCGTTTTTCCAGAGCGGCCATCAAATCCATGGTGGTCTGCATGCCGAAGTCCGCGGTCACCAGTATCTCTTCCAGTTCTTCCAGCAATTCGTCGTCGATGGTCCGGGAACTTCCCAGCAAAGCATCGATCCGTCCCATCAGGGAGGCCTGAGTTTTGGCCAGGCCGGCCCGCATGCGATCGAAAATTCCGCCGGCGGCGGGCCTGTCCGGCACACCGGAAACGGCTTCCCCTCTTGTCAGCAACGGAGGGACCTCAAGCGGAGAAAGGTCTGCTGCGATGGTCTCCAACGGCTCCTGCGAAAGGGGTTCCGGCTCCGCGGTTTCTGAAGAAACGACGGCTGGCCCGTTGCCCTCCACCGCTGCTTCGGGCACCGGTTGTACGCTCCCCTCCGTTCCGGCTTCGGTTGTCCGCTCAAGGGGCTCCGTCACCGATTCCGCCACCGTCGGCGCCTCTTCAGCGCCGTCGTGGCCGGCCGGTTCCGGCCTGTCGACCACTGCCGGCTTTCGTGCCCCCCCGACAGGAAGGGTTTTTTTTCTTCCACGAACCACCAGCCCGCCCGCAACCAGCAACAGCAGCACACCAGCCGCCAGCAGGGTCAGGGAAATGAGCCCGCTCCATTGTTCGGGCACACCGGCCTGGACCAACCACCCGGCAACAGTCCTTGTCCAACGGGCAAACCATTCCATTGAATTCCAGTCTCCTTTATTGCTTTAAAATTTACCGCTGGTTCACCGCCCCGGATCGCGCCCAGACCTTTTCCGCGGCACCCCGGCTTGCGGATAACAGACGGCCTTTTCAGTAGGTTCAGACGATCTCTTTCTTTAACTCCGAGACGCAGCAGCGGGCCGCATACAGGGCCCGGCCGAGAACGGTCCCGAGGTCGATTACCAGCACCAGAAAATAGTCCCGGGTGACCGGAAGAATCAGCGCCCGACCGCTGCGGGTGGCAATCACCACTTCCTGCAGATGATCGTCTTCCAGATGCGCCATGACCTGTCGCAGGTTACCCAGAATAATGCCTTTGTAGGCCCCGATCACCCGAAGTTCGTAATCGTCCATGCGCGCAACATGGGCCACGGACTCTCCCTCCCAGTCGGCGATAATGGCTCCGGAGGCTCCGGGGACGCTGTCGATGAGTTCTGTCAACATCTTTTTGAAAGGCATTTCGGCTCCTAAAAGTCGTTGATCCGCACCGAGACCAGTTTCGAGACCCCGGGCGACTCCATGGTAACGCCGTACAACGTGTCGGCGACAACCATCGTCCTCTTGTTGTGAGTGATCAGGATGAATTGGGATTTGTCCGACATTTCCCTGACTATCTCGTTGAACCGCTCAATATTGGCGTCATCCAGCGGCGCATCGACCTCGTCCAGAATGCAAAAAGGCGATGGCTTGATAAGAAAGATGGCAAAAATCAAGGCAACTGCGGTGAGAGCTTTTTCTCCCCCCGAAAGCAAATTGACATTCTGCAGCTTTTTGCCCGGAGGCTGAACCGCGATGTCTATGCCCGTTTCAAGCAGATCCCGTTCGTCGGTGAGCCTGAGTTCCGCCTTGCCTCCCAGAAAGAGGCGAGGGAAAACTTCCTGAAAACGCTCGTTAACCTGTAGAAAGGTCTCACCGAACCGCTTACGGGTGGTGCGGTTGATCTTGCTGATGGCGGTCTGCAGCCCCTCCATGGAGTTACGCAGATCAGCTTCCTGCTCCGTGAGAAAGGTCCAGCGCTGTTCCAGTTGCTGGAACTCATCGATGGCCATGAGATTGACTTCGCCCATATTTTCGAGCAGCAGGCGCAGTTCCTTGATACGCTGCTGCGCCCGTTGTTCGTCCGCCGCCGGTAGCTGTCCGGTCTGCTCCTGCAAATCGACCCGGTAGCGATCAAGGACGGATTCCCGCAGATGGTCCATCTCCAGTTCAATTTCCCGCAACCGGATTTGATCGGTTCTCAATCCGTTCTGAAGCAGGGTGTGTCGGCTGTGCAATTCCTTCAGCGCCGTCTCCGCCGCTGCCAGGGCCGCGGCGCCGTCCTCAACCTTTTCTGCGCACAACTGCTGATGCCGGGCTTCCTCATCTCGGCGACGCAGCAGAATCTCCATCTCGATCTTTTGCCCGTCGACCGTTTTTTCCAACACTTGCTGCTCGCGAACCGTTTCCTGAAGCCTCCGTCCGACCTCCTCCCGGCGTCGAAATCCGTCTTCCAGGGCTTTTTCCAGACGTCGCAGGTCGCGACGATTGCCCTCTTCCCGCTCCCGCAAACCAGCCAGGGCCACCTTGAGAGCGGTCACCGCCTCCCTTTCTCTGGCCAGAATCAGGCGCCGTTCCCGTTGCTGCTCCAGAACAGCGGCGATTGATGCCTCCAGTTCCCCGCGCCGTTCTTTACCTGCCTCTAGAGCTTCCTCGTCTTCGTTCAATCCCTGGATCAAGGCTTCTGACTCTTCGGCCAGCCGGACATCTTCAAAACCCAGTTCGGCGACCCGCTCCTGCAAACGACGCAGGTCCTCCCTCTGCAGATCCAGATCCTTTTGCGCAGAGGCCAGACTCAGTTGTCGGTCCTGCAGCGCAGCAGTCAGCCGCTGTAGTGATTCCTCGCCCTGGAGGGCCTCCTCTTTCTGCTGCAGCCGCTGGCGCTGCAATTCGTCCAGAGTGGTCTCCAGATTCGCAACTTCTGCGCCGAGTTCCTTGGTTTCCCGTCGCTTCTGCAACAAGCCGCCGTCCAGGGCTTTCGTCGCACCGCCACGCAACAAGCCACGATGACACAGGCTGTCACCGGCAGCGGTCACCAGGGTCACTCCCCGAGGCAGAGACTCTCCAAGATAGGGAGCCAGATCCTCCACCAGAAACAAACCGTCCAGCAGCGCGGCGACCTCTTTCTCAAAGCTTTCACCAGACCGGGCCAGAGACATCAACGGCGTTCCGCCCGCCACCTTCAGGGCCTGCCGCGGCGGGCCCTGTGCCGGCAGCAGCAGCGTTCCGCGGCCGCCGCTGTCGCGCAGCAACTCCAGTGCCATGAAAATATCCTCGACACGATCCGGAAGCAACGCCTGCAGGCGATCACCGAGCGCCGCCTCCAAGGCCACCTCCCATTGCGCCGGAACTTCCAACAGGTCGGCGGCCAATCCGGCGCAGACCTTTTGCCAGACCTCATCCTCCAGCAGTGTCCTCACTCCGGCCTCACAGCCTTCCCGGCTCCGCTCCAGATCCCGTAGGGTTTCGAGCCTGGAGCGACGTCGACTCAGAGTTTCCTGGGTCCGCAGGAAGAGAGACTCTCCTTCTTCCATCTGCAGCCGGACTCTCTGCAGGCGCCCTTGAACAGCCTCCAGCTGTTCTTGCAGCTCTTCCCGTTGCCGGCTTTCACCAGCAAGGGACCACTCGCCATCGGCAACCCGCTTTCGCAACCCGTCCTGTTGCTCCCGTGCCGCCTGCAGCTCCCGCCGGTAACGACTGCGTTGCTCCGCCAGGAGTTGCTGTCGGCGGCGCAATTCCTCGCGATGGTTGTCCCGCCGGGCCAGTTCGCTGCCCAGGCGAAACAGGCTCTGCCGACTTTCTTCCAGAGATTGCAGGGCTGCTTCATCGGCACTCAGCAGCGACGCCAAAGCCGCCTCGCTCTGCTCAAGCCGAGCCTCCTGGCGGGCCAACTCCTCTTCGACTCCGGCCTCGCTGTCGCGTAGCGGGGCCGCCTCCCGCTCGTTCTCAGCCAGCAACCGGCCAAGGCTCTCCAGTTCGGTGTTCAGCTGTTCCTGTTGCCGCTGCGCCGTCACTATTCCCTTCTGATCGTATTCGAGACGGGATTCGATCTGCTGAATCGACGTGCTCAATTCAAAAAGTTGTTGTTGGAGGCGGGTCAGTTCCTTTTCCAGCACGACCTGCTTCAGCCGCCGCTCCTCAATATCCAG
>PWVL01000175.1 GCA_003561875.1 Desulfuromonadales bacterium | reverse complement strand
CTCTCCAGCCACGTCGCCGATTGCGCCGGGAAGCCCCATGTGGTGATCCATGTGGTGGACAACGGCCGGGGCATGGATCCCGAACGCCTTGCGGCGCTGCGCGATCCCTCCAGCGAGCCGGAGACGGGCAGCGAGCGGGGCTTCGGTCTATATATCACCCGGGATGTGGTCATCTCCTTTGGCGGACGCTTCGAGATCGTCGCATCGGATGACCGGGGCACGCGAATTCGCCTGCTGCTGCCCGCCCTCAGGAGCGTTGAAGAATGCATGCCGTAACCGACAAGGGCCGCGTGCTGCTGGTGGATGACGAACCCAACGCCTTGCGGGTGCTGTCGGCGATTCTGACGGAAGACGGCTACCGGGTGAGAACCGCCGCGGATGTCGCGGAGGCCAAAAAACTTCTGGGACAATGGGAGTGCGACGGCGTCGTCACCGACATTCGCATGCCCGGCGCGGACGGCCGCCAGCTTTTCGATTACATCAAGCAGAACTTTCCCCAGATTCCGGTGATCTTTCTCACCGCCTTTGGCACCGTGGAGTCGGCGGTGAGCGCCATGCTTGAAGGCGCCTTCTACTATTTTGTCAAGCCCCCCGACTACAACGCCCTCAAGGGCATTCTGTCCCGCGCGGTGGAGCAGTGCCGGCTGCGGCGGGAAGTGGAACAGCTCAGGGCCCGCCTCTCGGCCGACGAACAAGGTCCGACATTGGTGACGGGGTCGTCCCAGAGCCGCCAGGTCTGGGACAATATCCAGGCGCTCAAGGATACCGAGACCAGTGTTCTGGTGACCGGCGAGACCGGTACCGGCAAGGAGCTCGTGGCCCGCGCCCTGCATTTTCAGGGGGTGCGAAGGGAGCACCCTTTTGTCGCGGTCAACTGTGCCGCAATCCCCCGGGAGCTTATCGAGTCGGAACTGTTCGGTTACGAAAAAGGCGCCTTCACCGGGGCCAACAGCCAGCGGATCGGCCGGGTTGAAGAGGCCGCCGGTGGCTCCCTGTTTCTTGACGAAATCGGCGAGCTGGATATTTCCGTGCAGGCCAAGCTGCTGCGGCTGCTGCAGGAAAAAGAGTTCCAGCGCCTGGGCGGCAATCGCAAGCGCACCGTCGATTTTCGGCTGATCGCCTCCACCAATCGCGACCTGGCCGCCGAAGTGGCCGACGGGCGCTTTCGTGAAGATCTTTTCTATCGCATCAACGTGTTTGCTATCGAAGTGCCGCCGCTGCGTCGCCGGGTCTCCGACATTCCCCTGCTGGTAGCGGAATTTCTGCGGGAGTTCTGTGCCCGCGAAGGCAAGATTCTGTCCCTTTCTCCCCAGGTCATGCACCTTTTCGAGCACTACGCCTGGCCCGGCAACGTTCGGCAGCTGCGCAACGTTCTGGAACGGGCCGTGGTACTGGCTCGCGGCACGGAAATCGGTCTTCGTGAGCTGCCCTCCGAAATGGTTGCCGAGGCGGCCGATCCCTCCCCAAATGCCGTTACCGTTCGTCCGCTGAAAGAGATTGAACGGCAGGCGGTGCGCGATGCCCTGGAGCATTGCGGCGGCAACAAATCCCGGGCGGCCCGTCTGCTCGGCCTGTCCCGAAAAGCCCTCTACAAGCGTATCTCTGAACTTGACAAAGTATAATGAATCTGTACTATTGACTTCCTTCCGTCTGTTTCTTTCGGGCACAGCAAGGATGCGCCTGGAGAGGGAACGCGCCGGACTGTTTCTTTTCGATACAGTCTCTCGGCACCTTCCTGCTTCTTTTGTACACACATGGGCTGTCTGACGCCGGGATATGTACCCTGTACGAGAATTTTCCCTTTAATTACAATGTCTTGCTGTTTTGGTGCAAGTCTTGCTTCGGGGTCAGATTAAAAGAATCGCCGGAAAGGCCGTGGTCTCTGTGCGGCAGGGTCGCCGCAGAAACGTCTTTGCAGAGCAACGAAAAAACGCGAAAGTGGGCGATCAAGGGTGGTTCAGGCCGTCACGGCGATGGTGCCGCCCCGCTTCCGGCACGAAGAGACAGGATTGTTGGTGATCAAGACGGATCGCATTCTCATTCTCGACGAACAACCTTTCGGCCGAATCTGTTCGGCGCTGGTGCTGCAGAACGGTTATGAAGGGGATTGGGCCGCCATCGCCGGTGAAGAACTGGTACTGCCCGACCTGACTCCCTACCGCCTGATCATCACCAGTTATCCTTACAGCCGGGCGGTGCTTGAGCAGCTGCCGGAACAGGGCAGGGCGCTGCTGGTTCTGGCCGATTATGCCTGCAACGACCTGCTGCAGGCGTTGGGAGATCGCCGCAACTGTTATTTTGCGGTAAAACCCCTTAATTTTTTTAATTTTGGTAACATAATAAGACATATACTTGACGAAGGCGCCGGTTGCTGAATGCGCCGTGGAAGATTGCCTGCAACGCCGGCATGCCTGGGGAAGGGGACTTTTGATGAGGTTACCGAGGACAACGAAGTGGTGTGGTCTGGTGCTGCTGTGTCTGGTGATTTTCAGCGTGGGCTGCGAGAGAAGATCCAAGGAGCAGATGTTTCAGGAGGGTCTAGCCCTCAAGGAGCAGCAGAATTATTCCGGCGCGACGGTGCTGTTTCGAAACGCCCTGGAAAAAGACCCCAACTTTTTTGAGGCCCGTTTTCAACTCGGGCTGATTCTTCTGGAAACCGGTCAATATGTCCGGGCCGAGCGGGAACTGGATAAAGTACTGCTGCAGAATCCCGGCAACATCAAGGTGCTGCTGGCTCTGGCGGAAGCGCGGCTTCGCAACGAGCAGACCGAACAGGCCGTCTCCATGCTGGAGGACGCCCTGCGGAACCATCCTGAAAACCCCCGGGTTCTGGAGTTGCTCGGTCAGGGAGCGGCTCTTCAGGGGGATCTGCCGCGAGCCGAAGAGCTTTTCAAAAAGGCCCTGTCCCACGATCCTTCCTATCGCGGTGCCCGCAACGGTCTGGCCCGGCTGTACGCGGCCACCCGCCGTCACGACGAGGCGCGAACCCTGCTGGTCGAATCCATCGCAACAGACCCGCAAAATTATGAAGCCCACGCGCTGCTGATGCAGCTGGAAGGAACCCTGGGTGACCCGGAGGCCGCCATTGTCGCCGGCCGCAGGTTGCTGGAAGAATTTCCCGGCGATCTCCAGACCCTGTATCTGCTTGGCATTCTGCACCTCAACCAGGGGAATATCGAAGCCGCCGCCGAAGCCTCCGCCGAGTTGAGCCGTCTGCATTCGGGACATCCCGCCGGCCAGCGTCTGCAGGGGCTGATTCATTTCGCGAACCGGGAATACGCTGAGGCGGTAGAAAAACTGCAGCAGTCTTTGCGCCAGATGCCGGACAATTCCGGGCGTTATTTTCTCGGCATGGCCCATTTCAGGCAGGAACAGTACGAAATGGCCCTGGGACAGTTTCAGTCAGTGCTCGACAACAACCCCCGCCACGGCCAGGCCCGGTTGATGGTGGCTCAGACCCTGTTGCGCCAGCAGCGCTACGACGACAGCCGCATGGCCGTGGAACGGCTGCTGGTCGCCGAACCGGACAACGCCCAGGCTCGGGATGTGCTGGGCAGCATCTATCTGGCCCAGGGGGATTTCGACCGGGGCATGAGCGAGATCGATCGGGCCGTCGCCCTCAACCCCGGCCTGGTGGAAGCGCAACTGAAACGAGGGCTGTTCCATCTCCATCAGGGCGATCCCGACCAGGCGGAGATTTCCCTGGCGGAGGCCGTTCGCCAGGCGCCCGATCTGCTCAATTCGCGGCTGCTGCTGGCCGCTTCCCACCTGCGTCGGCAGAATTTTGACGGCGCCATCGCCACCCTCGAGGAAGGTCTCTCCGGCCAGGTCGGAGATGCCCTGCTGTACAACTACATGGCGGCCGCCTACCTGGGGCAGGGGAATGCCGAGGCCGCTGTGGCGGCACTGCATAAATCCAGGGAACGAAAGCCCGACTACCTGAGCCCCTACGTGAATCTGGCCAACCACTATCTGACCCGGGGCGAGCCCGATAAAGCCGCCGCCGAGTACACGGCCTACCTGAAAGTGGTACCGGACAACGTCAGAGCCCTGGTGGCCCTGGCCACCCTGCAGGAACTGCAGGGCGACAAGGCCGCCGCCGAAGCCGGGCTGATGCGGGCGGTTGCCACGGGAGACGCCGAGGGTGCCGTGGCGGCGACGCTGTTCCTGGGCCGCCACAACCGGCTGGACGAAGCTCTCAGGGTGGCGCGTGCCGGTCTGTCCCGCCATCCCCGCAGCCCGGCTCTTCTTGAACTGGAAGGCAAGGTTCTGTTCCGACAGCAGCAGATCGCTCCGGCCCTGGAGTCCTTTCGGCGTCTCGCCGAGGTGCGTCCCGCCTAAGGGCTGCCGATCCTGATCGCCGCCCTGGTGCAGACCGGCCAGCCCGAAGAGGCGGAAAAAGTTGCCCAGGCGCATATTCGCAGCCATCCCGACAATCCCCAGGGCTACGTGCTCATGGCGGAGATTCACAAACAACGCGGTCGTTATGATCAGGGACATGAGATTCTGCAGCAGGGACAGGCCCGCATGCCCGCCGACCCCGTGCTGTCCATGGCCCGGGCGTCTCTTTACCTTGCCGAAGACCGCACCGGCGAAGCCAGGGCGATCTACACGGCTCTGCGCCGCAGCCATCCCGACTATCTGCCGGCGATTTTCAGTCTCGCCGCCCTTTATGACCGTCTCGGCGACAAGCGCCAGGCGCTGACTCTCTATCGTCACAGTCTGGAGCTGGACGGCGATTACCTGCCGGCACTCAACAACCTGGCCTATCTGCTGGCCGACAACTACGGCGATCTCGAAGAGGCCCTGAGGCTGGCGCGGCAGGCCCTGCGCAAGAGTCCTTCCGACGCCCGGGTCATGGACACGGTCGGTTACGTTCTGGTGCGCCAGCAACGCTTCGACGAAGCGCTGCCGTTCCTCAGGCAGGCCTCCCAGATGTTGCCGGAGGAGCCGCTGGTGCTGATCCATCTGGGCAAGGCCTATCTGGGACTGGGTCAGCGGGCCGAAGCCCGTACCACCCTGGACAAGGCGCTGATTCACAGCAGGGAACCGCATCAGACCGAAAGAATCCGCAGCTTGCTCCGGCAACTGGATGGAAAGGGATGACGGAAAGGCGGTTGTAAACGTGCGAAAGATTGCCTGGCCCCTGGTGGGGGCGGATATGATTCTGGCTCTGCTGGCACTTATGATTGGCGCGCAGCTGCGGTTTGGCGTCGTCGAGGCGCTGCATGCCCCGGAGTTATCCACCGCCGTGCAGGTTGTGCCCTTTATTCTCATCGGGATTTTAAGCGGTTTTTTCTGCGAACTGTACGCGGCGGAATTTTTCAGGCGGGGGACGGAGCTGGCCGCCCGTGTCGCGGTGGAAATGATGATCGCCCTGCTGATCTTGTCGATGCTCTACTTTGTCTTTCCGCCGATCTATATCGGACGGGGCTTTCTGTCCCTAAGCCTGTTTCTTTTCGGCCTGCAGCAATTCCTGTTGCGACGGGGTCTGCAGGGCCTGGGGCGACTCTCGGGCTTTGCCCGGAAAGTTCTGATTCTCGGCGTCGGTTCCCTCGCCGACACCCTTTCCCGGACCATGGAAACGGCCCCCGGCAATTTCGCCCTGGCCGGTTTTGTGCGGAACAACAACGCCCAGTCGACGGTGCCCGCGGCGCAGATCGTGGGGGGCATCGACGAGATTGAAGAGCTTGCCGCCCGTTACCAGGCCACGGATCTGGTGCTGGCCCTCGACGAACGCCGCGGCGTGCTGCCGGTGCGCCAACTGCTGAACTGCAAGCTGCAAGGTGTCAACATTCTCGACGCGCCCTCTTTCTATGAGATAATGACCGACAAACTGCTGGTTGAACACATCCAGCCGAGCTGTTTCATCTATTCCAGCGGATTTCGCAATACGCCCCTGCGCATGGCGGTCAAGCGGGGTTTGGACGTGGCCGGCGCGGGCTTCGGCTTGCTGCTGGTGCTGCCCCTGCTGCCCCTTGTCGCCCTGGCCATCAAACTCGACTCCAAAGGTCCCGTTCTGTTCAAACAACTTCGGGTGGGCGAAAGAGGCCGGGAATTCTTCATCTATAAATTCCGCACCATGTGCCAGGATGCGGAAAAGCAGACCGGTGCCGTCTGGGCGGTGGAAAACGACCCCCGCGTGACCCGCCTGGGGGCTTTCCTGCGCAAAAGCCGCCTCGACGAACTGCCCCAGCTGTACAATGTGCTGCGCGGCGACATGAGTTTCGTCGGCCCCCGCCCGGAGCGCCCCGAATTCGTTTCTCAGCTCAGTGAAACCATTCCCTATTACGCCAAGCGTCATTTTATGAAGCCGGG
>PWVL01000054.1 GCA_003561875.1 Desulfuromonadales bacterium | reverse complement strand
GCTCCGGGTCTCTACCACAATACCGCCGTGGTTCTGGAAAAGGATGGCAGCCTGGCCGGGCGCTACCGCAAGATGCACATCCCCGACGATCCCGGCTATTACGAAAAATTCTATTTCACCCCCGGCGATCTCGGCTTCCAGCCCATCGCCACCTCCGTCGGCAAACTTGGCGTGCTGGTCTGCTGGGACCAGTGGTATCCCGAAGCCGCCCGCCTCATGACCCTGGCCGGCGCGGACCTGTTGATCTATCCCACCGCCATCGGCTGGGATCCCGCCGATTCTGACGCCGAACAGCAACGGCAACTGGCCGCCTGGCAGACCATCCAGCGCAGTCACGCCATCGCCAACGGCATTCCGGTGGTCAGTGTCAACCGCGTCGGCCACGAACCCGCTCCGAACGGACGGGGACCGGGGGCGCTCTTTTGGGGCCACAGTTTTGTTGCCGGCTGCCAGGGAGAAATTCTGACTCAGGCCGGAGCCGAGGAGGAAGAAGTGCTGGTTGTCGAACTCGATCTGCAGCGCAGCGAGCAGGTACGCCGTATCTGGCCTTTTCTGCGGGACCGGCGCATCGATTGCTATAAGGAGCTGACCCGGCGCTTTCGGGACGAGCCTTTTTCGCACTAACGTTGCTGTGACAGCGTTGTAAAACCCTTGACCGCCACGATTAAGTTGAATAGCCTTTACGTACACCAGCCGCATCCAACGCCTTCCAGAAAGGTTTTTTCGCGATGACCATAATAAAGCGTCTTTCGAGCCTGCTGTTGCTTGCCCTTGTGCTGACCGTTCCTTTTCAGGCGGCAGCCAATCATACCGCTCCGTTCCCCGAGTACGGCCAGGGCGCTCTGGAACTGCGCCTTTATTCCAGCTATTTCTGTCCCCCCTGCGGCGCTCTGGAGCCGCAGCTGGAGCCGTTTTTCACCGCCCTGCAAGACCAGGGCAATCTGCGGCTGATCCTGGTAGACTTTCCCGCCAGTCGGCCCGACCTGCTCTACATCGAATACTTTCTGTACGCCCTGAAGGCGGAAAACACCCTGGCAAGGGCTCTGGATATTAAAAAGGTGCTCTTTGAAGCCGCCGGCACCCGGGAGCTATTGAGCGAGGCCGATCTGAAAGCCCTGTTCGCCGACAACAACATTGCCTACGTCCCCTTTGACACACGGGTTCTGCACCCGCGCTTCAATGAGCTGCTGCAGGAAGACCAGGTTCGATCCACACCAACCCTGGTGGTCATTGACGAACAAAAACGGCAGGTTTATACAGGAGGGAAAAACATTCTTGAAGCCCTGGAACGACTGGTCGGCGAAAGATCCTGCAGCGCTGGCGAGGCTCCAGAAACTCCAGAGAACCAGCCGTGAGCGCAAAAAAATGGAAAAAATAGTCAGAGCAGGAAACATCCTTCTGCCCCTGATCGGGCTGGGGACGGTGATTTATTACATGACCTGCGACACAGCTTGCCTCTATGTGCAGGGAACACTCCTCGGCATCGACCTGGAAGTGACCGGTATCCTGTTCATGATCGCCCTGCTGGTTCTGAACGTGCCTCTCGGTCACCGCTTCGAGGAAGTGAGAGTCTCCCTGCGCACGGTGCTGCTGGCCAGCGCCCTGGGTAGCGAAGTCATCCTGGTACGGTTCCAGCTGGTTAATGAATTCTACTGTCCCTATTGCATTACTTTCGGCGTGCTGGTACTGGCACTGTGCCTCCTCAACGCACGATCCATGAAACTTCCTCTCGCCCTCGCCGCTTTTGCCGGCGGCGTATTGCTGTTTCACTTCTTCTTTCAGGGCAGCATTACTGCGCTGTTCTGACCCGCCTCGGCCTTTTTCCTGGTCGACCGCCCATCAGGGCCAGAAGCGCACGATCAGAAACAGGCCGATGGTGGCAAAAGCCAGCGCCATTTTAACGGCGATTCCCAGGGCCAGGCCGATGACCGCCCCCACCCCGGCCCGTCCGGCAATCTGCAGATCCCTGCGCATGGTCAGCTCGCCGGCCACGGCCCCGAGAAAGGGACCCAGAATCAATCCCGGCAACCCGAAAAACAAACCCACCAGGGCCCCTAGGGCAGCTCCCAGCATGGCCCGGGCGGAGGCACCAAAGTGCCTGGCGCCAAAGGCGCCGGCGGCGAAGTCCGCCGCAACCGCCAACAGGGTCAGTATTCCCAGAAGGATCAGGGTCCTCCATCCCACGTAGACAAAACTTTCCGCCCACGCAGCGCACAAGAGCCCGGCAAAAATCATCGGCGGCCCCGGAAGTGCGGGGAAGATGAGGCCCGCCAGACCGCTCAGCAGCAACAATCCGGCCAGGGACCAGAGCAATATGGTCATGATTTTCTGTCCTGTCACGCAGTAGAAACAACAGAGGCGGGCCGGCAGAAGACACTCCGCCACAGCTATCGGCCCAAACGAATCCTTCGGAGTGGATCTTGTTTTCCGTTAAATGGTTCGTGGACATTTTATTCGCAGGTGGCAACAAACCGCCCGACGATGCCAATAGGCCAACAAGGGTAAAGTTCCATAAGAAAAGGACCAGAGTACATCACCCTGATCCTTCCGTTTTCAAGTTCGTAAGTAGCGGGTCGACTCAGCCTATAAAAACATTCTGTCGACGGGCACGATTCGCCAAAATGGTGGGGTCAATCATCTCTCCGCAGGAATGACACTTCCAGGCGTCAAAAACTCTAACAAAATCATAAAATTTCTCTGCGTACATTCTGCCTTTGCATTTTGGGCATCTCATTCGGTTTCCCCCTTGGAAAATTGGAAGTGGACAGGGCAATCCTCTATGCACGTCAATGGTTATCCAGTACTACACAAGCCATGCCATGCCCGCCCTTTCAGGGAGAAAAACCTTGGCCTGTTTTCCGGCAGCATTTTTTCATGCTATTTTTTAAGCAGTTGCAATTTTATGTCGCTATTAAAAAAAATTTTCCAACCGCGTTAACCGCACCGGGCCGATGCCACGAACCCGCATCAGGTCCTGCACGGCAGAAAAATCGCCATTTTTTTGGCGGTCCGCTTCGATCCGAGCCGCCAATGTTGGTCCGATACCGGGAAGTTCCTGCCAGTCGGCAACAGACATGGAGTCAAGTTCCAGTGGAATTGCCAGTACCATCCTGCGTCCGGCACTCATCCAAAGACGGTAAATCATGATTGTTTCTGAATCTTTGTTTGCAACGGAAAGGTACTCGCCCGAACGTAATGGACCTTCCCGGGATGGGCGAACCACCGCAGATTCAGGAAACTCCTCAATCGTCATTTTAATGACGCAGCAGAGGGTTGTTCCGTCAATAAAATGATACACTCCCGGTTGCGCAAAACCTGCACCCAACTCCACCCATATCCCGCCGGAATTGCCGATATGGGACGGGGTAGCCTTTCGACCAACAAGGCTCCCCCGTCCGTAGGGCATAACGGTGGTCAACAGCAGCAAGGCAACGAGGAAAACCTGCCCTGCTCCGCTTTTCACGACAGTTCCGAATCCTTCAGCAGCTTGTAGTGCAACGCATCCACCAGCGCCTGATAGGAGGCGTCAATGATGTTGCAGCTGACCCCGACAGTACCCCACACCTTGTGTCCGTCACCCGACTCCAGCAGCACCCGGGTAATCGAAGCGGTACCACGACCCGCCGGCAACACCCGCACCTTGTAATCCAGAAGGCGAATTTCCTTGAGCTGGGGGTAAAAACTCTCCAGCGCCTTGCGCAGAGCGTTATCCAGGGCATTGACCGGGCCATTGCCCTCGGCGGCGGTGTGCTCGATACGTCCCCCCACCTTCACCTGAACCGTGGCTTCGGCAAAAGGTTTTTCTTCCCCTTCCCGCTTGGAATCGATCACCCGGAAACCTAATACGGAGAAAAAGCTTTTAACCGTACCGAGAGCCCGCCGCATAAGCAGTTCAAAGGACGCTTCGGCGCCTTCAAACTGGTAGCCCTTGTTTTCCAGGTCTTTGATTTTTTCAAGAATCTCAATGGTGACCGGATCTTTGCTGTCCAGATCGATATTAAATTGTTCAGCCTTGGCCAGTACGTTGGAGCGCCCGGAAAGATCGGAAACCAGCACCCGGGTCACATTGCCGACCTTTTCGGGACGAATATGCTCGTAGGTCTCCGGATGCCTCTGAATCGCCGAGACGTGCACGCCGCCCTTGTGTGCGAAAGCCGAGTTGCCGACAAAGGGCTGGTGCGGGTTTGGCACCAGGTTCGCCAGTTCGTAAACATAGCGAGAGACTTCCCGCAGCCGGCTCAGCTGATCGTCGGTCAGGCATTGGTGGCCCATCTTCAACTGCAGCGAGGCAATAATGGAACACAGGTTGGCATTGCCGCAGCGCTCGCCGAAACCGTTGAGGGTCCCCTGCACATGAACGATGCCGTGTTCCACCGCTATCAAGGAATTGGCGACGGCGCATTCGCTGTCGTTGTGGGTGTGAATCCCGAGGGGGGTCTGAATGTGTTCTTTAAGGTCGGTGATAATCGCGGGAAGTTCGTGGGGCAGAGTACCGCCGTTGGTGTCGCATAACACGATACAATCGACCCCGGCCGCCTGAGCCGCCTTGAGAGTCTCGATGGCGTACTGCGGATTGGACTTGTAGCCATCGAAAAAGTGTTCGGCATCGTAAAACACCTCGGCCACGTTTTGCTTAAGGTAGACCAGAGAGTCGTAGATAAGTTCCAGGTTGGTATCCAAACCGATGCGCAGGGCTTCTCGAACGTGAAAATCCCAGGTCTTGCCGAAGATGGTCACTACATCCGACCGGGCCTCGATCAGGGTACGCAGGTTGCTGTCCTTTTCCGGAGGGTTCTTGGCCCGTCGCGTGGAGCCGAAGGCCGCCACCTTGGCCTGTTTCAGAGGGAATTTTTTAATTTCCCGAAAAAAGGCAATATCTTTGGGGTTGGAGCCAGGCCACCCGCCTTCAATATAATGAATACCCAGTTCGTCCAGCTTCTGGGCAATACGGACCTTGTCCTCGACAAGAAAGGATATCTCTTCAGCCTGGGTGCCGTCCCGCAGGGTCGTATCGTACAGATGGATCAGACTCATGATATTAATCCTCACAGAATGCCGAATGCGCCAGCAGTATTTATTCCACCGTGACAGACTCGCTGCCCAGTTCAAAAGCCTCATGCAGAACCCGCACGGCGAGTTCGGTGTACTTGACGTCGATGACGCAGGACACCTTGATTTCGCTGGTGGAAATCATCTGAATATTGATCCCCTCCTGGCTCAGCACCTGAAACATTTTGCTGGCCACCCCCGAATGGGACCGCATACCTACACCGACGATGGAGACCTTGGCAATGTTTTCGTCGACCAGGATTCCGGCGGCGCCGATCTGCTCACTGGCGGCCTCAACGACCTTGAGGGCTTTTTTGAAATCCCCGTGGGGCACGGTGAAGGTGAGGTCCGTAAATCCCTCGCTCGATACGTTCTGAATGATCATATCGACGGTGATGTTCTTTTCCGAGAGAGGCAGAAACAGCTGCGATGCGATACCGGGCTTGTCAGGAACACGCATCACCGAAATCTTGGCCTCATCCTTGTTGTAGGTGATTCCCGACACGAGAACGGTTTCCATATCTCTATCCTCCTTCATTACCAGGGTTCCCTGGTTGTCATTGAAACTGGATCGCACATGCACCACCACCCCGTATTTCTTGGCAAACTCCACGGAACGGGTCTGTAGAACCTTGGCCCCAAGAGACGCCATCTCCAGCATTTCGTCGTAGGATATTCGGGAAATTTTCGAGGCGTTGGGGACAATCCGCGGATCGGTGGTATAAACGCCGTCAACGTCCGTGTAGATTTCGCAGATATCGGCATTCAGGGCCGCCGCCAGTGCCACCGCCGACGTATCGGATCCGCCCCGGCCCATGGTAGTCAGGTTTCCGTCAAGATCCACCCCCTGAAATCCCGCCACCACCACAATAGTTCCGGTTTCCAGATCGGCGCGCATTTTTTCGCTGCCGATGTGTTCAATGCGGGCGCGGGAATAATCGTCGGTGGTGATAATCGGCACCTGGTGACCGAGGTAGCTGCGGGCCTGGTAACCCATGGATTTGAGACACATGGCCAACAGCGAAATCGTCACCTGCTCCCCGGAGGAAACCAGCGCATCGTATTCCCGTTCGTCGGGTGCATCACATATCTCGCGGGCCATCCCCACCAGTTTGTTGGTCTCGCCGGACATGGCCGACAGGACCACGACAAGCTGATGGCCTTCATCGTAGGTTCTGGCCACTCGATTGGCAACATTGCGTATTCTGTCAATGGTGCCGACCGAGGTGCCGCCGTATTTCTGTACTACCAGGGCCATGCCTTCCTTCTCCTCCTGTC
>PWVL01000002.1 GCA_003561875.1 Desulfuromonadales bacterium | reverse complement strand
CTCCGCCATATTGCCGCCGCCGATAAAACCGATTTTTTCGATGGTTGTCATGATCTGCGCTTCCTTTCCTGATAAACTGCCGTAAACGCCGGCCTGGCTTTTGTCACAGTCAGTAAATATAAAGAACCCGAAGGTGTCAAGAACGCACCGCACTTTCAAAAAAAAACCGGCATTTTTTTCGTCAAAATTTTCGGTTGACAGAAAACTTTACCCAGAGTATATAGCAAAGCCTGCAGGCAAATGACTAAACAATTTGTTTAGAAAAAAACTTGAGCTGCTCGCCGACTATCGGTCAAGGCGGAGAACAGGCATGAAAATAGGAAACAAATTGCGCAAGCTACGCATGGCCAACTCCCTGACCCAGGAAGAACTGGCCAGTCGTGCCGAACTGACCAAAGGATATATTTCTCAGTTGGAAAACGACGGGACTTCGCCGACCCTCAGCACCCTCAAGGATATCCTGGATGTTTTTGGTGTCTCCCTTTGTGAGTTTTTTGCCGAGCCTCAGGAAAACCAGGTGGTTTTCGGCAAGGAATCCACCGTGATTGCCGCCGATGAGGAAGGGATTCGTGTCGAACTGCTGGTTCCCGGCGCCCAGAATCGCACCATGGATCCGGCCCTTGTCACCCTGCAGGCGGGCTGTGCCATGGACGAACAGACGTTTCACGAAGGAGAAGAGTTCGGCTACCTGCTCAGCGGTCGCATCGAACTTGTCCTGGACGATAAATCTTACCGGATAAAAAAGAACGAATGTTTCTTTTTCCCATCGGACCGGCGCCACAGGGTGCGCAACCTCGGCAACGGCCCGGCAAAAATCCTGTGGGTGGTTACTCCGCCGACATTCAACTATTGAACCGGACCCTTTTCCGCACCGTTCTCTCCCCTTCCCCTGAAGCTGATGACCTTCGCCGGATACTTCACGGGACAGGGTACTTTTTTGAGATCTTTTTTTTGCAAAGGAGCACCCCATGAGCAAAGTGCTGATTATTGGTGCCGGGGGCGTCGGCCGGGTTGTGGCCCACAAATGCGCCCAGGCCAAAGACGTTTTCACCGCCATCACTCTGGCGTCCAGAACCCTGTCCAAGTGCGATGCCATCGCGGCGGAGATTCCCCACTTTCCCATCCGCACCGCGCGGGTTGACGCGGATCAGGTCCCGGAGCTGGTTGCGTTGCTGCGCCAGGAAAAACCGCAGTTGGTGCTGAATGTTGCCCTGCCTTATCAGGATCTGAGCATCATGGACGCCTGCCTGGAAACGGGTATTGACTACCTGGACACCGCCAACTACGAACCGCCGGATACGGCCAGATTCGAATACAGCTGGCAATGGGCCTACCAGGATCGTTTCAGGGAGAAAGGTCTGATGGCCCTTCTCGGCAGCGGCTTTGATCCCGGCGTCACTAATGTCTACACCGCCCTGGCAGCGAAAAAGTATCTCGACGAAGTCCAGGAAATCGACATCATTGATGCCAATGCCGGCAGCCACGGTCAGCCCTTTGCAACCAACTTCAATCCGGAGATCAACATCCGCGAAGTTACCGCGCCCTGCCGTCACTGGGAAAACGGTCGCTGGATTGAAACGCCGGCTCTTGCGACCCGCCGCAGCTTTGCTTTTCCCGAAGGCATCGGGCCGATGAACATCTACCGTATGTACCATGAGGAGATGGAGTCGCTGGTCAAGCACATTCCGACCATAAAAAAGGCGCAGTTCTGGATGACCTTTTCCGACAATTATCTCAAGCACCTGGAAGTTCTACAGAATGTCGGCATGACGCGGATTGACGAGGTCGAATACCAGGGACATAAGATAGTCCCGCTGCAATTTCTCAAGGCAGTGCTCCCCGATCCGGGTAGCCTCGGCCCGCTGACCAAGGGCCGTACCTGCATCGGCGTCATCGCCCGGGGACTCAAGGACGGGCAGCGCAGACAGGTGTACATCTACAACATCTGCGATCACGAAGCCTGCTACAAAGAGGTCAACTCCCAGGCCATCAGTTACACCACCGGTGTTCCGGCTGTCGTGGGGGCCATGATGATGTTGACCGGCAAGTGGCGCGGTGCCGGGGTCTTCAACATGGAACAGTTTGATCCCGAGCCTTTCCTGGAAACCTTGACCACCATGGGCCTGGCGACGAAAGTCATGGACGGCGGCGAGTGGCCGGAGCTTTAAAAAGCGGTCCTGGGACCTGGAAGTTTTTAGCTTTTGCCTTGCCGTTGCCGTCAACTCCCCTGTGACGCAGCCGGAGCGGAGCGGGCGGCGGGCGAAAAAGGCGGAAAAATGTCTGAGGGAGCGAAGCGAGCGAGTTTTTTTCCGCCCGCCCGACGATCGTTCCGCGCAGGGAACCCGCCAAAGGCGGGCAAGGACCAGGGCGCGTTTTTCTGCTGACTCTTTTGCCGCGCAGCAAAAGAGTCAGGCGTCGCGCGGGGGCGAAACCCCGCGGTTTAGTATCCGTTTAAAGGCACAACAGATGACCGGTATCGATATCCCGAAAATACTCGAGCTCGCCCCGTCCCCCTCCTACGTGGTGGATCTCGGTCGACTGCGCCACAACCTGGCCATTCTCGATGAGGTTCAGCAGCGCAGCGGAGCCAGAATCCTCCTGGCCCTCAAGGCCTTCGCCCTGTGGAAGGTCTTTCCGCTGATCCGCCAGACACTGCACGGGGTCTGTGCCAGTTCTCCCTGGGAGGCACGGCTCGGTCGTGAGGAATTCGGTGGCGAGGTACACAGCTTCGCCGCGGCTTTCAAAGAAAGCGACGTGGTCGAACTGCTGAAAATCTCCAACCACCTGGTGTTCAACTCCTTTGCGCAACTGGAGCGATTCCGGCCTCTGTGGGAGAAACACGGCGGACGGGTGTCCGTGGGCCTGCGTATCAACCCGGAACACTCGGAAGGCCATACCCCCCTTTACGACCCCTGCGCACCCGGATCGCGACTGGGCATCCGTCGGGAAGAATTTGATGGTCGCTCGCTAAAGGGCGTTGAAGGACTGCATTTCCATACCCTGTGCGAACATCTCTTCGAACCACTGGCCCGTACCGCACGGGTTGTCGAGGACAAGTTCGGCGACTTTTTGCCGCACATGAAGTGGCTCAATCTCGGCGGCGGCCACCACATCACCCGGAAAGGCTACGATATAGACGGACTGGTGAAACTGATTCGGTATTTTCGGGACAAATATGCTGTGCAGGTCTATCTCGAGCCGGGGGAGGCCATCGCCATCGGCACCGGGCTGTTGATCGGCGAGGTACTGGATGTCACGCACAACCAGGTCGACACGGCCATACTGGATGTCTCTGCCACCTGCCATATGCCGGATGTGCTGGAAATGCCCTACCGCCCGGAAATCCGCGGCGGTTTTGCTCCCCAGGAGAAGGCTTTCACCTACCGGCTCGGCGGACCGTCCTGTCTGGCCGGAGACATTATCGGCGACTGGTCTTTTTCGAAGCCCCTGGCGGCAGGGGACCGGTTGGCCTTTCTCGATATGGCCCACTATACCATGGTCAAGACCACCACCTTCAACGGCATTCAGCACCCGCACATCTGTACCTACGAGCCGCGAACCGGCACTCTCGAAGTACTCCGCAGCTTCGATTACCGAGACTTCAGAGACCGGCTGGCCTGATAGTGGTCTTGAATTTCATCTGGAAAAAGTGCAGCCTGCCCGATGGAAACAGATATTTTTTTGTCCAGGCTATCGTGAAGGGAAAAATGCCGTTTCCGGGTCAAAACATAATGAAGTACGGTCAAAGGCCGTTGTCCAGAAACTCTTAACCCATCGGATTTCGCTTATGAAACGCTGGTCGATCAAGGATTCCGCCAGAATTTACAATCTGCCCAACTGGGGGGACGATTTCTTCTCCATCAACAAAAAGGGCAACGTCTGTGTTCATCCCTCGCCGAATTCCAAATACTCCATCGACCTGCGCTCCCTGGTCGACGATCTCATCAAGCGCAACATTCAGCCGCCGATCCTGTTGCGCTTCATGGATGTGCTTCAGGGACGCATCGGCGCCATCAACCGAGCCTTCAAAAGCGCCATTGCCGAATACGACTACCCGGCAAGCTACCAGACCTTCTTCCCCATCAAGGTCAACCAGCAACGGCAGGTGGTCGAAGCCATCGCTCATTTCGGCAAGAAACACCACATGGGGTTAGAGGTCGGCTCCAAACCCGAACTGGTCGCCGCCATCTCCTTTGCCACCGGAGAGAATCTGCCGATTATCTGCAACGGCTACAAGGACACCGATTTCATCGAAATGGTACTGTACGCTACCCGCATCGGCTATGACATCACCATCGTGGTGGAAAAGCTTTTTGAACTGGAGAAGATTCTCGCTCTGTCGCAGAAAGCCGGCATTGTTCCCAAATTGGGCATTCGGGTCAAGCTGTCGTCCCGAGGCACCGGAAAATGGGCGACTTCCGGGGGCGACGACGCCAAGTTCGGCTTAAAAATCTCCGAACTGCTGGCTGCCGTCGAAATACTCAGGGAACACCAGTTGCTGGACACGGTCAAGCTGCTGCATTTTCATATCGGCAGCCAGATCACCAAAATCGATAAAATCAAAAACGCCCTCATCGAAGGCACCAGAATCTACGTGGAAATGCGCAAAATGGGGGTCAATCTGGAATATCTCGATATCGGCGGCGGCATGGGCGTGGATTACGACGGCTCCAAGTCAAGCGATTTTTCCAGCGCCAACTACACCATCGACGAATACGCCAACGATGTGGTCTACCAGGTGAAGAATATCTGCGACGACGCCGGGGTCGAATGCCCCAAGCTCATCTCCGAATCGGGGCGGGCCACGGTCGCTCACTATTCGGTGCTGGTCACCAACATCCTCAACACCAATACCCAGAACGCCCTGCCCGATTTCGACAAAATCATCGAAAATACCGAGGAGTTGTCCCCCACCGTCAAAAAACTGGTGGATATCTACCAGAGCCTGGACCGTCACTCCCTGCGGGTCGACTATCACGATACCGTGCAACTGATTCAGGAAGCCGTGAGCCTGTTCAATCTCGGCTACCTCAATCTTCATGACCGGGCGCTGGCCGAATGGTTGTGCAACAAGATCTTCATTCGCATCAGCAGCATCGTGGAACGGCTCAAAACGGTGCCTGACGAACTGCAGGATTTCCAGCAGATTCTGCGCCAAACCTATTTTGCCAACTTTTCCCTGTTCCAGTCGCTGCCCGATTCCTGGGCCATTGACCAGCTGTTTCCCATCATGCCTATACAGCGCCTGAACCAGAAACCGGAGGTTTTCGCCTCCATCGCCGACATTACCTGTGATTCCGACGGCGAGATCACTCACTTTGTCGGTGAGCAGGGGCGTACCGATTACCTGCCCATTCATAAAATCGAGACCATGGAGGACTATTATATCGGCTTCTTTCTGATCGGCGCCTATCAGGAAATCCTTGGCGATCTACACAATCTGTTCGGCGACACCAATGCCGTCCATGTGACGTTCAACCGCAAGACCAACTACAAGATCGATACGGTCATTAGCGGCGACGCCACCTGGGAAAGCCTCAAATACGTCCAGTACAAGGGACCGGAAATCCTCAAACATGTCCGCGACACCCTGGAAAAAGGCGTTGCCTCACGCAAGATCAGCTTTGAGGAAACCAGTCAATTTCTGGCCCTGCTGGACAAGGCTCTGGTCTCCTACACTTACCTCGGTGAATAAGCGGAATCACAATCGGCCTTGAAAAACCATTAAAAAAGGGGCGCAACCCTTTACCGGCTTCGTCCCCTTGCAACAATTCAGCACCTGCCACCGGCCGGAGCCGACAGAACCCTCTCCGGATTCTGCTTTTTTTATTGAGCCCATCCGATACGATATCCATGTGCGGCCGGTTTTAAAACACCGGTTTTAAAACCTTTGCATCAGTGCATATTTTCCCCTAGTATGGGGAACGTTACATATTTTTGCCCGCATCCTGTAATCCAACACTTCTGGCACGCTGCTTGCTCCAAAAGCGACTAACAGGACTCCCTGTCATTTTTCTGAAAGGATCACTGTTTTCGTCATGACTCACAAAGTCTCTCCCCGTAAAATCACCGACAATCCCGATTCCGGTCGTCGCACTTTCCTCAAGCAGGGCCTGCTTTGCCTGACCTGCCTGGCCCTCCCCCTTCCGGCCTTGGCCAGATCAATGGAAACCGGCAGTCGCGAACGGAGCCTTTCCTTCTTCAACACCCACACCGGTGAAAGACTTTCCTCGGTAGTTTACTGGGCAGACGGCCAGTACCGGCCGAAGGCCCTGGATCGCATCAACTTTCTGCTACGAGACCACCGCAACGGCAAGGTCGAGACCATCGATACCGGCCTTCTCGACCAACTGCACCGCCTCAACCGGCGTCTCGGCAATCGGGACCCCTTTCACATTATTTCCGGGTATCGCTCCCCGGCCACCAACCGCAAACTGCAGCAGGCGGGCAGGGCCGTGGCTACCAAAAGCTTTCACTTGACCGGCCAGGCTGTCGATATTCGTCTGCCAAAGGTTAATCTTTCCCGGTTGCATCGGGCGGCGCTCGACCTCCGCGCTGGCGGCGTAGGCTACTATCCACGCTCCAACTTTGTCCATCTCGACACCGGTCCACAACGCAGCTGGTAATCTCCCATACGATCCATTTAAAACGACGGAAGAGCCGCTCTGCTTACAGAACGGCCCTTCTCTTTAACTTCCGGCGCATACCGGGTCATAGCCAAAAGACGGCAAAAACCGTCATCCGGCGCCCTTTTTAAGTTCAACGAGAATAAGCTTGGCCACCGCCTTGAGGGTCTCGAACACCCCTTCTCCAGTCAGCGCACAGGCTTTGAATTCGGGAACTGAGCGCGGGTTGAGAAAGGACTGCAACTCCTCCATGGGCGACAGGTTCGGCAAGTCTACCTTGTTGTACTGAATGACAAAGGGCAGATTCTCCAGCTGGTAGCCATGTTCCTCAAGATTGTCCTTGAGGTTTTCCATACTCTCGATGTTGGCGTCCAGGCGCTCTTCCTGACAGTCGGCAACAAAAACCACCCCGTCAACGCCTTTAAGAATCAATTTGCGCGACGCATCATAAAATACCTGACCGGGAACCGTATAGAGGTGGAACCGTGTTTTAAAACCTCGAATGTCTCCGAGAGCCAGGGGCAAAAAGTCAAAAAACAGTGTTCTTTCCGTCTCCGTTGCCAGAGAAATCATCTTGCCTCTGGATTCGGGAGCCGTCCGTCCGTATATGGTCTGAAGATTGGTGGTTTTTCCGCAAAGCCCGGGACCGTAATAGACGATCTTGCAGTTGATTTCACGGGAGGCGTAGTTGATGAAAGACATGGTGCCACCTGTCAGCGGAAAAGATTGTCGATATCGTCATCGGTAATTTCGGCAAAGGGATTTTTCGGTCCGCCACGGGTACCGACCGTCGATGATTTTCTTGCAAGTTCCTCAAAAAGGTCGCCAAGGGCGTCGCTGGCTTTCTTGACCCTCAGACGAACCAGTCCGAGAGAGCTGCGATGATCGAAAATAACTACCAGAATCACCCGGTCAGCCACAATGGAGATGTGGATATTATCCTTCTCTCCTTCATGGAACAGAATCGAAAACTCCTTTTCGCCGATGAGCTTGGCCAGGCCACCGGTGGCCGCAATATTGCCGGCAGTGAGCGAGGCAAGGCTTGTTGTATCGAGATGTTCGGTCTCTCCCGTTGCGGCCATCAATTGTCCGTTGCGATCGACCAAAAAAACCGCCTTGGAATTGGCCTCCCGCAACAATTTCTCCGCAAGATCGACAATCTGCTGATACTCTTCGTCGTACATCACCAACGAGGACTGTGAACCGAACATGCTCGAACTCCTGTAATATTATGCCGCAACGGATTGTATAGCATTTTCCCTCCTGGTGCAGCAAGGACTTTTCTTTTTTTATTTAATTGTTATTCATAATCAAAAAGCCCCCTGGAGCTATCCGCGGGGGCTTTTTGGCGGTTGAGAGTTGTTTGATTACTTGTCGTCCCCGCAGTCAACAGGCAGTTCGGAGAGTTTTTTGTACATATCATAACGACGTCTGGCGTCCCGGGCCGCCTGCAGCATAAGCGCGTCTGCCTCCTCCGGCTTGACCTTTTTCAACACCCGGTAGCGATTTTCTCCGTAGGCATACTCATCAAAAGCGATCGTCGGTTCCTTGCTGTCCATCTGCAGCGGGTTCTTGCCCTGTTCCGCCAGCCGGGGGTCGTAACGGAACAGGGGCCAGTGGCCGCAGTTGACAGCCTTGCGACAGGTCTCGACGCCTGCGGTCATGTTGATACCATGAGCAATGCAATGGCTGTAGGCCAAGATCAGCGAAGGACCGTTGTAGGCTTCCGCCTCCATAAAAGCCTTGACCACCTGGGCCGGATTGGCCAGTGAAACCTGAGCGACGTAAATGTTGCCATAGGTCATGGAAATCAGTGCCAGGTCCTTTTTCGGCATGCGTTTGCCGCCGGCAGCAAACTGAGCTACGGCCCCCAGGGGCGTCGCCTTGCTGGCCTGGCCGCCGGTATTGGAATAGACCTCGGTATCCAGCACCAGTGCATTGACATTGCGCCCCGAAGCCAGGACGTGATCCAGACCACCGTAGCCGATGTCATAGGCCCAACCGTCGCCGCCAACCATCCATACCGACTTTTCCACCAGGTAGTCGGCCAGGGACAGCAACTGTTTGGCGTCGGGACTCGAGCATTTTTCCAAACGTTTCTTCAATTGATTGACCCGCTGACGCTGCTGTTCGATCCCTTCCTGGGTCGACTGATCACCATCCTTGATTTCAGCCATCAGTTTTTTTGCATCATCACAGTCGGGACCGGCGCAGGCCAGCAGCTTGTCCAGGATTTCGTAGGCGAAAACCTTGAACTTGTCCACCCCCAGGCGAATGCCGTAACCAAATTCAGCATTGTCCTCAAACAGGGAGTTGCTCCAGGTCGGGCCAAGGCCGTCCTTACGTGTAGTCCAGGGAGTGGTCGGCAGGTTGCCCCCATAGATGGAGGAACAACCCGTTGCGTTGCTCATCAGCAGACGATCGCCAAAAAGCTGAGACAGCAGCTTGACGAAAGGCGTCTCGCCACAGCCGACACAGGCTCCGGAGAACTCGAACATGGGGGGCAGAAGCTGACTGCCCTTGACCGTCGATCGGTCAAACAGGGCCGGGTCAGTATCAGGCAATTCGAGGAAGAAATCCCAGTTGACCGCTTCCTGTTCCCGTAGCGGCACCTGAAATTCCATGTTGATGGCTTTGTGCTGAGGATCTTGCTTGCTCTTGGCCGGACAATTAAAGACACAGGAGCCACATCCGGTGCAATCTTCCGGAGCCACCTGCAGGCAGAACTTCTTGCCTTCCATACCCTTGCCACGGGCATCGCAGGATTTGAAGGTTTCCGGGGCGCCCTGCAGCGTTTCGGGTTCGACGATTTTCATGCGAATCGTGCCATGCGGGCAGATAAAAGAACAAATGCCGCACTGCACGCAAAGCTCCTTGTCCCAGACCGGAATATTCACCGCGATGTTGCGTTTTTCGTATTTCCCGGTACCGACAGGAAAAGTTCCGTCGTCAGGCATGGCCGAAACCGGCAACTGATCTCCAAGGCCGGCAATGATTTTGGCGGTGACGTTTTTAACAAATTCCGGGGCCTCTCCCTCAACGGCTCGTTTCATGGCAATCTTACTTTCGGCCACGGACGGCACCGCCACTTCGTGAGTGTGCTCAAGGGCGGCATCGACGGCCTGGTTGTTCATGGCGACAACTTTCTCGCCGGCCTTCCCGTAGGTTTTCACGATCGCGTCACGAATCTCGGCGACCGCCTGATCCAGGGGGATGATTTGTGAGATGGCGAAAAATGCCGTCTGCATGATCACATTGATACGAGCTCCCAGACCAATTTCATCGCCGAGGTGCACCCCGTCGATAACGTAAAACTTAAGCCGCTTGTCGATGATTTTCTGCTGGACCTCGCGGGGCAGATGCGCCCAGACCTCATCCTTACCGTACGGACTGTTCAGCAGAAAAGTCGCTCCCTGCTTGGCCTTGCCCAGCATGTCGTATTTTTCAAGGAAGGTGAAGTTATGGCAGGCCACAAAATCGGCGGCATCGACCAGATAGGGCGACCGGATGGTCTCCTTGCCAAAACGCAAGTGGCTGACCGTCAGGGTGCC
This sequence comes from Desulfuromonadales bacterium, assembly GCA_003561875.1. Classification (GTDB taxonomy): domain Bacteria; phylum Desulfobacterota; class Desulfuromonadia; order Desulfuromonadales; family Syntrophotaleaceae; genus SLLR01. Next base: position 11,288 of record PWVL01000002.1, on the reverse strand, counting down.
GGCCTTCTTCGAATCATAGACGAAGTAAGCCTGGACATTGTTGTCCGTGGTGTCGCCGATAATCTTGATGGAGTTTTTGTTGGCACCGACCGTACCATCGGAGCCGAGGCCGAAGAACATGGCCGAATAGACACTGCTTGGTACTTTGAAGGAAGCATCGTAGGCGAGGCTGGTGCCGGTGACGTCCTCCTCAATACCCACGGTAAAGTGATTCTTGGGCTTGTCCTGGCTAAGGTTGTCAAACACGGCCTTGACGATGGCCGGCGTAAACTCCTTGGAACCGAGACCGTAGCGGCCGCCGACAATGGTCGGGTAGGAAACGAAAGCTGCCTGATCGCCACTCATGGCCTCGCCAACGGCGGTACGTACATACTGGTAGAGGGGTTCGCCGAGAGAGCCGGGCTCCTTGGTTCGATCAAGGACCGCAATTTTGCGAACGGTGGCCGGCAAAGCGCCCGCCAGCACTTCGGCCGGCAGCGGCATAAACAGACGAATCTTGAGCAGCCCGACTTTCTCGCCCTGGTCCACCAGATACTCGACCAGTTCATGGGCGGTGTCACATCCCGAACCCATCATGACGATGACCCGCTCGGCGTCCGGTGCACCGACGTAATCCACCAGGCTGTATTGACGGCCGGTGAGAGCGGCGAACTTGTTCATTTCCTCCTGAACAATCGCCGGAACGGCGTTGTAATACTTGTTGACCGTTTCCCGGCCTTGAAAATAGACGTCCGGATTCTGGGAGGTGCCGCGAATCTTGGGCCGCTCGGGGGAGAGGGCTCGCTCCCGGTGGGCGCGGACCAGATCGTCATCGATCATGTGCCGCATGTCATCGAAGCTCAACTCTTCGACTTTCTGCACTTCATGGGAGGTACGGAAGCCATCAAAAAAGTGCAGGAAGGGCACCCGCGATCTGAGTGTCGCCGCCTGGGCAATCAGGGCGAAGTCCATGACCTCCTGCACATTGTTGGAAGACAGAAAAGCCCAGCCGGTAGCCCGGCAGGACATGACATCGGAGTGGTCGCCGAAAATCGACAGAGCTTGGCAGGCCAGGGCTCGAGCTGAGACATGAAAAACCGTCGACGTCAGTTCGCCGGCGATCTTGTACATGCTCGGAATCATCAGCAGTAACCCCTGGGAAGCGGTAAAGGTGGTGGTCAGCGCACCGGCCTGAAGCGCACCATGTACCGCACCGGCGGCACCACCTTCGGACTGCATTTCCACAACATCCGGCACCGTGCCCCATATATTCTTCTCCCCGGCAGCGCTCTTCAGGTCGGAGATCTCCCCCATGTTGGACGAAGGAGTGATGGGATAGATGGCAATAACCTCGTTGGTGGCGTGGGCCACATGGGCCGCGGCCGTGTTACCGTCCGTGCAGATCATCTTTCGCGACATGAATACCTCCTCAATGTGTCTTTTATTAAACAAACAACCTTTTATGAAATAAACAACGACTGAAAGACTCTCAGAAGAACAGCTGCCGGGTGCATCACTCCGTCATAAACTGGCGGCCTTCCACGGCGCGATTGACTGTTGCCTCGTCGACGTACTCCAGGTCGCTTCCGAGAGGAATACCGTGAGCGAGGCGGCTCACCCGAATACCGAACGGCCGAATGAGACCGGCAAGATAGTGGGCCGTCGCCTCACCCTCGACACTGAAGTTGGTCGCAAGCAACACTTCTCGTATCACACCCTTCTCCAGGCGGAGCATCAGCTCGGCAATCCTGAGCTTGTCTGGACCTATCCCGTCGAGAGGCGAAAGTGCTCCATGCAGAACGTGGTACAGCCCTCGAAAAGAACGGCTTCGCTCAACCACCAGAAGATCCTGCGGCTCCTGCACCACGCAGAGATACTCCGAGTCACGAGCCGTGTCCGTACAGAGTTGGCAGGGATCCTGTTCCGTGTAGTGAAAGCAGATCGAACAGAAGCGCGTCCTTTCTTTCACCTCGCGAATGGCCGCTGCCAGGGATTCGGCATCCCCGTTCGATTGCCGCAAAATAAAAAGGGCCAGTCTGGTCGCCGTCTTTTTTCCAATTCCCGGCAACTTGCCTAGCTCAAAAACCAGGCGACTGAACGAAGGGTTGATCTTTAAATCTAGCACTGGATTATAACCCTGTTCAATATTTTTTCAAATATCGTTCTATTATTTTTTTCACAAAAAAACGAACGTAACCCTTGTTACTTTCCGAGTAAGGAATCCTGCCGGACCTTCGTTACGGCAACTCATGCAGCCGAATGCCCGGCCGGCTCAAGTCAGGAGGTAGCTTCAGAAAAGCCCCGGAATATTCATGCCGCCGGTAATCTTGGACATTTCTTCCTGCGCCAGAGCCTGGCTCTTGCGAATCGCCTCGTTGACCGCGGCCAGCACCAGATCCTGAAGCATTTCAATGTCCTCAGGATCTACCACGCTCGGTTCAAGCTTTAAAGCTACCAACTGTTGTGCTCCGTTGACCGTCGCCGTAACCATGCCCCCGCCGGCGGATGCTTCCACCTCGCGGGTTAACAGTTCCTCCTGCATGCGCGCCATTTTCTGCTGCATTTGTTGCGCTTGCTTCATGATATTTCCAAGCCCCTTGGCCATAAAACCTCCCTCTTCATGTCGACATGAAGGGTTTCTCACTCTCCCCTGCGGCAGGCTGTCTTCCCTGAGAGTTGCCGCAAGCCCTTGCGCCTAAGGTTCCCGTGAGTCCCCTTTGTCTATGGGCGTGATCTCTATGATTTCACCACCCAGAACTTCCCGGGCGGCCTTGACCGCAGGATGATTTCGCGCCTCCTGCTCCAACTGTTCCCTGCGCCCGGTCTCCCGGGACCGGCGCTCGTCCGCCACGGAAGGTGGCACCTTATCGGAACTCCGTCCGTCAACCGCCACAATGACCGGATCTACCGGCCGGCCGTAAAAACCTTCCGCCAGACCCTGTAAAACCTGGAGCGTTTCAACATCTTTCATCTGCTCCAGATGAAAAGAGCCGGCGACGAAACCGATCTCCAGGCGCGGCAGATCAAAGCGGACCAGACACCCGTGCTCCAGCACGCTGCCAATGCGCGGACTTTTTTTGCGCACCTGACGCACCAGCTCGGTCCATCGGTCGGATACCGCACCGGTCTCTCGCCCGGTGGAGGGCCCCGAATCATAGGTCGCCGCAGTTTCCGTACTCAGCATCGGCCCGGGCTCTCGAGAAGCTTCGGGGTGAACCAGGGCTTGCGGTTCTCGAGCAGCCGGCGTCGCCGCAGCAACGAAAGTGGAAGTTGAAAGGCGCCGGCCGAGATCCTCAATCTGGCGCAACAACAATGCGACCTCTTTTCCTGGAGGCAGATGGGTCAGGCGCAACAAGGCCATCTCCAGGGCCAGGCGGGGATAAGAAGAACCGGCCAGTTCGGCCTCCGTTTTGACCAGCAGAGTCACTGCCCGCTGCAGATCTTCCAGGCCGATCTCTGCGGCCAGCTGCCGCAACTGCACCAATTCATCTTCGGTGACTTCCAGAATTTCACCCGGATCCTCGACAGCCTTGACCAGAACCAGGCCTCGAAAAACCTCGACCAGTTCCTGACAGAATTTTCGAAAGGAATGTCCCAGTTCATCGACCCGTCGCAGTCCGTCCAGCACCCGGCGACTGTCCCGCCGCACAACGCCTTCGGCAATCTCCAGCAACAACCGCCTGTCCACCATGCCGAGCAGACCCTGCACCTCGCTGTCAGCAACCTTTTCACCGCAAAAGGCGAGTACCTGATCCAGGGTCGAAAGAGCGTCGCGCATGCTGCCTTCCCCCCGTCGGGCCACCAGAGCCAGGGAACGATCCGAGATCTCCACCTTTTCGTCGCGGGCAATCTGCTGCAAACGGCCTGTCAGAGCCGGCAGGGCAATCTTGCGGAAATCGAACCGCTGGCAGCGGGACAGAATCGTTACCGGAATCTTGTGGGGTTCAGTCGTGGCAAAAATAAATTTGGCGTGGGTCGGTGGCTCCTCCAGGGTCTTCAACAGGGCGTTGAAGGCGTTGATGGAGAGCATGTGGACTTCGTCGATAATAAAAATTTTAAAACGGGAACGGGAAGGCAGGTAGCGGATATTATCACGCAGTTCCCGAATGTCGTCCACTCCGGTATTGGAGGCGCCGTCAATTTCATAAACATCCAATCCCTGCCCGGCCGTGATCTCCAGACAGGAAGGACATTTCTGGCAGGGTTGCGGCGACAGTCCCACCTCGCAGTTGAGGGCCTTGGCAAAAATCCGCGCCGCAGAGGTCTTGCCGACGCCGCGCGCACCGGTAAAAAGAAACGCATGATGGACACGCCCGGAGGAAATGGCATTGATGAGGGTACGGCTGACATGCTCCTGCCCAACCAGATCCTCAAAACTCTGGGGTCGGTATTTGCGAGCCAGAACCAGATAGGACATTGGGCTCAGAGGCCTCCACGCTAGGCAGGGTTTTCCGGGGCAAAAACAAGATTGCCGACACAAGTGACAGCCAGGCGCCCCCGCGGCACACGGCCAGGGCCGCTACCGCTGCTCCCTCCCGGGCCTGACGGGGTTTACGACCGTCCGTTGCGCGGGACCCGGCTGTCACTTCTATCGGCAATGGCCAAAGGCCCTTGACTGATCACTTACTGGCGGAGAGGGAAGGATTCGCCCACTCTGTCGCCGCCATCACGTCGGCTCCGGCGTAGGCTCCCCTGCGCTCGCTACCGCGGGCATCCCTGCCCGCTCTTCTGACATCAAGTCAGCGCTCACTCCGCTTCGAATCCCTGGAGATTTGCTGCTTGATTGAACTGGCGGAGAGGGAGGGATTCGAACCCTCGGTACCTTGCGGTACACACGATTTCCAATCGTGCACCTTCGGCCTCTCGGTCACCTCTCCGCAGGCTGGGAAGGATACAACAACCACACAGGCCTGTAAAGCCTTTTTGCGGGTCTTTTTTATTGCCCGTAAAAGTCTCGCTATTCCGGATCGAGGCGGCGCTTTCAACCAGTTGCAAGCACTCGGCAGGAAAATCCGAAAACGGGTTCCGATGCTGACGTCGGCTCAGTGACAGCCGCTGATCCGTCAGGGCTACAGCCCGTTCACCGGCCAGATGAACCTTCGGCGCAACAGACCTGTTGGGGCTCCATCAATTCACGCTGTAACGCATCGCTGTAGCCGATGACGGTCGTCAGTCGCCGACAAGATCATCTTCAAAAAATTTTCGGTAGCGCTCCTCGCTCTGACGCAGGTGGCCATCGGAACCTTTCAGACGCTCTCGTATATTCAGGCTTTCCCTCGTTCCTGCAGCTCACGATCCCTGTTCCGACGAAATTCAGCGACCTGCTTCGGCATCAGATCCCAAGCCCGCCTGCCGACAATTTCTCCACGATCACACTGAAGATCGTTCTCAAAACTGCTGTTGCACCCCAGGCAGCTGCCGTCTTCATCCTGGGAGTACATGGGTGTCGGTGTCGGCACCGCGTCCACCAGGGTCTTGAGATAGGTGTACTGCTGGGCCAGGCGCAGTCGCATCTTTTTGTGTTTGTTGATGTTTCGGATTCGCACTACCAGCGACTGTATTTCGTTTAAATGAATTGAGCAAAGGAAATCTCCGGATTTGGATGTGACCGATACGCGGATTCACCTTTTCCCAAGTCAGCGCCTGACCGCTGGAAAAAACCTGCAGCAACTGGCCGAAACCACAAACAAATTTCATTATCCATGCGCTATAACAGGCCACCAATGCAACTTTTTTGAGTCGCACTGAAGCAGCGCTTTCCATAACCCAGCTTGCAAAGACAGCCCCTTCAGGATTTAACCTCGCCCGCAATCAGCTTTTGGCCGGTCACGATGCCCTTGGAACCTGGGGAAGTCCGCCATAAAATGGCAACGACAGAAAAAAGTTCATATCGTCTGAAAAACTAGTTGACATAAAGTACCATGTGGAATAGAATTCCAATCATGAACAGTCTACCTCAAAATACCTTGTCAGAAAAATTCCGGAGGCTTGAAGCCGGTTGTCGTGCCAGCGGCCTGTCCCTGACCCATCAGAGACGGACTCTTCTGCGTTGTTTGGTGCGACGGTCCGACCATCCTACGGCCGACCAGCTTTACGAAGAGTTGCAAAATGACGTTGGCGGGCTTTCTCGAACCACGGTGTATAGGATTCTTGAAACTTTCGTCCGGGCAGGGCTGGTAACCAAAATCAGCAGCCCTCAGGCCAAGGCCCGCTTCGATGCAAATACCGGCAAACATCATCATCTTGTCTGCGAGCAATGCGGCCGGGTGGCCGATCTTTTTGATTCCGGTTTAAATTTGCGTGGGCTGCCCGAAGAAAATAGCTCGGGCTTTATCATCTACGATTATGAAATCACCTTTAACGGACTCTGCCCCCACTGTCAGAGCATCGGCGAGGAGCACAAGTCCTGATGCCCGGCGCTTACCCCGTGCTGATCGGCGGGTTATACCGGCCCCTTTAACCATCTTTAATTCAAGGAGGAACATCATGGCAGAATTGAAAGGCAGCAAAACGGAAAAAAACCTTTGGGAAGCTTTCGCCGGCGAATCCCAGGCCCGCAATAAGTACACCTACTTCGCCGCCGTGGCAAAAAAGGAAGGTTACGAACAGATTTCCGCCTTTTTCCAGGAAACAGCCGACCAGGAAAGAGCCCACGCAAAATTGCATCTGGAAGCCCTGGCAGGCATCGGCAACACCATGGAGAACCTCAAGGAGGCAGCGGCCGTCGAGCATGGGGAGTGGACCGAGATGTATCCCCGGATGGCCAAAGAAGCCCGTGAGGAGGGTTTCCCGCAGTTGGCAATCATGTTTGAGAATATCGCGGCCATCGAAAAAAACCATCAGGAACGCTATCAGAAATTGCTGAAGGCAATCGAGGATGAAAGCGTTTTCTCCAAAACCGAAGCAACCGACTGGGAATGCCGCAATTGCGGCCATCGCCTGCTTGGGTTGGTCAAAGCCCCTCAATTGTGCGCTGTCTGCAAGCATCCCCAGGCCTTCTTCGAGATGCCCAAAACCAATTTTTAGACAATGAAGATTGATGCTTTCGCAAAAATTCGTAAGATGGCTAAGCAAAAATCTCGTCCTGCAAGACTTGCTGTTTTTTCAGCGACGAAAGCATACATGGATATTTCAAGGTCCTGAAAAAAACGCCGTAACGTCCCAGGGCGGACTTTTTGCGACGCCATCAAGGTTGCATAGTTATCGAAACCTTTTATTCTAGAAACGTTTAACGGTTACCCATTATCAACGACTGCACAGGGAGGAAAAAATGGACAACTTTGTTTGCCTGGTTTGCGGGTTCGTCTACGATCCCAACGAAGGGGACCCCGAAAACGGTGTCGCGGCCGGCACCCCCTTTGCCGATCTGCCCGCCGATTGGACCTGCCCGGTCTGCGGCGCACCCAAGGACCAGTTCGGCAAGGAATGATGCTCTTTCGGCCCCTGCGAGCCGTGGCTGTCGCAGGGGCCGAACTCTGTCCGCAATCCCGAGAAAGGAAGCACCATGAAAGCTTTGAAAATTGCTGAAGGCATTTATGATGTCGGGGCCACCGATTGGAATGTGCGTGATTTTCACGGATACTCGACGGAAAACGGCTCCACCTATAATGCTTTTTTGATTATCGACGAAAAAGTGACGCTGATCGACACCGTCAAGGTCGATTTTCTCGATCAGCTTATGGCCAAGATATCCTCGGTCATCGACCCGGCAAAGATCGACTACATCGTCAGCAACCACACGGAAATGGATCACTCCGGGGCCCTGCCCCGCTTATTGCATAGAATCGGCAAGGACATTCCGGTCTTCTGTTCCAAAATGGGGCACAAAAATCTCGCCAGCCATTTTGGCCAGAAAATCAACTACCGTCCTGTCGCCGATGGTGAAGAACTGTGCCTGGGCAAGCGCACCCTCAAGTTTATCGAGACTCGCATGATCCACTGGCCGGACAGCATGTTCAGCTATCTGGTCGAGGACAAGATTCTCTTCTCCAGCGACGGCTTCGGTCAGCACTATGCCGGCCCGGAGCGTTTCGACGACGAGATCGGCGAGGCGATCATGCCCTACGCCAAAAAATATTTCGCCAACATTCTCTGGCTCTACGCGCCCCTCATCAAAGGGGTGCTGAACAAGGTACGCGAACTCAACTTGCCCATCGAGATGATCTGTCCGGATCATGGCGTTCTCTGGCGGCAGAATCCGGCCAAAATTGTTGAGGCTTACACCCGCTGGTGCGATCTGCAGCCGCAGCCCGACAAGGCACTGGTGATCTACGACACCATGTGGCACAGCACCGAAGCCATGGCCGAGGCGATTGTGGCCGGTCTGGCCGCCGAGGGCGTTTCCGCCAAGCCCATGCACCTGCGTACCTGCCACCGCAGCGACGTGGTCACCGAGGCTTTCGACGCCAAGGCACTGGTGATCGGTTCGCCGACCCTCAACAACGGCCTGTTTCCCACGGTGGCCGACTTCCTCACCTACCTCAAGGGACTCAAGCCGAAGAACAAGCTGGCGGCGTCCTTCGGTTCCTTCGGCTGGAGCGGCGAAGCCGCCAAGCTGGTGGAGGATGAACTGAAAACCATGGGGTTGCATCTGAGCGAGGACCCCTTGAAAATCCAATATGTTCCAAACCGTGAGGGTCTGGAAAAGTGCTTTGAATTCGGTCGGCGCATCGCTCGAGCCATGCGCTAAAATCGCTCATCGAATAACACAAGGAGGCCGCTCTCTGCCATCAAAGGGCGGCCTTCATGTGTTTCAACGTCAGGAAAAGATCTCGGTCCCGCCCTTGACGGAGGCCACATCAAATTGCTATTCTGACCCGGTGGTGTTTAGGTTCCACAGACCTGCCCATTGCGGCAGGCGCACCACTTCAGATACTAAAGCAGTACGCCCTGGGGGAGTTTTCGACTGAGAGCCCGTGCTCAACGGGCAACCCTTTGAACCTGATCCGGGTGATTCCGGCGGAGGGAAGCGGCGCGAACCCCGAAGAATTCTTTTTTCGGACAAGGTCGCCCTGTGCGACCTTTTTTGCTTTATGCAGATTCAACTCAATGAAGAACCCCTGGAGGTTGCTCCCGATATCCGCCTGCGCCAATTGCGGGATCGGCTGCAGCCTCAGGCCGACATTCTGATCCTCAACGGTCACGCGGAAACTGGCGACCCGCACCTGGTCGCGGGGGACCAGGTAGTACTGATTCAGCGGGGCCGCATTCCCACGTCCGAAGAACTGGAAACCCAGCTGGCGGCTCGACACAGCCCAGGAGTTTATCGGCAACTCAAACAGGCTACCGTTGGCGTCGCCGGCCTGGGCGGACTCGGTTCCCCCGTGGCCGTGGCCTTGGCGCGCTGCGGTGTCGGACGTCTGATTCTGGTGGATTTCGATGTGGTGGAACCCTCCAATCTCAACCGTCAGCACTATTTCGTTGATCAACTCGGCTTGAACAAAGCCGATGCTCTCAAGAGCACTCTGGACAGGATCAATCCCTACATCAACGTCGAAACTCATGTTCTGCGACTGACGCCGGATAACATTCCGATCCTGTTTGACAGCGTTGATTTGCTGGTCGAAGCCTTTGACCGGGCCGATCAGAAAGCCATGCTGGTGGAAACCTTCCTGCGCTGCCGCCCCGGCGTCCCGTTGGTGGCCGCCTCCGGTGTGGCCGGATACGGACCGGCCAATACCATCCTGACCCGTCATGCGACCGGCAGTCTCTATCTGGTTGGTGACGGGGAGACCGCTGCCGTTCCCGGTACCGGCCTGATGGCGCCGCGTGTCGGAATAGCCGCCCACCACCAGGCCAACGCCGTGTTGCGTTTGCTGCTTGGCGAGGTGCCCTGATTCCGAGGCTGCCCATGTCCCAGATCACTGTAAACGGCCAATCCCGTCCCCGCACCGCAAACACCGTCGCGGAGCTGCTGCAGCAACTGCAACTGGCCGCGAGCCAGGTAGCGGTGGAGTTGAACGGCACCATTGTCGTCCGGGAAAGCTTTGTGACAACCCCGCTGGCAACCGGAGACCGCATCGAGATCGTCCGTTTTGTGGGCGGCGGCTGAGTCTTCATCCCTTGTTAAAGGAACCCTCATGGACCCACTGATCATTGCCGGTCGCTGCTTTTCGTCCCGTCTCATGGTGGGCACTGGCAAATTCGCCTCTCACCTGCTGATGGCCGCGGCCCTGCAGGCCTCCGGCAGCGAGATCGTCACCGTGGCCTTGCGGCGAGTGGACATCGACCGGGAAGAGGACGATCTGCTGCGCCACATCGACCGGGACAAATACCTGCTGCTGCCCAACACCAGCGGCGCCCGGGACGCCGAAGAAGCAGTGCGCCTGGCCCGTCTGGCCCGGGCCGCCGGCTGCGAGCCCTGGGTCAAGCTGGAAGTGACCCCCGATCCCTACTATCTGCTGCCCGACCCCATCGAGACCCTCAAGGCGACCCGCATTCTGGTCAAGGAAGGCTTCGTGGTGCTGCCCTACATCAACGCCGATCCGGTGCTGGCCAAGCACCTGCAGGAGGCCGGAGCGGCCACGGTCATGCCTCTGGGTTCCCCCATCGGCACCAACAAGGGGGTGCGCACCCGGGACAGCATCGCCATCATCATCGAACAGGCCACGGTGCCGGTAGTGGTGGACGCCGGACTCGGCGCACCGTCCCATGCCGCCGAGGCCATGGAGCTGGGGGCCGATGCGGTGCTGGTGAATACCGCCCTGGCGGTGGCCGCCGATCCGGCGCGTATGGCCGCCGCCTTTGCCAAGGGGGTCGAGGCCGGCCGCGAAGGTTATCTGGCCGGACTCGGCGCGGTGCGCCGGCAGGCCGAAGCCTCCAGTCCTCTGACCGGTTTTCTGCGAGACGAGACGTGAATTTTGCGACGGAATTTGCCCAATGGAGCGCCGAGCAGGTAAACGAAGGACTGGCGGCCGCCCGCTCCGTGGACGTGGAGCAGGCCCTGGCGCGGGAACAGCTGCGCCTGACGGATCTGCTGGCCCTGCTCTCGCCCGCCGCCGAGGCGTACCTGGAAGCGCTGGCCCAACGCGCCCATGCCCTCACCCGGCAGCGTTTCGGCAACACCATTCAGCTTTATGCGCCCCTGTACCTGTCCAACGAATGCTGCAACAGCTGCCTCTATTGCGGCTTCAATGCCGAGAACCGCATTCCCCGCCGCACCCTGAGCCTTGACGAGATCGAAGCGGAGGGGCGGATTCTGCACCAGCGGGGCTTTCGGCATGTGCAGCTGCTCACCGGCGAAGCGCCGCAGGCCGTGGACAATGCCTATCTGAGCGCGGCGGTACGGCGCCTGCGGCCGCTGTTTTCCT
>PWVL01000012.1 GCA_003561875.1 Desulfuromonadales bacterium | reverse complement strand
CCATCGGCTTCAAGGCCAGTCGCACCGTCTTTTCCGACCTGCTCTCCGCCAACATCGCCGGCTCCGGCGGCAATTCCCAGGTGGGACGCGGTACCGGCCTGTCCACCGTCGACAATGTCTTTGCCCAGGGAACCTTTGAAAGCACCTCCTCCAATACCGACCTGGCCATCGAGGGCGAAGGCATGTTCGTGGTGCGGGAGCCGGGCAGCAGCACCCAATACTACACCCGGGCCGGCGCGTTCCGCTTCGACGGCGACGGTTATCTGACCAATCCCGAGGGGTTTCGCGTACAGGGCAGAAGTTTTGATGCCGCCGGCAACCTCAACGCCGGCGACGCCGGCGATATTCAGGTCAACATGAACACCTCCATCGCCGCCAACATGACCGCCAACATGACTCTGATCACCAACCTGGACGCCAACTCCGCCGAGGCATCCGGACCCTTTGATGTCGACGACCCGACCACCTACAACTACGCCACCTCCACCACCGTCTACGACTCCCTGGGCAACACCCACCTGCTGACCACCTACTTCAGCCGGATTCCCGCCGTGGCCCCCGCTGCCCACACCTGGGAATACAACGTGGTGGACGAAAACAACATCGTGGTCGCCACGGACGTGCTGAACTACGATACCAACGGCGAGCAGTCCGCCGGCACCGGAACCACCACCATCAGCGGCCTCGACTGGGGCAACGGTTCCTCGCCGCAAAGCATTGTCCTGAGCCTCAACACCACCCAGTACGCCGACCGATCCGATGTGTTCTCCCAGGATCAGGACGGCTATGGCCCCGGCAGCCTGATGAGGATCAGCATCGACGAGACCGGTACCATCACCGCCAATTACTCCAATGGTGAACGCATCAGGATGTCGCAGATTGTATTGGCCAAATTCCCCAACTTCAACGGGCTGGTCAAACAGGGCCAGAACCTTTTTTCCGCCACCGATGCCGCCGGTCCGCCCCGCATCGGCGTCCCCGGACCGGAACTGGGCAACCTGTTTACCAACGCCCTGGAACAGTCCACCGTCGATCTGGCCGCAGAATTCGTCAAGATGATTACCACCCAGCGCGGCTTTCAGGCCAACTCACGGATCATCACCACCACCGACGAAATGCTTGGCGAACTGATCAACCTCAAACGCTGACCGACTGTCAAAAATCTGACCTGCTTGCCGGCCGCCCCTGACTTCAGGGGCGGCCTTGTTGTTCAAGGTATGCCCACCCACCCGTCCAAAACTCATCAACAGACTGAATTTTCAATTGTTTTTTTTCAAAAAAAAGCGTTCTTGAAAATCTCCCGGTTCATGGCACAGTCCTTGCCTTTATCCTTTCGAAAAGACAACCCGTATATTCAAACCGGCCTTCGCAACGCTCTGCAAAAGGTACCCAATCTATGGATCTGTCAACCATACTCGGCATTGCCGCCGCCTTCGGTCTCATGGTGCTGGCTATCCTTCAGGGCGGCAGCATCATGCTGTTCATCAATATTCCGTCGCTCATCATCGTCGTTGGCGGTACCGTCGGTGCCACCTTCGTCAACTATCCCTTTGCGGACATCATGGGCACGCTTTCGGTGATCAAAAAAGCTTTCCGAAACCAGGTCACCTCCTCCTCGGGGCGCATTGAGCAACTGATCCGCTTTGCCGGCAAGGCCCGCAAGGAAGGCGTCCTGTCCCTGCAATCGGTGATCGGCGAGGTGGACGACCCGTTCTTCATCAAGGGGCTGCAGATGGCCGTTGACGGCCAGGAACCGGACAACCTCAAGGAGATGCTCGACAAGGAAATCGAGTATATCGAGGACCGTCACGGCAAAGGCGCCAGCATCCTGCTTTCGGTGGGGGCCTACGCGCCGGCCATGGGCATGATCGGCACCCTCATCGGCCTGGTGCAGATGCTGCAGACCATGAGCGATCCTTCCACCATCGGGCCAGCCATGGCCGTCGCTCTGCTGACCACCTTTTACGGCGCGGTCATTGCCAATACCCTGTGCATGCCCCTGGCGGGCAAGCTGAAAAACCGTTCCGCCAGTGAAGTGCTGGACAAAACCCTGGTCGCCGAAGGCATGCGCTCCATTCTGCAGGGAGAAAACCCGCGCATCATCGAACAGAAACTGCACGCCTTCGTCGCTCCCAAAGAGCGTCAGTCCAACTTCACCAAGAAAGGCTGATTGCCCATGGCCCGCAAAAAACGCCAGGATCAAGGTTCCAGCGGCGCGCCGGCCTGGCTCGTTACCTACAGCGACCTGGTGACCCTGCTACTGACCTTCTTTGTGCTGATGTTGTCCATGGCCAATATGGACCAGATAAAATTTCAGGACGCCGCAGGCTCCCTGAGAGGCGCATTCGGACGCAGCGGCATCATTCAAAAAACCGAAATCGCGCGGCCGACGGTGATTTCCTTCGCGCCCATCGACGACGACTATGTGAGCCGCCTCTATCAGAGAATCAATTCCGCCCTGACCCGCCTGCGCATTGACCGGGACATCGACCTGGTCAAGGACCGGGGCGCGGTGGTCCTGCGGGTCAAAGAATCCATTCTGTTCGACTCGGGAGTCACGACGCTGAGGCCGGAGGCCTACCCGGTTCTGCGCAAAATCGCTGAACTGGTCAGGCCCATGCCTCTGCATGTGCGCATTGAAGGCCACACGGACGATATCCCTTCGAGCCATCCCCGGTACAGCAATTGGGACTTTTCCGTGCAGCGGGCGGTGAGCACCCTGAAATTTTTCGTTGACGAAAACCTCATGCCCCTGGAGCGCATGTCCGCCGTCGGATACGGCGAGCAGCGCCCCGTGGTGCCCAACGACAGCGAAGAGCGGCGGGCCATGAACCGGCGGGTCGAATTCGTACTGGAAAGCCTGGGTCATTACCGGGAGCAGCTCCCTTACCTCATCGATGCCAGCGAACAGATGCCATTCTAGACAGGAGTCTTATCACCCATGGCCGACAAGGAATTTGCCGCCGAAGGCGGTGTTGAAAAAAAATCGTCCAAAAAGATGCTGTTCATTATCGTTGCCGCGGCAGTGCTGCTGCTCGGTGGCGGTGCAGCGGCCTTCTTCCTGCTGCGGGGCGAAAACGAAACGACAGTGGAGGATGCGGCTCCCACGGCCCGCCGACAACAGGCCCCCGGAAACATCGGGCCGATGGTGGACATCGAACCCTTCATCATCAACATCCTCGATGACAGCGGCACCCGATATCTGAAGGCCGCCATCACCCTGGAGATGAACAGTCCCGCCGCGGTGGAGGAGACCCGCCTGCGCATGCCCCAGCTTCAGGACGCCATTCTGCTGCTGGTCGGCAACAAAACCTTCGGCGAACTGGCCGACCTGCACGGCAAACTGCAACTGCGCAGCGAGCTGCGCGAGCGGCTGAACGGCATCCTCACCAACGGCCGGGTAGAAAAAATCTACTTCACCGAATTTGTCGTTCAGTAGGGGATTGCCGTGGAACGCATTCTCTCCAGAGAAGAAATTGCCGAGTTACTCAAAGCGGTCCGTGCCGGTGAAATCGCCGTGGACAACGCAGCCGGCGGTTCCGGGGACGTCTCCCGGGCCAAACAGCTGGATCTGATCTTCAGCCACAGCACCCGCAAGTGCAAATTCGACAACTTCGACATCATCCTCGACAACTTTGCCCGCAACTACGGCAATTCCATGACCAATTGCCTGCAGCTCTCGACCACGGTCCGGCGGGAATCCATTGAAGCCTATGAATTCGAAGGGTTTCTGCAGCGGCTGAAAAGCAACGAGGCCATCGGCATCATCAAGCTCGACCCCCTGCGCTGGGGAGGCCTGCTGATCTTCAACGACCTGCTGTCCTTCTACCTGGTGGAGAAGCTTCTCGGCGGCAACGCCGACGCGACTCCGATGCCGCCCAATCGTCCCCTAACCACCATCGAATGTTCGGTACTCAAACGTTCCTTCGGCGATGCCTGTCTCGACCTGGAAAAAGCCTTTGCGCCCCTGGAAAAACTGGTCAGTTCCCTGGTCAAGATCGAATGCAACCCGCGACTGGTCAACATCGTCCCTCCTGACACCCAGGTCGTGGTCTGCCGCTTCACCGTCAGGATTCGCGGTATCACCGGCGAAATGCGGCTGGTGATCCCCCTGCCAACCCTGGAGCCCCTGCGGACCAAAATGCGCGACCAGATGGGTCCCTTGAGCAAGTCCCCCGATCAGAACTGGAAAAAACAGGTCGAGAACGTCCTGCCGGATCTGGAGACGGAAATCACCGCGCAGCTGGCCAGGCTGGCCCTGCCGGTGCGGGACATTCTCAATCTGCAGGCGGGGGACATCATCGACCTGGGTCGCGACCCTTTCGGCCCCCTCTGCGTGCTGGTGGAGGACAAACCCAAATTTATCGCCCGGGTCGGTGTTCACAAAGGCAAAAAGGCCGTGCGCCTGACCGAACGGATTACTGAAAAAAACCCCCACCCCAAACTCATCGAATGACGAGGTATTTTCATGGAAAACAACGAGAATCCCAAAAACGGCCCGCAGCCGGAGGCCGGCGCCGATAGCAAGGAGCTGGGCTTTCTGCTGGACATTCCGCTGCAGGTCTCGGTGGAAGTCGGTCGCAGCCGCATCCTCATCAAGGATCTGCTGCAGATGCAGGAAGGTTCCATTATCGAACTGGAGAAGCTCTCCGGGGAACCCCTGGACCTGTACGTCAATTCCCGGCTTATCGCCCGTGGCGAAGCGGTGCTGGTGAAGGACAAATACGGAATTCGCCTGACCGACGTGGTCAGCCCCTCGGAACGCATCGAAAACCTGGGATGAGGATCATGAATCTGCCCGTTCTGCTCCCCGCGAGCGCCCATGCCGCCCAAGTCTCGGCGCCGGTAGCCGGCGGCGGACTCCGGCTGCTGGCCGGATTGCTGCTGGTTCTCGGTCTGATGTTGCTGTTATACGCTGCCAGTCGGCGGGGTCTGCGCTGGCTGCCCAACCATCGGGAGAGTCGCATACAGATTCACGAGACCCGGCCCCTGGGGGGACGAAAGAGCCTCTGCCTGGTGGAAGTCCGGGGCCGGGAACTGCTGATCGGCGTGAGCGGCGAGCGCATCACCCTGTTATGCGAACTGGGCACGACGGCCAAAC
Organism: Desulfuromonadales bacterium; assembly: GCA_003561875.1. Classification (GTDB taxonomy): domain Bacteria; phylum Desulfobacterota; class Desulfuromonadia; order Desulfuromonadales; family Syntrophotaleaceae; genus SLLR01. The sequence continues at coordinate 1,321 of PWVL01000012.1, read as the reverse complement.
CGTCCTTTGCAGAAACGCTGCGTAACCAATCGCCGTCGCGGGAACCCGTATCATGAGAACCGCCATTGCTGCCGCCATCCTGCTGCTTCTGCTGCCCCTGGTGGCCTGGGCCCAACCCCTGCCGACCCTCACCGTCGGTATCGGCCAGGCCACCGACCCCGGCCAGACCTCCACCGCCCTGCAGATCCTGCTGGTGCTTACGGTTCTTTCCATGGCTCCGGCCATTCTGCTGATGACCACCGCCTTTATTCGACTGGTGGTGGTGCTGTCCTTCGTCCGTCAGGCCATGGGGACCCAGCAGATGCCGCCCAACCAGATCATTATCGGTCTGGCCCTGTTCCTGACCGTGTTTATCATGTCCCCGGTGTTTTCTCGAATCAACGAAGAAGCCGTCAAACCCTACCTGGCTCAGGAGATCAGTCAGGAACTGGCCCTGGACAAGGCTGTTCAGCCCCTGCGGGCCTTCATGTTCAACCAGACCCGGGAAAAAGAACTGGGCCTGCTCATGGAAATCGCCGGTCACCCGGTTCCGGACACCCCCGACGACGTGCCGACCCTGACCCTGATTCCCGCCTTCATGCTGTCGGAACTCAAACGGGCCTTCCAGATCGGGTTCATGGTCTACATTCCCTTTCTGGTCATCGACATGGTGGTTGCTTCAGTCCTCATGTCCATGGGGATGATGATGCTGCCGCCGATTATCATCTCGCTGCCCTTCAAACTGCTGCTGTTCGTGCTGGTAGACGGCTGGAACCTTATCGTGACCTCCCTGGTACAGAGTTTTTATTGACCGTCCCCGTCCCTGAAACCGGGCCGGACACAGGAGATTTATCATGACCGCTGAATTCGTTACCGGACTCGGGCGTCAGGCCATCGAAACAATTCTGATGGTGGCGGCGCCAATGCTGCTGTCCGGTCTGACCGTCGGCCTGCTGGTGAGTATTTTCCAGGCCGCCACCCAGATCAACGAACAGACCATGACCTTTATTCCGAAGATCGCCGCGGTACTCATTTCCCTGCTGATCTTCGCCCCCTGGATGATCAAGGTGCTCGTCGGATTCACCACCAACGTACTGACCCTGACCGCAACGGTAGGCGGCTGAGTCCCGGCATGGACCTTTCTCTCCTGTCCACCGATACGGTTCTGCGGTTTCTGGTCTGCGCTGTGCGGGTGGCAGCCCTGCTGGGCAGCATTCCGGTGTTCAGCAGCGCCCAGGCCCCCATGCAACTGCGGGCAGGCCTGGCCCTGCTGCTTTCCCTGCTGGTGTTTCCAGTGGTAGCTGCGTTCATCCCCCTACCCTCCGCAACCCCCGGCGGCCTG
>PWVL01000154.1 GCA_003561875.1 Desulfuromonadales bacterium | reverse complement strand
CCTTGGCCTCATAGTCGGTATCGAGATAACCTGTCGCTCCGGGAACATTTACCACTTCCAGGCCGGCATAGATACCGATGCCCTTGATCAGATCAACAGCAGAGATAACCGCTCCGCGAATACCGAATTTTTTTTCCAGGGTCTCCATTGTCGGGGCTCGTCCATGGCCCCATAACCAGATGGCGTTGGCCGGTTTTTTCCCGGCGGCGATACGCCGCCTGTTGACCGGATGTTCCGCCAGCAGATCCGCGGCCCGCGCCGACAAAGACAAGAGTTCCTCGGCACCTTCGCCTTCGGGCTGGAAGTTCTCGACCGACCGACCGCTGATGTCGTGAGGAGGCGTAAAGCTCAACTGTTCCCGCCCATCATGCCACACCATCAGGTGCCGGTAGGATATTCCGGGATAAAAGGTGTATTGTCCACCACCCAAATGTTGCTGCAGAGTCGAAATGATGTCGCCAGCTTCTTCTGTGCCAATGTGCCCGGCGGAAAAATCCTCCATGTACCAGGCGTCATCACGTTGTTCAAGCGTAACTAGATTCAGTCGAAACGCGATGTCTCCAGGGCCCAGTTCAACACCCATGCTGGCCGCTTCCAAAGGAGAACGACCGCTGTAGCAGGTCGTCGGGTCGTAGCCGAAAACCGAGAGGTTGGCGACGTCGCTACCCGGGGGGAAACCTTCGGGAATGGTCTGGGCCAGACCCAGGGAGCCTTCCCGGGCGAGGCGATCCATATGCGGTGTATTCGCTACTTCAAGGGGCGTTCTGCCGGACAGTGCCGGCAGAGGTTCATCAGCCATCCCGTCGCCCAAAAGCACCAGATATTTCATTCAGTCCTCATGGAAATGATTGTGAAACTTTCTCTTGCAAAAAAATTAAGTCCATAACATCTCACCTCCTGGAGAGTAGGCCTTGACATGCTCGCGTCCTCATCCCCGTGGGTGAATTTGAGCATGCATTTTTTTCAGACGTTCCCGGGTGACGTGGGTGTAAATCTGGGTTGTAGATATGTCTACATGACCCAGCATGGTCTGCACGGCACGTAAATCGGCGCCATTATCAAGAAGATGCGTCGCAAAGGAATGGCGCAGCGTATGGGGCGTAATGTTGGCGCGAATACCGGCCTGTCGGGCCCGCCGCTTCATCATCTTCCAGAAGCCCTGGCGTGTCAACCCGTTCCCCGAGCGGTTCAGAAAAAGCATCGGGCTGGTACCCGTCTTATTCAATACCGGTCTTGCTTTCGCGATATAGACAGTTAATTCGCCCCGGGCCGCCTCTCCCATCGGCACAATCCGTTGCTTGCGGCGCTTTCCAAACGCAGTCAGATAGCCCACGTCCAGTTGCAGGTCCGACACCCTGAGACCGACCAGTTCGGAAACCCGCAAACCGGTCGCATACAGAAGTTCCAGCATGGCCCGGTCCCGCAGATCAAGACAGTCGCGCCCGGCAGGAGCGGCGAGCAGACACTCCACCTCCTCCGGTGAAAGACTGCGGGGCAAAAGGTTTAAGGTCCGCGGGGCACGAATTCGGCTGACCGGATTGTCCGTTGCGTATCCTTCGGCCAGCAGAAACCGATGAAATGAACGAAGAGAAACCAGGGTGCGGGCACGACTGGAAGGGGCCAGCCCGGTTTTTTTCAGAAAATCCAGAAAATCCCTGATCAAAGCGATGCTGACCTGTTCCGGACAGTCAACTGCCCTGCTGCGTAAAAACTCTACATACCGGGACAGATCACGACCGTAGGCGTCAAGAGTATTGGCCGACAGGCCCTTTTCGACTATCAGATAATTAAGAAATATGTCTAGCTTTTGGTCCATAGAAACCTGTTTTATATAGGTTTTAATCCGTAAACTCGTCGATGGTTTGCAACAGTAGGCCACGCAACTCCTCGATCTGGTTCGTGTCGGTGATTTTCTGTCCGAAAATATCCCTGACATAAAAAGTGTCAGCAACCTGATCCACTTTGGTGGAAATTTTTGAAACCCCGATATAGAGCCCTGCATCGCGCAAGGTGCGGCAGATGGAGTAGAGCAACCCAACCTTGTCATGGGTATAGATATCCAGAACCGTGTAACCTTCAGATACCTCGTTATCAACATCGATGCGGCTGGGCTTGCTCGGCTTGGTCCGGGCGGAGAATATCGTGTTTTTCTGTCGTAGCCGCACCAGATCTTCAACGGGCGAGCGCCCTTCAATAACCGCCTCGAGAGCTTTGCGAACCTGACACCATTTTTCCTCCGTGACAACGGGATTCCCCTGTGGTCCCTGAACCTGCAGTATATCGAAGGCGAGACCGTCTCTGTGCGTGAAGATCTGGGCTCCTAGAATATTGATGTTAAAAGCAGCCATCACTCCGGTAATCATGGTAAACAAGCCCGGAATATCCACTGTCACGATGATCAGCTCAGAGTAATCGGTTTCCGGTTCATGGGTTACGAAAAACCCCAGAGACTGGTCGCGACACTCCATGATGAGACGTGTGTGTTCGGCAATTTTTGCCGAGCGCTGAGCGATCAGGTAACGATTGCTCATCAGATTGAGACGTTCCTTCACAGCGCGTTCACTGAACTCGTCTTTCAACAGTTTCACCACGCGGCGCTTTCTATTGCGAATTCTCTCCGAACGGCTTTCAAGGTGAAAATCGCCCCGCTCCAGAACATCATAGGTTTTTTCGTAGAGTTCCTGAAGCAGCATGCCCTTCCATGCAGACCACACATCGGGACCCACCGCCCTGATGTCGGCCACGGTCAACAGGAACAGCATACGCAGATTTTCGCTCATGCCCATCTGTCGGGCAAACTGAAGGATCAGAGCGTCGTCGTGCAGGTCCCTTCGCTGGGAGATATGGGCCATGCGCAGGTGATGACGCACCAGAAATTCCAGACGTTTGGCATCTTCCTTAACAAGGTTCAGTCGTCGGGCAATCGTGGGAATCATGTCCGCGCCCTTGTTGCAGTGATCCTGCCCCCGGCCCTTGCCGATATCGTGCAGTAACGCGGCCAGCAGCAACAACTCTTTCTTCTCGATGTCCCCGGCGACCGCCCTGAGCAGGGGGAAGGATTCATCGTATTCGCCCTGCCAGATCTTCAGCAACTCCTCCAGCGTAAAAAGCGAGTGAAAATCCACCGTGTAGATGTGGTAGGCGTCGTGCTGGACCTTGCAGTAAAGTTGACCAAATTCAGGAATGAAATGATTCAGAAAACGCAGGTGGTGCATCGTGCGCAGGGTTTCTCGCACCCGCAGGGGAGCACGCAGAATCGCCATGAAGTCGCTGGTCATGGTTCGGGAACAGCGGATTTTGTAGGTAATGCGATGGAGATTATCACGAATCAGAGTCTTGATTTGAAGACTCAGCCGAACTCCCTGTTTCTGAGCCAGAAAAAACGCCCGCATCATGAGGGCCGGATCTTCCGCGAACAAATCTGCCCGATCAACCCGCAGTTCGGCGCCGTGAACATAGAAGGCGCCTTCCACGGGGCGCCTCAGCAGACGGACGCCCTTGCGAAATAATCCTTCGGTAGCGTCCGTGATGCCCTGTGCCTTGGCCATGAACCAGGAGGCTATATGTTCCACGTGCGTGGCATGTGCATAATAATCCTGCATGAATTGCTCTACAGCCGGCACTTCGCGACGATCCCGGTAGCCAAGAAAAGCGGCGATTTTTTCCTGCTGGTCAAAGCGCAATTGCTCGTTCTTGCCCTTGGATAGGTAATGCAGCTCGTTGCGAATACGCCACAGATAATCCAAAGCCTGCTCGAACTCCATCGCCTGCCGTTCGGTGATCACCCCTTTGACGATCAACTCCTTGAGATTCCGACACCTGTATTTGACCTGGGCCATCCACAAGGCGGTCTGCAGGTCCCTCAGTCCTCCTTCGCCCTCTTTGATGTTGGGTTCCAGGAGAAAAACCGACGAACCGAATTTTTCCTTGCGCCGCGCGTGTTCCATGGCTTTTTCCTGCAGAAACGCTCTACGATTGGTGCTGTAAGCGCACTCCAGGGCCGAGTGTTCAAATTCGTTCAGACAAGTTCGGCTCCCAGCGATATAACGGGCATCGAGGAGCGCCGTGCGCACGGTAATATCCTCCTTCGACAACGCCGCACAGTCCTTGCCGGCACGCACACTGTATCCCACATCCAGGCCCAGGTCCCAGAACAGGTAGAGCATACGCTCCGCCAAAGCCTCGGCGAATGCCCTGCCACCGCGGCAATAATAAAACATCAGGTCAATATCGGAGCGAGGGCACAGTTCGCCACGACCATATCCCCCCATTGCCAGCAATACGCAATTGTCACCGTTCTGCTGCTGAATGCCGCTGGCCACCGTCCGAAAAAGTATTCGCAAAAATCGATCGTGCAAGGCACTGAGCTGCCGCACGACCTCCTGTCCCCCCGCGCCCTGCCGATGCCGTTGGTAAATCTCCTGGCGCCCTCGATCCAGAAAAGTACGGGAGGCTTCCAGCAGTACGGAGCGATGTGCCGCATAATCATCGCTGCAGTGCGCGATCAGATCCTCGTCAACCAAATTTTCCACATTCTCGTTCATACCTTTTGCCAGCTCTCTCACAGTTGTCCCTCAACAACACCTGGAGGTATTTCAGCGATTGGCGATCATGCGGCTGTCCCGGGCGAACTTTTTCACTCCGGCAACAATGGCCTCCGCCACCCGTTCCTGGTATCTGCGGGTTCGAAGCAGATTTTCGTCCTGCGCATTGCTCAGATAGCCGGCTTCCACCAGAACCGACGGCATCGTGGCACCGAGCAGTACGTAAAATGGGCCCTGGCGTACTCCGTTGTCCTTGACCTCGGGAAAATAACGTTGAAGAGTGGTCACCATGCTGCTCTGAACTTCCGCGGCAAGGCGGCTCGATTCATTGATCTTGGCGTTGGCCATGAGATCGAAGAGAATCATTTCCAGATCGCTGATCTGCTGCAGCGAGGTTCCGTTTTCCCGCGCCGCAACAGCAGCAGCCCGCTCACTGCTGGAAAAATTCAGGTAATAGGTCTCCACCCCCCTTACCGAGTGATTCGGGCTGGCGTTGGCATGAATGGAGATAAACAGATCGGCACCGACCCGGTTGGCGATGGCGGTGCGCTCTTCCAGGGGTAGATACACGTCCCTGTCCCGGGTCAGGATCACCTCGCAGTCAAATTCCCGGCGCAGACGTCTGGCCAGTTCCTGGGCCAGAGCAAGATTCACGTCCTTCTCCATAGTCCCCCGCTGGCCGATGGCACCGGGATCCTTGCCGCCGTGACCGGGATCCACCACGATCCGCCGCAACCGGTTGCTGGCGGTTTCTGCAATACGAACCCGCTCTACGGGCTCTTCGGCCTGCGAACCGAGCACCTGAGCGATAGGATCCTCCTGGGATGGAGGCGAGGAACGGATCTCTGCTGGAGCGGGGGCTCGAAGCTGCTGTTTGACTCCCGCCAGATCGATAACGATACGGTCGGGATCCTTCAGAGCAAAGGCCTTGTAATCAGAGGCCACAGCCAGATCGAGGACTACGCGACTGCTGCCGTCGGCTTGTCGCGCGCTACGAATCCGCCGCAACAGCCCTTCTTCATAAACCTGCGTTGAACCCGTCTCGCCATCCAACAGGGTCTCAGGCAGATCGATATAGATACGTGATGAAAGCCCGGCGGCACTATCCCCAGGCAAGGAACCGGTTCGAAAAGCCACTGAACGACTCAATTCCAAAACCACACGAGTGTAGTCGGGGCTGGCCCAGTGCCGAATTGTTAACAGACGTGCTTGTTCCGCAGTTCTGGTCGAAGGCGGGGTCGGTGTCGATAGCGCTGACGACGCTACCAGGGCCGGCGGACCCGTCTGCGTCTGTTGCGCGGGCGCATGAGCGGCCAGTCGCCGAACACCTTGACGGGCCTGGCCGATCATATCCCCGTCAGGATAGCGTTCAACCACCTGCCGAAAGAGCCAATAGGCTTCAGTTGGCCTATTCGCATGGGTCTCCAGAGCCGCAGCAGCCAAAACCAGGGCATCGTCCGCAAGATTGCTGGCGGGATGATGAAGTGCCAAACGCTGATAAAACTTTATGGCCGCTTCGTTGTCCGAAGCTCTGCGGGAAATGGCGTATAACCGCTGGGTTGCCCTGCCGGCCAGATAAAGGGCGGCAGGGGCCCTTTCGTGGGTGGGATGCTGGGCCGCAAAGCGGTCAAAGCCGTCGATGACCCGCTGCCAATTGTCTCGATAAAGTTGTTTTTGCTGCGATGCCAGCAGCAGATCGTACTCCTGGCGGACTCGACGGTAGTTCTCCGAGACGTCGGCAAAACAGGGCCCATTCATAAAAAACACAGTGAAAAACAACAGGCAAAGTGCGGTAAAAAACCGGATACTCATAACCTCACACCATTTTCTTCAATTCATCGAGGAGATTAAGCCCCTCCAGAGGGGTCAGGCGGCCAATATCCAGCTCCTGCAGTCGACTCCTAAGGGGATCCTCGCTCCCGGCAAACAGAGACAATTGCACAACAGCAGCTTCCTCGCGGGGCTGACGGCCACGGGCCAGCTTCGGTTGACCCTGTTCCTCAAATTCGCCGCGTTCCAGATTATTCAAAATTTCCCGAGCCCGAGCCAGCACCGCTTCGGGCAGACCGGCCAGCCGAGCCACCTGAATACCGTAGGAATGGCTGGCACTGCCCGGCACAATACGTCGCAGAAAAATGACTCGGTCGTTCCATTCCTTGACCGCAATGTTGAAATTCTTCACCCGCTCGCAGGTCATCGCCAGATCGGTCAATTCATGATAGTGGGTTGCAAAAAGCGTTTTGGCCGCTACTGCAGGGGTGTCGTGCAGAAACTCGGCCACCGCCCAGGCGATGCTGATACCGTCGAAAGTCGAGGTGCCCCGACCGATTTCATCCAGAACCAGCAGGCTGCGTGGTGTTGCGTGACGGAGAATGTGGGCCGCCTCGGTCATTTCCACCATAAAGGTTGACTGGCCCTGGGCCAGATTGTCGCTGGCGCCGACCCGGGTGAAAATGCGATCGACCAGACCGATGCGGGCGGAACGGGCCGGCACCAGGCTGCCCATGTGGGCCATGAGGGTAATCAGGGCCACCTGGCGCATAAAAGTCGATTTGCCGGCCATGTTGGGGCCGGTGATCACCAGGATTTGATTTTCCCGGACGTCGAGGCAGACGTCGTTGGGAACAAAATTTTCTCTCAAGGGCATGGCTTCAATCACCGGGTGGCGACCCTCTTCAATGACCAGATCACCGCTGTCATCCATTTCCGGACGGACGTAATTGCGTTTGTGAGCCACCGAAGCCAGAGACTGCAGCACATCGAGATTGGCCAGAGCCTCGGCGGTCTGCTGAATGCGACGGCCCTGGAGTGCGACCTCGGAACGTACCTGCTGAAACAGGTCGAATTCCATGGCAACGGCCTTTTCCTCGGCCCCCAGAACCTTTTCCTCGTACTCCTTGAGTTGCGGCGTGATGTAGCGTTCGGCGTTGGCCAGGGTCTGTTTGCGCTGATAGTCCTCGGGAACCTTGGCCGCGTGCGTACGGGTGACCTCGATGTAATAACCGAAAACCTTGTTGTAACGCACCTTGAGAGAGGCGATCCCGGTGCGATCCCGTTCCTGCACCTCCAGGCGGGCGATCCAGCTCTTGCCGGTACGAAGGATTTCCCGCAGTTCATCTAATTCCCCGTCAAACCCGTCCTTTATTAATCCACCTTCCCGCAGTGTAACCGGGGTATCCTCCACCAGGGCTTTTTCAATCAGGGAGTGAACATCCCGCAGAGGATCAAGGTTCTCGGTCAATTGGGACAGCAAAGGACCGGACAAAACTTCCAGACGCTGCAGAATGCCCGGCACTCTGCCCAGGGTGGTTCTCAAGGCGTTGAGGTCCCTGCCGTTGGCCTGTCCCATGGACACGCGGGAATTGAGTCGTTCCAGGTCGTAAACACCGTCCAGCTCCCTGGATAGTTCCTCCCGTAACAGGCTTTCCTCCACCAGCTCGGCCACTGCCTCGTGACGGCGACGTATGGTCTCCAGATCAATGAGCGGACGTTGAATCCAATGCCGCAACTTGCGACCGCCCATGGCAGTCGCGGTCCTGTCCAGAACCCCCAGCAGCGAACCGGTCTTACGATGATCGTTGAGCGTGGCGGTCAGCTCCAGATTGCGTCGGGTGGCATTGTCAAGGGCCATGAAATCCTGGCAATGGTAGGTTATCAGTGACGGAATATGCGCTATCAGGCCCTTCTGTGTTTCCTGTAGATAATGCAGAACAGCACCGGCTGCTGCCTGGGCCAGGGGCAGATGCTCACATCCGAAAGCAGTCAGGGATTCGCATTGAAAAAATTCCATGATTCGCTCGCGGCCGTTTTCAGGATCAAAAACATGATCCGCAAGCCGATTGACGAAGCGTTCCCGCAGAACTGGTTCAAGATCGTCGAACCAGGGCCCGCCGGGATCTTCGGCGCAGAGAATCTCCCGCGGGTCTACAGAAACGATCTCGCTGCGCACCGACTCCAGATCCCGCACTTCGGTGACCCGAAATTCACCGGTGGTGATATCGAGTAGAGCTATCCCCCAGCTATCTCCAGCGACACCGCATAGCGCGAGCAGATAATTGTTTTCCTTAGGCTGCAGGGTTTCGCTGTCGAACACCAGGCCGGGAGTTACGACCCGGACCACCTCCCTCCGGACGATTCCTTTCACGGAGCGAGGGTCCTCCATCTGTTCGCAGATAGCCACCTTGTAACCGGCATCGACCAGTTTGGCGATATAGTGCTGACAGCTGTGATAGGGAATTCCGCACAGGGGAATCTCTTCTAACGAATTCTTGTTGCGGGAGGTCAGGGTAATATCCAGAACACGGGAGGCAGTGATCGCGTCTTCCATGAACATCTCGTAGAAATCGCCCAGACGAAAAAACAGGATGGCATCACCATGCCGAGCCTTGATCTCCAGGTACTGACGCATCATGGGGGTCGTTGTACTCATAGTCAGAAAACCGAAGCCCCAGGGCTGTCGTGAACTGGCAAAAAAATCTGAAAACCGTTTACTCGGACATACGGAAAAAATCCGTGGCCATGGCGAATTATGTTAACAAACGAGACCTGCGAATGTAAACACGCAGCACCACGGAAAACTTCGCAAACGACAAGTTTGACTTGTCATGGCCCTGGCAGACAGAAATCTGCTATAGTCGGCAAAAGGCGAAACCACGCAAAATCCAGTGCGTTCGCTCCAGCCTTTTCGGACTTAATGCGATGAATAACAGCAAACGAAAAATTCGCGCCGCCCGCATTTCCCTGGCGACGGCCGCGGCCCTGACCGCTCTTAAGCTGGTAACCGCCCTGTTCACCGGCTCCCTGGCGGTACTCTCCTCCGCCGTCGATTCACTCCTGGACATCTTTATGTCGAGCGCCAACTATTTCGGCATTCGCCAAGCTGAAATGCCGCCGGATCCAAAACACCCTTTCGGGCACGGCAAGTTCGAAACTCTGGCTACCATCTTTCAATCTGTGATGATTTCCCTTTCCGGCCTCTGGATTCTCTTCGAATCGGTGCGCCGGCTGATTTACGGCAGCACTGTGAGCCGCCTTGAAGAAGGCATGGCCGTGCTGCTGTTAAGCACCGTGGTATCCTGGAAAATCGCCCGTTATCTCAAAAAAACCGGCAAGGAAACCGACTCTTCGGCATTGCAGGCGGACTCCCTGCATTTCGCCATGGATGTCTATACCAACGGAGCCCTGGTCGTCGGGCTGGGCCTGATGCTGTGGCTCGACATTCCCTGGCTTGATCCGCTGCTGTCCCTGCTGGTCGGCGGTTACGTTCTTTTTGAAGCCTTTCGCCTGATACGGCATGGCTTGAGCGACTTTCTCGACGAGCAACTGCCCGAATCCGTCCGCCTGGAAATAGCCCGCATAATCGAGCATCACAGGGCGCATATTGTCGGTCATCATCAACTCCGCACCCGGCGGGCCGGTTCCCAGAAAATTGTCAACTTTCACCTGACAGTTTGTAAACATCTTTCGGTAGCAAAGGCTCATGCCATCGCCGATCATCTCGAACAACGACTTAAGCAGATCATTCCCAATTGCGATGTCACCATTCACATCGATCCCTGTGCTCAGACCGACTGCGACGACCCGCAACGCTGCGCACGAGCCACGGATCCCGCAAAAAAAGGGGCCCAATTCAGTGACTGAGCCCCATTTTCCAACCTTCACAAGATGCCTTCAATCAGCGACCAACCATGATGCCCAGCGCTTCAGCCGTATGCACCAGATTACCTTCGGGATCTACCCGGTTCATGGTATCGACCGCCACCTCGATGTCCGAGGAGACCACTTCCCGGCCCGCCAAGGCGACCATTTTGCCAAACTCACCCAACTCGATAAGTTCTACCGCTTTGACGCCAAACCGAGAACCGAGAATGCGATCAAAAGCCGACGGCGTCCCGCCCCGCTGTAAATGACCGAGAACCACGGCTCGAGTCTCGATCCCCAGTCGGGACTGGATGGTATCGGCAACCACATGACCAATACCGCCGAGGCGCTCCATACCACAATTCCGATCGGCCGTTTCCACAACCACTTTACGGCCTCCGGCAGCTACCGCGCCTTCGGCCACAACGATGATGTGAAAGCGGTGACCTTTTTTTCGACGTCCACCGATATGCGCGCAAACATGATCGATATCAAAGGGAATTTCCGGTAACAGAATCACGTCCGCTGAACCCGCTATACCCGCCTCGATAGCAATCCAGCCGGCATCACGGCCCATGACTTCCACCACAATGGCCCGGTGATGACTTTCAGCCGTGGTGTGCAGGCGATCGAGGGCTTCGGTCACCACCCCCACAGCAGTGTTGTAGCCAAAGGTCACATCGGTTCCGCACAGGTCGTTATCGATGGTCTTGGGAACCCCCACGACCGGCACTCCCCGGTCGTTGAGAAGACGAGCAATTTTCAGCGTACCGTCGCCCCCCACCACCACCAGGGCGTCCGCACCGGTTTTATGAAAATGGGCAACCACCCGATCCGAAACGTCCATTAATTCATAGCCATCCCCCTTTTTCACCGGATAGCTGAAGGGGTTTCCGCGATTACTGGTGCCCAGAACGGTGCCGCCACGCTGAAGAATTCCCCGAACCTTGTCCAGAGTCAGAGGGATGGTCCGCGGCCCCTCGATGAGACCATCGAAGCCGTCGAGAACCCCGACCACCGACCAGCCGCGTTTGATAATGGCGGCTCGGGTTACGCCCCGGATGACAGCATTAAGTCCGGGGCAATCGCCCCCCCCGGTCAAAATCGCGATGGACTGAATCATGGCTGATGCCCCCTGTTTTGCAAGCCGACCAAAACCGAACCGGCACTGTGAATACGCGAAAAAACCTTTGGCCGGCGCCTCCGCAACAGATGGCAAACGCCGTGTCCAAAAGGGTTTCTACCCTGCCATCAGTCTACGATCTCGCCGCTGATATGCAAGCGCCCGATTGGGAACTCCCCAATAATCCGGCACTACCCAAAACACCGGCCTCTTCGCCACAACTGGCAGCAAGCAGTTGCAGGGAACGAAAATTCACCTCAAAGGCCCGCTCCTCAAGTTCCTGCACCATTGCCGGTCGCAGCAGATCGAGACAATCGCTTACACCACCGGCAAAGACCACGCCGTCCAGACTGAGCAGATTAACCACACCGGCAAGAGCTTGTCCCAGATAGCGCCCGGCACAGCGAAAAGCGGCAATGGCAGTCGCATCACCCCCGCGGGCCAGCCGGGCTATGGCCACGCTGTCCGCAGGACCTTCCTGCTGCGAACCGCTGATTTCGCGGTAATTCAACAGGATGCCCGTTCCGGAGGCATACTGTTCCAAACAGCCGTGAGAACCGCAGTGACAGGGTCTTCCACGGGCTTCCACGGCCAGGTGGCCGATCTCGCCGGCACCTCCAGAGCTCCCCCGCCACAACCGACGCTGCAGAACCAGACCACCACCGACCCCGGTTCCCAGCGTCACGGTGAGAAAAGAATCCAGACTGCGGCCACTGCCATAACAGGCTTCACCCCAGGCACTGGCATCGGCGTCATTCACTACCCGGACCGGCAGACGGAAGTGCTGCCCCAGGTAAGCCTGCAGGTCAAACCCGACCAGCATCGGCAGATTGGGGGACGTGCGTATTCTCCCGGTTGATTCGACAAGTCCGGCAGTTCCACAACCGATGCCCCGTACAGCCATATTACGGGAGGCGGCGGCCTCCCGAAGTTCCTCGCACAGGTGCACCAGGCGATGCAAAAAAACCGTCAGGCCCGCCGCCGAGTCCGTGTTGAAGCGCCTCCACTCCAGAACCCGTCCGGTCGCCGTCACCAGAGCCCCGCGACAATGGGTACCACCGATATCCAGGCCGATGACCGCAACATCCGTCATCGTCTTCCCTTCTCCTCGGTGGCGATGGCAAGCCGAGAAAATCCGGTTTCCCTGGCCATGTCCATCAGGGCCACCACCTTGCCGTGCAGAGCTTCCTCGTCGGCCAGCAGCAAAAAGGTCATGGCCGCCGCATCATCTCCATGGCTTTGAAGATGCTGGCGCAGCGTTTCCATGTCGACAGCTTTGGCACCAAGAAAAATGTCTCCTTCACGGGACAGGTAAACCTTGATTTCCCGAGCCTCCTGAGATCGTTGCTGGCTGGTTGACTCGGGCAGTTTCACGGTTATTCCAGGCGCTTCAACAAAAGTGGTCGAGATCATAAAGAAGATCAGCAACAGAAAAACCACATCCACCATCGGGGTCAGCTCAACCCGCGGAGCTTCCCTTTTTTTTCGCAGAAAAGCCATGGCTAACTCCCCAGCAGATCGACCAGACGCAAGGAATCCGACTCCATCTCAAGAATCATGCGATCAAGTCGGCTGCTGAGATACTTGTGCAGCAGCAGTACCGGTATGGCGACCGAAAGACCGGCCGCCGTGGTGATGAGGGCTTCGGAAATTCCCCCGCCCAGGGTCGCCGGCGTCCCCATACCCTCCGTTGCAATGACCGTAAAAGCCTTAATCATCCCCAGCACGGTTCCCAAAAGACCTAACAGCGGCGAGATGGTGGCAATGGTGCCGAGCAGGCCAAGATAGCGCTCCAGGGGCGCAGATTCCCGACTGCCAACCTCTTCGACGGCAGTCTTGATCTGATCACGGCTGCGACCGTTGGCCCGCAGTGCCGCCAACAGGATATGCGCCAACGGCGTACCGTAGCGCTGGCACACGATCACGGCCTCATCGATGTTTTGCTTCAACACCAGGCTTTCCACTTCCTTGACCAATTCCCGCGATCCGCGGTTGAGACGAAAAAAACTCCAGAGCCGCTCCAGAAAAATGCCCAAAGCGAGAATAGAGCACAGCAGGATTGGCCACATGAGCGGCCCCCCCTGTTGAAAATACATCATCATGTTCATCGATCCTTTCTTGATGGTGGCATACGTGGTTCAGCTTGGAGCATCACCTGCATCAAGGTTGCATGGAAACAGGCAGCAGACAGCAGTTCACAAAAGGCAAGTGTTGTAAAAACTAAGCGCCGCAATCCTCCCGATAACGGGAAAATAGGCGGAACAGAGCCTGATAGGTTTCCTGAATATGTTGCGGAATCACCCGCACTTCGGCAAATACCGGCATAAAATTAGTGTCGCCGATCCAGCGCGGAACCAGGTGCAGATGAACATGGTCGGCAATGCCGGCTCCGGCGATCCGGCCGATGTTCATTCCCACGTTATAGCCCTGGGGCTTGCAATAAGCTTCCAGCAGGCGCCGGGACAACTTGAGCAACCGGTGTATCTCCAGCATCTCCTGTTCTTCTATGTCCGCTACATCGGCGATATGACGGTAGGGGGCAATGAGCAGATGGCCGTTGGTATAGGGAAACTTGTTCATCATCACAAAAGCCAGGCGGCCTCGATGCAACACCAGCCTTTCTGCGTCCTCATCGACCTTGTCGGCCACGCAAAACACGCAGTCGTCGCACTTCTTATCCTTGCATTGCAGATAGGTCATGCGCCAGGGTGCCCATAAATGTTGAACCATCAGCCCTCCTTCCGGGTCGGTGGGTATCGGGTTTTTTGGCGTACACCAACTTTGAGCTAACCGTGCAAGGTCTTCACCCGCAGCAACATCATCAACTCAATCCAAAGGCAGAATCCGTCCTTCAATCCGGTCCTTCACCTCGATCACGCCGATGGAATGAAAAGGGGCGCTCCGGCGATGCGTAGGGCTGCCGGGATTGAACAAAAGAACTCCCGCCCGGCTTCGGCACAAAGGCCTGTGGCTGTGTCCGAAAATCAGACAGTCGACAGTCTCGGGCAAAAATTCCCTGAGCAGACGCGACTCCAGTCCCTGCGGGCCGCCCCAACCGTGAACCAGACCGATACGGAACGGGCCAATGCGGATTATACGCCGCTCCGGCAGAATTGCAGAAGGTCGGTCCATGTTACCGCGAACGGCGAGCACCGGAGACATGGTAAAACAGTCCAGCAGCAGGGGATCCACGATGTCGCCGGCGTGCAGCACCAGATCCACCCCGCCGAAACGACTCTCCAGTCCCGCCACAAGACCCTCATCTCGCCAACCATATGCCACGTGGGTATCGGAAAGGACGCCGATACGGCAAGGCCATTTAAATGAAGAAAAGTACACAGACACGGTCTCGGTTGGTGCTGGACAAGGTTCAAAACGACGAGCCACCGAAAATACCGTCGCTATAACGATCAGCGGAAAAACACTCCGGCTCGGAAGCCGCTATTTCATTCAGGCAGTTTAACTGGTATGATGCGCCCCAGTCAAAAACAATTACCATGGGCAACTGCCGATATAGAGGAGAACTTTTGTCGATGCAATATATCAGCACCCGCGGCGGGATTCAGGCCATTTCCTTCAAGGAGGCCGTTATGATGGGACTCGCCGACGACGGCGGTCTGCTGCTGCCGAAGACTATCCCGCAACTGAACGCCTCGGACCTGGCGTCTCTGACCGACCTGACGTACCCCGAACTGGCCCGGCGCATCCTTTCCCTGTTTATCGAAGGCCTTTCGCCCGCCGATCTCGAAGATATCATCCATCGCTCCTACGGCAGCTTTGATCACCCGGAAGTCACTCCCGTGGTGCGCCAGGGCGACCTTTACATCCTCGAACTCTTTCACGGTCCCACGCTCGCTTTCAAAGACGTCGCCTTGCAGTTTCTCGGCAATCTTTTCGAGTATCTGCTCAGGGAGCGGGGCGAAAAGATGAACATTCTCGGCGCCACCTCCGGCGACACCGGGAGTGCTGCCATCTACGGTGTACGGGGCAAGGACAACATTCACATTTTCATCCTTCACCCCCATCAGAAGGTATCGCTTATCCAGGAACTGCAGATGACCACGGTGACGGATGCCAATGTCTTCAATCTGGCTATTCGAGGGACCTTTGATGACGGTCAGCGCATGGTCAAAGAAATCTTCGGCGACCTTGAATTCAAAAACCGGCTGTATCTGGGCGCAGTCAATTCCATTAACTGGGCCCGGGTGCTGGCCCAGGTAGTTTATTATTTTTACGCTTTTGCCCGGGTCCAAAAAGAAACCGGCTGCGTGGAAGTCTATTTTTCGGTGCCCACCGGCAACTTCGGCGACATTTTTGCGGGCTATATCGCCAAGCGCATGGGGCTGCCTGTCCGCCGCCTGATTCTGGCCACTAACGAAAACGACATTTTGGCCCGCTTTGTCGATCGGGGCGACTATTCCATCGCCGAAGTGGTGGAAACACCCTCTCCTTCCATGGACATTCAACTGGCCAGCAATTTTGAACGATACCTGTACTATCTGCTGGACGAGAATCCCGCCGAAGTCCGTCGGGCCATGACTGAATTCTCCCAGAGCGGCCGGTTGAATTTCGACGCTTCCCTGCAAATGCGGGTGACGCGGGATTTTCTCAGCGGTTCTGCCACCCGCGCCGAAACGATCGCCACCATTAGGGACTTTCATCAAAAAACAGGCTATGTTCTCGATCCCCACTCTGCCATCGGGGTCAAGGTCGGGCTGCAAAAAGCCGCGGGCGACTGCCCCCTTATCTGCCTGGCCACGGCTCATCCTGCCAAGTTCGGCGATGCTGTGCTGGAAGCCACCGGCACACCGCCGGTTATGCCGGCCTCTCTCCAGGGCATCGAACTGCGGCCCCGACGTTGTGAAATCATCGATGCTGACACCGAGGCTATTCGCCGCTTTGTTACCGAACACAGCTGCTGAAGAGCTGCTCACTCAAGCCAACGCTCTCTTTGACATCGGCCCTTCGGACGGATTCGCCTGAACGGAAAAACGCCCCCGTCATCAACACGGGGGCGTTTTTTTCGCGACTTGCCAGGCTTACCAAAAGATGGGGATCAACAATCGTAGTACAGGGCGAACTCCTCGGGAACAGGACGCATCCGGACCGGGTTGACCTCCGCGTCCATCTTGTACTCGATCCACTTCTCAATGACGTCATCGGTGAAAACATCACCCTTGAGCAGGAACTCGTGATCCTCCTTGAGAGCCTCGAGGGCTTCGGCCAGGGTGCCGGCGACGCTGGGAACATCCGCCAACTCTTCCGGTGGCAGAGCGTAAAGATCCTTGTCCAGCGGCTCGCCCGGATCGATTTTGTTTTCAATGCCGTCCAGGCCGGCCATCAGGATGGCGGAGAAGCACAGATAGCCGTTGGAAGAGGGATCGGGAGTCCGGTATTCAACACGTTTGGACTTGGGGTTGGAGGTCGTCGGCACTCGCAGTGCTGCCGACCGGTTACGGCCCGAATAGGCCAGGTTGACGGGAGCTTCAAAACCCGGGACCAGGCGTTTGTAGGAATTGGTGCTGGGGTTCGTGAAGGCACAAAGCGCCCTGGCGTGCTTGATGATGCCGCCGATAAAGTAAAGGGCGGTCTTGGACAGGCCGGCGTAGCCGTCACCGGCGAAGGTATTGACACCGTCCCTCCAGATGGAAATGTGGCAGTGCATGCCGCTGCCGTTATCTTTGAACAGAGGCTTGGGCATAAAAGTTGCGGTTTTTCCATTTTTTACCGCAACATTCTTGATAATATACTTGAACCACTGCAGCGTGTCGCCCATGTTGACAAGAGAGTCAAACCGCATATCGATTTCACATTGTCCGCCGCTGGCTACCTCGTGGTGGGAAGCCTCAATGCGCATGCCGACGCTCTGCAGAACCTGAACCATCTCGTTGCGCAGGTCAACCAGCGAATCAGTGGGCGAACAGGGAAAGTAACCTTCCTTGTGACGAGGCTTGTAGCCGAGATTGGGATATTCTTCGCGGCCGGTATTCCAGATACCTTCGGCGCTGTCGACGCTGTAGAAGGACTGGTTGGCGGCAGAAGCATATCGAACATCGTCAAAGACGAAAAACTCCGGTTCCGGGCCAAAAAAGGCCGTATCACCGATACCGGTGGACTTGAGGTAGGCTTCAGCTTTCTGGGCGATAAAGCGTGGGTCGCGGGTATAGCCCTCCTTGGTAATGGGATCATAGATGTTGCAGATAAGACTCAGCGTCGGCACCTTGACAAAGGGATCGATCATCGCCGTGCTCGGGTCGGGAATGATGGACATGTCGCTGCAGTGGATGGGCTGCCAGCCGCGAATCGAGGAGCCGTCAAAGCCGAGGCCGTCTTCAAAAACCTCTTCCTCAAACTCGCTGATCGGGGTGGTGAAATGCTGCCAGATACCGACAAAATCCATGAACTTGTAATCGATCATCTGAACATTTTTTTCCTTGGCAAACTGAATCACTTCTCTTGGCGTCATCGCTTTACTCCTTTAAAATTATTTATTCTCTTGCGGTAACCAGTCTTTGCTAACCCTTACCGGACAATGCTGGCACGCTGGCGGCTACAGAGCATCCTCACCACTTTCTCCGGTGCGGATTCGAATGACTTCTTCCATGTTCGACACAAAAATCTTGCCATCGCCGATACGTCCAGTACGGGCGGCCTCGGAAATAATTTCCACAACTTTGGCCGCCATATCGTCCTGGACAACTATTTCCATTTTGATTTTTGGAATAAAATCAACCACATATTCCGCGCCGCGGTAAAGCTCCGTGTGCCCTTTCTGGCGTCCGAATCCCTTAACTTCGCTGACGTTCATCCCCTGGATACCGCTTTCACTCAGCGCTTCCTTAACCTCATCCAGTTTAAAGGGCTTGATGATTGCTTCCACTTTTTTCATCTGGCATACCTCCGGAATATTCGTATAACAGCTTCTGGAATGTCACGCGCAACAGCAACATGTTCCTGACTTGTTTTCTGGGTAGAGCACTTCCCATGCCAAACCGAATAAAAAGCTGAGACTAACGCCTAACCTACTGAATATAAAAGAATATTATAAATGAAATTCCAGGCTGAGTTGTATTGTTGAGGAACCAACGGCAGTCCATGCCTATTTAATAGGCAACCCGGAATCGACTAAGCCGCTTTTTTGTGCACAGCGGCCTATGGGTGGAAGAGCAGGCGGGTATTCTTAGCAAAGGAAGTGCATCAACCGGTCGCGTGATTCGATGCAACACCTCAAGTTGTTGAAAACAAAGCGTCAAATCCTCCACGATGGCCTGCCCATTGTTTGAACAGCTGCCACTCCTGTTCAAAATTCGGCGTCAGCAGCCCCGTGCCCAGCATTTCATCAATCCTGTCGGGCGCATAGAAGGCCACACCATCCAGTTCGTCGGTATTGTAGAGTACGGAACCATCATAACGCAGCCACCAACTGGTCACGTATTCGGTTTCCATAGCGTTTCCGTGGCGGTATCGGTATAAGAATTCCAGAGGTCGGCCGACAATACCCAACTCCTCTGCCATCTCCCGCAGGCCGCCCTGATAGTAATCTTCGCCGACTTCCAGGTGACCACCAACACTGGTGTCCCACCGACCGGGCTGCACATCTTTGTGCAGGGGACGCTTCTGCAGCAGCAGTCGACCCATGCGGTCGAAAACCAGAACATGCACCGCCCGATGAATCAGCTTCGGATTGCCGTGACAGGACGAACGAAGCGCCCGCCCGATCACCCTGTCCTGTTCATCCACGATATCGAAAAATTCATCCATGGCCTTATTTCCGATCAAAAAACGGGCTTTTGCTGCTGACGGACAGGGGCA
Organism: Desulfuromonadales bacterium; assembly: GCA_003561875.1. Lineage (GTDB taxonomy): Bacteria > Desulfobacterota > Desulfuromonadia > Desulfuromonadales > Syntrophotaleaceae > SLLR01. The sequence goes on along the minus strand of PWVL01000154.1, from coordinate 2,669 downwards.
GACCATATGCCAGCACGACATTCGGGCCCAGCATTTTCAATTCCAGGGCCGCCTTGCCGGCGGAATAGAGGATACGGTTATCCAGCCGCAGGTCCGCAGCACGGCTGACCGCCGAACCGAGAGCGATACCCAGGTCGCCGCTGTTAAAAGCGCAGATGCCGCCGGAGTTCATCAACTCACGGCAATCGGAAAAGCCGCAATAACCGCAATGGGGCAACCCGATGGGTTCCCTGCGACTGCCCAGCAACACCACCACCGGCGACACGTCAAGATTGCCGGCATCCCTTTCAAAAAAGGCCACTCCGTCCCGTCGAGCGATCTCTCTCATGGTGGCGGCCAAACGGTCCTTTTCAGCACCAAAAACAATGGCGGTGGTCAAAAAATCCAGTCCACGGGCCTTGGGGGCCGTTCGAGCGGCGACACACAACTGCCGTGCCAGCTCATGAAGAGTGTGGTGCTGCAGTTCCTCGTTCAATTTGATCATAAAAACAAAGCCTTTCTGGAAAGCAGGGCGATTTCGGGCAATTCTCCTGCGGATGAATCGTCCCTGTCGTTAGCGGTTTATTTTTTTCCCGAGAGCGTCAAAGACAAGACGGTCAAGCTGGCCCTCCTGACCCTCAACAAACTCGTAACGCACCTGTTCCACGGGTCGGCTGAGACATAACAGGCGTCCCAGGTTCACCGGTGTGGCCGACAGCACCAGATCACACTCCGTATCTTCCAGAGTTCTGCGCAGATCGTCCAGCTGCTGCGGACTGTAGCCCATGGCAGGCACAACCGCGTCGAGGTGGGGCCATAGTCCATAGGTATCCCGCAGGCTGCCACGGGCGGCGGGCCGGGGATCGACCACTCGCGCGGCACCATAACGGCGGGCAGCAACCATTCCGGCACCGCTGGGCATGCCGCCGTGGGTCACGGTTGGACCGTCCTCAACCACCAGCACCCTTTTGTTTCGCACCCGGTCGGGATGCGCCAGAAGCAGTTCCAACCGCCCTTCAACCGTGATTGCGTTGGGATTGAAGGTGCGAATGCTGTTCCGCAACCGCTCCATCTGTTCGGGTGTTGCCTCGTCCACCTTGCTCACAATCAGTATCCGAGCCCGTCGCAGATTGACCTGGCCAGGGAAATAGGCCATCTCATCCCCGGCCCGCAGCGGGTCAAGGAGCACCAGTTCCAGATCCGGCTGAAAAAAGGGCGTATCGTTGTTGCCCCCGTCCCAGATGATCATATCTCCTGCCTTTTCCGCCCGGTCAAGAACGGCCTGGTAATCAACGCCGCAAAAAACCTCGACCCCCAGTTTCAGCAGAGGTTCGAATTCTTCCCTTTCCTCCAAGGTCCAGGGCTCCTGCTCGGTCTCGGCGGTGGCGCTGATGTGCTGTACCGCCCTGCCCGTCAGGTCACCATAGGCCATGGGGTGGCGTACCACTACCGGATGAACCCCTCTGCTCAACAGACGATGACACAAAAACCGTACAACGGGACTTTTACCGCAACCTGTACGAACGGCACATACGGACAACACCGGAAGGCTGGACCGCAGCATGGTTTGATCCGGGGCCGGCAGGGTGAACTTCCCTCCGAGGGCCAGTACGCGGGATGCTACTGTCATCAGTTGCTGGTGAGAAATATCGCTGTAGGAAAAAATCACCTCGACCCCGCCCTCGGCAAGCAACTCGGGCAAAGCCTCCTCAGTGACAATGGGTATCCCCTGTGGATAGAGACCGCCGGCCAGTTCGGGGGGATACCGGCGATTCTGCTGAAAGGGAATCTGCGTGGCCGTAAAGGCCAGCACCCGCGTATCGGAACGGTGACGAAACAGGCAGTTGAAATTGTGGAAATCCCTTCCGCCCGCCCCCATGATGACAATTTTCCGGGTCAGTTCCGCCGCATTTTCGGACATGACACCGCCTGATCAGGTTGAGTTGTTTGCATCCGGTGTGGCCTGAAAAGCATAGCAAAACCAGAAAGAAGCACAATCAGCGAACCCTTGGCGCTCCAAAGGACAAACGCCGGAATCTTCAGTCTGTCTGCCGGGCCTGCCGAGGAGCGAATTGTCGCTTCGTGTCACGCCCGGTGCACAACCCGTAAAAAAGCCTCCACTGGGTCAGAGGAGGCTTTACAAGTAATCACCAAAGACAAGGCGTCATCTGCCGCACCGCCGGCACGTATCGGTCTCAGTGAACGGAATAGAGGGGTACCCCGAAAGAAAAACTCTGTCGACAGGTGTTATTTCACCAGGGTCACTCCCGGCTCGTCCCGGGGAATACCTACGCCGAGGCACAATTTAACGAGATTGTCCGTTTCCATGGTGGCACCGCATTCATCCCGCAACTCACGCCAGGTGCCACAGTCCAGCAGTTGCTCGTTAGGCAGAATAAAAACTGGGTAGCCCTGGGAAGAAGAACAGTAATTTTCATTGCAGACCAGGTCGTTGACCGGCTCCAGACCCCGGCTGCGGGCTTTTTCCGCATCGGCGATAATCAATCTTATAAACATATATCCTCCTGAAAACTCTCATATGTATAAAAAACAGACTGCCTTTTAATCCAAAACAATATGATCTCCGGGGTTTTTAAGTTCCTTCAGTTCCGGATAGAGCTCTTCCAGGTTCTTAAAAAACTTTTCTTTGTTTTTGAAAGAGGCCTTGATTTCAGGGGACCAGGGAATTT
>PWVL01000206.1 GCA_003561875.1 Desulfuromonadales bacterium | reverse complement strand
TTGCGAATTCAACTTGATCGCCTGCCCGGATCGCTTCGCCGACATCGCCGAGTTCATGGGTGTTCCTTGTGAAGGTCTCTCCGTGACCGAAGCCGCTGCTGCCGGAATCGCCGCCATCCGTGAACTGTCCGCTTCCATCGGCATCCCCGCCGGTCTGAAAGATCTGGACGTTAAAGAAGCAGACTTCAAAATCATGGCCGAGAACACTGCGAAGGACGCCTGCCAGCTGACCAACCCCCGCAGGGCCACGCTCGACGACATCGTCAACATGTTCGCGGCTGCCATGTAATCATCGACTACCATGTACGACTCGAAGCGCCCGGCCTCTGGCCGGGCGCTTTTTTTTGGGGTGGGCCAGGCATGGCGCGTAGCGCCTTGACTGGCGCTGTTCCGGTCGTTGTGATGACGACTGGATGACTTGGGGGTGCAAGTCCCCTGTGGATCCCGATGACGGGAACCGTTAGCTGGACGGCAAGGGTGTCCACCGTGAGGTGGAATCTGCAGGAAGCTGCAGGCAAACTTCCGGCCCGACGAACAGAAATCGCATACGAGGCAGTGCCATCCGGGCGAGAAGGCAAATATCTTCAAAGCCCGATAGTCATCCGGGAGGGTGGTGCTGTAGTTGCGGCGGGTATGTGGAAGGAAGGTCACGCGTCTTACCCTGGGAGAACTGTCAACCTGCCTCGTGCTACCGGCATCGCAAGGTGTTGGGATGGGTCGACAGAATTCAGCAGAGGCCATAATAGCCGGGGCTGACCACCTCGGTGAAGGGCCGAACACGAGGCGTCTTTCAGGAGACTCGAATTTCGATGACGATCGAAGAAGCAGAAGCCCTGATGGAGAGATCGGGGCCACTCCCGAGGGTAGCGACCGGAAGTCGCGGGAGGACGGCGGGGGCAACCCCGCCTCCTACCCGATCCCGGCTTTGGTGGTTTTTCCCTTGAGAGGTGAATCAGTCTTCCAAGGGGCAGGTTTGGAATGGGGTTGATTTTACACACGCTATTTGCGACGATTGGATGTTTATTTTCAAGGGCGCACCGATTGTCGAGCCTGCGAGGTGGCCGGCGCACCTTTTTTCAGTTCAGTGGGGGGCTGGTATGGAGGAAGTGATTACCTGGATTCAGGCGCGAATTAATGGAGAGTTGCTTCCATGGTACGATCAACAGTCAGCGGCCCACCATTTTGGACTCAGTTATCGCGATGTTGAAAAACTGGCCCTTGAAAACGGTTTGTTTCCGGCTCGTTACCAGCGTAATCGTAACACGATTTCCTCGCAGGAGCAGCTGCAGCTGTTTCGCAGCCGGGTCGTGGTAGTCGGATGCGGCGGGCTGGGCGGCTACATTATCGAAGAGTTGGCTCGGCTCGGTGTCGGTCAGATCGTTGCGGTGGACCACGATGTTTTCGAGGAACACAATCTGAACAGACAGTTGCTGGCGACTCCCGATTTCCTCGGATTGAACAAGGTCGCAGCGGCTGCGCGCCGGGTTGATCGTCTGAACCCCGCCGTCGATCTGATCCCGATCTGTGAAGCTTTTTGTGCGGAGAATGCGACTCGAATTTTGAGCGGTGCCCAAATCGCCGTGGATGGACTGGACAGCATCAGCGTCCGCCTGGAGTTGGCGGAAGCTTGTCGCCGGGAGAATATTCCGTTGGTGTACGGTTCTATCGCCGGTTGGTATGGATATGTGGGCAGTCAATTTCCTGGAGAGAGAACGCTGGAGAAAGTATTCGGAGAGGATCCACAGGGGCAGGGCATGGAAAACGAGTTGGGTAACCCCTCCTTTACACCGGCAGTGATTGCAAGTCTTGAAGTGGCTGAAGTCTGTAAGATTTTGCTGAATCGTGGTACGCCGGTGCAAAAGCGCTGTATTTCGGTTGATTTACTGGATATGGAGTTCGTCGAAATTGAATGTTGAGTACAGACTCCATGGGACGGGTCGACCCTCGGCGCTGTATGCCCGAGAAGCATTTTTTTCGGTGCCGGCCCATGGATCACGGTAATGACGCGGTGACGGCCTATCTCGGGTTGGGTTCCAACCTGGGCGATCGCCTGGCCATCCTGCAAGCCTTTCGTCAACGACTCGCCAACTGGCCGGGAGTGGCTGTCGTCAGGGCCTCGTCGCTGTACGAATCCGAACCTCTGGGCGGCCCCGAGGGTCAGGGCTGGTATCTGAACGCGGTGCTTGAGGTCCGTAGTTCCGTAGTTGCGGAGCAGTTGCTGGCCGTCGGATTGGAACTTGAAAATCAATTCGGCCGCAAGCGCGAACTCCACCACGGTCCAAGAACCCTGGATGTGGATCTGTTGCTTTATGCGGACCGGGTCTGTCACCAAACCGACTTGATTCTTCCCCATCCCCGTTTGCATCAACGCTCCTTTGTGTTGAATCCGCTTTGTGAACTGGCGCCAGACCTTGTTCATCCCCTGTTGGGAAAGACAGCTCGACAACTTCGCGACAGTTTGTCCGGCAACCAGGGTATTCGTCGGCTCGCAATCTCTTGGTGAACGGATGACACTGATACGCCTCCTGCAGTTGCTGTTTATTTTCTGGTTGCTGGTTGCCTTGTTCAAAAGTGTGGCCGGCCTGTTCAGAAAACGGCCCAAACCGTCTCCACCGGAAAAAACGTCTGCCGGAGAGGAGATGGTGCAAGACCCCGTTTGCGGTACATATGTGCCTCGCAGTCTGGCCATAAAAGAGCAGATGGAAGGAAAAACCCTGTTCTTTTGCTCGAAAAAGTGCCGTGACGCGTATCGCGACAGCTGCTGATCCACCTTTTTCCAACCGTAACCGATGTCCTTTGCCGTCGACAGGAGTTGAGCCATGAAATTTTTCATCGATACCGCAGATGTCACCGAAATTCGCAATGCCCATGATATGGGCCTGGTGGACGGGGTAACCACCAATCCCTCTCTTGTGGCCAAGAGCGGCCGTGATTTCAAGGAAGTGATCACCGAAATTACCACCATTGTCAACGGACCCATCTCGGCCGAGGTGGTTGCTCTCGACGCTGCCGGTATGGTTGAAGAGGCGGCCGAGCTGGTCAAGATTCATCCGAATATCGTGGTCAAGGTACCAATGACTGCTGAGGGACTCAAGGCGACCCGAATTCTGGCCACGGACGGCGTCTCCGTCAACATGACCCTGGTTTTCTCCCCCTTGCAGGCGCTTTTGGCCGCCAAGGCGGGGGCTGCCTATATTTCGCCTTTCGTCGGCCGTCTTGACGATGTGGGTCACGATGGCATGGAGGGCATTGCCCAGATTCGCACAATTCTCCGCAACTACGGGTTTACCGCGGAGATTATAGTTGCCTCGGTGCGCAGCCCCCTGCATGTACTCAACGCCGGACTTATGGGGGCCGATATTTGTACTATCCCTTTCAGTATTCTGCAGCAACTGGTCAAACATCCCCTTACGGACACGGGCATTGAGCGTTTTCTGGCCGACTGGGAAAAAGTGCCTAAGTGAAACCGGCCCTCCATGCCCCCTGAAGAGTGATCCATGAACCTGCACGAATACCAGTCCAAGGAAATTCTGTCTCTGCATGGCGTGGCGGTGCCGCAGGGGGGCGTGGCGGAAACCCCGGAACAGGCCCGGCAGTGGTGGGAAAAACTGGGCTGCGACGTAGTGCTCAAGGCCCAGATTCATGCCGGCGGTCGTGGCAAGGCCGGTGGCATACGCATTGCCACCACCCCGCAAAAAGTTGAGGATGCCGCCCGGGATCTTCTGGGAAGCCGAATCGCCACCCCGCAGACGGGAGCGGGAGGTCTACCGGTTCACCGTCTTCTGGTGGAGGAGAAGGTGGCCATCGAACGGCAGTTTTATCTCTCTTTGACTCTGGACCGGGATGCAGGATGCTACTGTCTGGTCGCTTCCGCAACCGGGGGGATCGACATTGAAAAGACCGCTGCGAAAACACCGGAGCGAATCTGGCGGCAGCGGATCGATCCGTGTCTCGGCCTTCGGCCTTTTCAGGCTCGCCAGGCGGCCCTCTTTCTAGGACTCAGGGGGCAGTTTTGTGAGGAAGCGGTCATTCTGATGGGCAACCTGTACCATCTGTTTCTGGAGCAGGATTGTTTCCAGTTGGAAATCAACCCGCTGGTGCTCACCAGGGGCGGCCGGCTGCTGGTCCTGGATGCCAAGATCAACCTTGACGACAACGCTCTGTTTCGTCATCCCCGGCGACAGGCCCTGTTCGATGAAAGTCAACTGGATCCCCTTGAAGTTCAGGCCAGGCGTTGCGATATTGCCTATATCAAAATGAGCGGCACCATCGGCTGCCTGGTCAATGGCGCTGGATTGGCCATGGCGACTCTGGACATGCTGCAGGAGTGCGGTGGCCAGCCGGCCAACTTTCTGGATGTCGGCGGTGGCGCCAGTCGCGAAAAGATCGCAGAGGCCTTTCGAATCCTTCTCCAGGATCAGGATGTGAAAGGGGTTTTTGTGAATATTTTCGGGGGTATCATGCACTGCGACCTGGTAGCGCAGGGCATTGTTGACGCCGTCGGTGTCGATTGTCCCTGGCCCATCGTCGTGCGAATGGCTGGTGCCCGGGTCGCGGAGGGCAAGGCCCTGCTGGCCGCTTCCGGTCTCAAAGTAATCTGTTCCGACGGTCTGGAGGAGGGTGTGTCGCGCATGGTGACTTTGCTGTCCTTACCTGTGAGCGAATAAGTTTTTTCGGAAGCCCTCAGGCCGTTTGTTGCTGTCCCTTTGTCAGTCGCGGGACCGGCGAGGGTTGTTTGCGGCTGATTTGTCAATGGAACAGAACGATGGCGATATTGATCAATCGGGATTCCCGGATTGTCGTTCAGGGTCTTGGCCGGTCCGGTCTGCTGCATGCCCGGAGTTGTCGTGAGTACGGCAGCGCTATCGTTGCCGGTGTCACGCCTGGCAAGGGTGGAAGCGCCGTGGACGGAATCCCGGTTTTTGACACCGTGACCGAGGCCATTCGCGGCCAGGGGGCGACGGTGTCGATGATTTTTGTGCCGCCGCCGACCGCCGCCGACGCGATTCTGGAGGCTGCCGATGCCGGCATCGAACTGGCGGTGTGCATTACCGAAGGCATTCCCGTGCGCGACATGGTGCAGGTTCGGCGGGCTCTGCAAGGCGGAACCATGCGCCTGATCGGTCCCAACTGTCCCGGGGTCATCACCCCCGGACAGTGCAAGGTCGGCATCATGCCCGGCGTCATTCACCGCCCCGGCTCCGTGGGAGTGGTTTCGCGCAGCGGCACCCTGACTTACGAGGCGGTCCAGCAACTCAGCGACGCTGGTCTCGGACAATCGACCTGTGTAGGCATTGGCGGCGACCCGATTATCGGCACCGGCTTCATCGAAATTCTGCAGATGTTCAATGAGGACCCGGCGACGGAGTCGGTTTTTCTTATCGGCGAGATCGGTGGCAATGCCGAAGAACAAGCCGCCGTCTGGATTCAGCGCCACATGCGTAAGCCGGTGGCTGCTTTTATCGCCGGTGTTACGGCTCCTTCGGGTAAGCAAATGGGCCACGCGGGGGCTATCATCAGCGGGGACAAGGGCCTTGCTGGAGACAAAATTGCTACCTTGAAAGCCTGTGGAGTGCAGGTTGCGACCAGTCCGGCACGTATGGCGGAAGCTCTCTTGAACGCTTTAACTCCCTGAAAAACAAGTTTTTTGCCTTGGTCTGGGACGCCCCGGCGGTTGACTTGGATGACGGCTTGCCCCTATTATTAAGACACTTCGAAGGAAACCTACGGCCCAGAATGGGCCGCTTTTTTCGTTCGCCTGCAGCCGGTTAAACGGCGAAAATTATTGTAAGTATGGCGCTTTTGACAATAAGACATTATCCCGACCCGGTGCTGAAGCAGGTCGCGGAGCCGATAGGCCAGATTGATGATGAGGTAAAAACTCTAGCCAGGGACATGGTGGAAACCATGTACGCGGCGCCCGGAATCGGCCTTGCCGCACCGCAGGTCGGCGTCAGCCGACGCCTCATCGTTCTGGACTGTGCTCCACAGGGGCAGCCCTCGCAGCTGATTATTGCGGTGAATCCGGAAATTATCCACAGGCAGGGGGAACATGCGCGGGAAGAGGGTTGTCTCTCGGTGCCCGATTACTGCTGTTGTACCCCGAGGGCGGAAAAAGTTCGTGTCCGATTTCACGACCTGCAGGGGCGGACGGTGGAAATGGACAGCGAGGGACTGGAGGCCGTCGCCTTTCAGCATGAGATCGATCACCTCGACGGGCTGTTGTTCGTCGATCATCTTTCTTCGTTGAAAAAAGGCGTGTTTCGCAAGAAATACCGCAAGATGCTGAAACAGCAGGAGCAGTCTCCGTGATCGACCCGACCACGATCCGTACGGTTTTTATGGGAACCCCCGATTTCGCCCTGCCCGTGCTGCAGGGCCTTGTCGATTATGGGGTCGACCTGTGTGCCGTCTACACGCAGCCTGACCGTCCTCGGGGGCGCGGCAAGAAGCTGGCTTCGCCCCCGGTGAAGCAATTGGCCCTGCAGTGTCGTATACCGGTATTTCAACCGCCCCGCCTGCGGGACCCGGCGACGGTGGCGCAACTTGTGGAACTGGCGCCCGACCTGATAGTGGTGGTTGCTTACGGGCAGATTCTTCCTGCCGCCATTCTTGAAATTCCCCGGTACGGCTGCATCAACGTCCACGCTTCGCTGCTGCCTCGCTACCGGGGTGCGGCACCCATAAACAAAGCGATTGTCGACGGCGAACAGGTCACCGGGGTGACCACCATGATGATGGATATCGGCCTGGATACCGGCGACATGCTGGTCAAGCGGGCTACGGAGATTGGCGCCGAGGAGACTGCCGGCGAGCTTCACGACCGGCTGGCCCTGCTTGGTCGGGAAGCCATGGAGGAGACCCTGCGACGGCTCTGTTGCGGGACACTGCGCCGTGAAAAGCAGGATGAGGCCCTCAGCAGTTACGCTCCACTGATGAACAAGGAGGACGGCCGCATAGACTGGCGGCAACCCGCCACTGCCGTTCACAACCTGATCCGGGGCCTGACTCCTTGGCCAGGGGCCTATACCCGCCTGCGGGGAGTGACCCTCAAGCTGGCTTCCACGCGACCGCTGGAGGGGGCAGGCGCCTCGCCGGGCACTGTGGTGACGGCCGATGCCACAGGGGTGTGCGTTGCCTGCGGCGATGGTTCGCTCATGGTCCGGGAGCTGCAACTGCCCGGGAAAAAGCTCCTGCCGGCGGCGGAATTCCTGCGCGGCAGGCCATTGCCCGTCGGTACCCGCCTGGGAGAATAAAGATGAGCGAATGGTCTTTGGAACAGCGATCTTTTCGACCGCCCTGGCGGTTTCTTGGCATATTGGGAGCCATCGCCCTGTTGTTGATTGTGGGTTCCTGGGTCCTCTGGTGGGTACCGAGTGCCGGTTTTGCGGCCATTCATCCGCACTTTTCCCGCTGGTTTGGTCTGCTGTTGGCTGTTGTAGTGGCGCTGCTACTGGTGGTGCTGGGGCTGCTTGGCCTGACCCTGCTCAGTGGTCGGGATCTGTTTGGCTTTTCCTGGCTTCGGGGGTTGGTTATGAAATACCTGCTCCCGGCCATTATTGCCGTAGGCCGTCTGTTCGGTGCTGACCGCGACGCTTTGCAGCGCTCATTTATCGCTCTGAACAACCAGCTGGTGCGCGGAAGAGGGCTGCGGGTGCCGGCCGGCCGGGCCATGATTCTGCTGCCCCACTGTGTTCAGTTTCACGATTGCGCCATCAAGGTCACCGGGGATATTGACCAGTGCCTGCGTTGCGGCAAGTGCGGCATCAGTGATTTGGCCGAACTGGCCAAAAGTCGGGGCGTTGCCATTGCCGTGGCCACCGGAGGCACTCTGGCGCGCAAGATCCTCATGGAAAAACGGCCCCGTTTTGTGCTGGCTGTGGCCTGTGAAAGGGATTTGACTTCCGGCATTCGCGATGCGTATCCGCTGCCGGTCTACGGAGTGTTCAACCGCCGGCCGCAAGGCCCCTGTTTCAATACCGAAATTGATCTGATGGAAGTTACCAGGGCTCTGGATGCCCATGTTCTTCCCGCGGCGAAAGCCGAACAAGTGAGGTGAAAAAACGATGAACCTGTTTCGAACCGTTGTGCTGATGACCACTCTGACCCTGTTGCTGGTCTTTGCCGGCGGCATCCTTGGCGGTCAGGGCGGTGCCCTGACGGCGCTGGTTGTGGCCGGAGTGCTCAATCTCGGCTCCTACTGGTTTTCCGACAAGATCGTGATCCGTATGTACCGCGGCAAGCAAGTCCAGCACGGGCCTCTTTACGACGTGGTGCGGGAACTCTGCCTGCGCAACAATATGCCCATGCCCCGGGTTTATGTGCTGCCCCAGGCTACTCCCAACGCCTTTGCTACCGGGCGCAACGCCGAGCATGCGGTGGTGGCGGCCACCGAAGGTCTGTTGCGGATTCTTAATCGCGAGGAGCTGACGGGGGTGATGGCCCATGAATTGAGTCACGTGCGCCACCGGGACATTCTCATCGGCTCCATTGCCGCAACCATTGCCGGCGCTATCGGTTTCCTGGCCCACATGGCCCGCTGGGCGGCCCTGTTTGGTGGATCCGGCAGGCGGGACAGCGAGGAGGGCGGCCCTTTCGGCCTGATTTTGCTGATGATTTTCGGGCCGCTGGCCGCCTTGTTGGTACAGATGGCTATTTCCCGTTCACGGGAGTATGCAGCCGACCATGGTGCTGCCCGGCTGTGCGGAAATCCCCAGGCGCTGGCCAGCGCCCTGCGCAAACTGGAAGACGCCAACCGACAACGGCCCATGGCCCAGGCCACTGAAGCGACGGCCCACATGTTTATTGTCAATCCTCTGCGGAGAGGCGGTTTGGCGACGCTGTTTTCGACCCATCCCCCGGTGGCCGAGCGAGTAAAGCGCCTGGAAGGCATGACCGCCCTGTGAGGCGCGGGCCGAAGCACGGTTCAGCGCGGAAACTGACCGCCTCTGTGCCCTGGCCGGGGGCCTCGGGACTCAGCGGGGTGGCGGGATGAAGCAGAACGATCCCCGCAAGCTGGCTTGGGAGAGTCTGGCGCGCGTCGATGAAGGCCGGTTTTCCGATGCGGCCCTGGACGCCGCGCTGCGAACCGCACCGGGTCTGCAGGATCGGGATCGGGCGCTCTTGACCGAATTGCTGTACGGTGTGCTGCGCCAGCGGGGGCGGCTTGATTTTGCCCTCGGCCAGGTCTGCAACCAGCCCCTGCGCAAGCTCGAACCCGCAGTCCTGCGTCTGTTGCGCCTCGGCGCCTATCAATTACTGTTTCTCGAGCGGGTTCCGGCCCGGGCCGCCGTTCACGAAACGGTGGAACTTGCCAAGCGCCTCAAGCTGGAGCGCGCCGGGGGTTTTGTCAACGGGGTGTTGCGAGCCCTTGACCGCAAACGCACCAACCTCCCCTGGCCCGATCCGGCTGCCGCTCCCTTGGACTATCTGCAGCATGTATTGTCCCTGCCCCGCTGGCTGGCGGAGGTCTTTGTCAGGGAACTGGGCGAAGCCGAGGCTCTGGCTCTGGGAAAGTCCCTGCTGCAGGAGGCGCCTTTCACGGTGCGGGTCAATCATCTGCAACACACCACCGCAGACTATCTGGAGGTTCTGCATCGCGCCGGTTACCAGGCCGCCGCTACTATCTACGCACCGGAAGGAGTTCGTATACAGGGGGGCGGCCCCCGCCGCCTTCCCGGTGACGCTCAAGGGGCCTACCAACTGCAGGATCAGGCGAGCATGCTGGTTGCCCACCTGTTGACTCCTGCCCCCGGCCAGCGACTGCTCGACGCCTTCGCGGCCCCGGGGGGCAAGACGACGCATCTGGCGACGCTGGCGGACAATCGGGCGGAAATCCTCGCCCTCGACATCTCCGCCGAACGGCTGTCCCTGGTAGAACAGGGTGCCCGGCGGCTTGGTGTGCGGGGCGTCCGCTGCCGCCTCTGGGATCTCTCCCGAAAGCCGGAATTTGTTGCCGAGGGCAGCTGTGACGGGATTCTGGTGGATGCGCCCTGCAGCGGCCTGGGAACCTTGCGCCGCAACCCGGAAAGCCGCTGGAAAAGACGTCCGGAAGATCTGGCTGCCAACGGCCGGCGGCAACTGGCGATTCTCGAACAGACGGCTCCGTTGCTGCGGATCGGCGGAAGCCTGCTGTATGCCGTATGCACCTTTACACGCCAGGAGACTGAAGCCGTAGCGGAACGCTTCATTGCCCGCCACCCCGATTTCGAGCGCTGCGATTTGCGCCCCTCGATGCCTTTGGCCTGGGCGGAGCTGTTTGACGGTCAGGGGGCTCTGCGCACCTGGCCCCATCGCCATGACGAGATGGACGCTTTCTTTGCCGCCGCTTTTACGCGGCGTCGCTGAGGACTACTTTTTCCGTTGTGCCCCGGGGAGGGCCGGCCCTTCTCTCGTTACCCTTTACTGCCAACGCATTGGTTCTGGAGTACTGCATGATTAAAATCGCCCCTTCGATCCTTTCTGCTGATTTTTCCCGCCTTGGCGAAGAGATTCGCGCCATCGATGCAGGCGGTGCCGACTATGTGCATGTGGACGTCATGGACGGGCACTTCGTGCCCAATATCACCATCGGGCCGCTGGTGGTGGAAGCGGTGCGCAAGATTACTGACCTGCCCCTTGACGTCCACCTGATGATCGAAAATCCCGATCGTTACATTCCCGATTTCGCCAAGGCCGGAGCCGATATCATTACCGTGCATGTGGAGGCGGTACCCCACCTGCACCGCACCGTACAGTTGATCCACAGCCTGGGCAGGAAGGCTGGTGTGACCCTCAATCCCGCCACCCCGGTTTCCAGCCTCGAGATTATTCTCGACGAGCTCGACCTGGTGTTGCTGATGAGCGTCAACCCCGGTTTCGGCGGCCAACAGTTCATTTCTTCCTGCCTCGGAAAAATCGAAGCCCTGCGCCGGGAGATCGACCGTCGCGGTCTGCGCACCGAACTGGAGGTGGACGGGGGAGTCAAGCCGGAGAATATTGGGGCCATAGCCGCAGCGGGAGCCGACGTTTTTGTCGCCGGCAGCGCCGTATTCGGCACCTCCGACTACCGGGCCACCATCAACGATTTGCGGCGCCGGGCGGAGAGAGCCTGATGCTTGATCCGGTCCGGGTGCGGGAAGCGCTGGCCCGCCATTCCTGCCGGACCATCGATCCCGGCCCTTTGCGCCCGGCGGCGGTACTGTTGACCTTCTATCCCAAGGACGGTGTCGATACCCTGCTCTTTACCCGGCGCACCGAACACCTGCCCGATCACGCCGGAGAGATTTCCTTTCCCGGCGGACGCTGGCAGGAGGGCGACGCCGACTTGGCAGCCACCGCCCTGCGGGAAACCCAGGAGGAAATGGGGATCGCGCCGCAGGACGTGGAGCTTCTCGGGCGTCTTGACGATTTTGTCTCGGTTTATGGTTATCATGTCACTCCTTTTGTGGCCAGCCTGCCGGCCGACTGTTCTTTCCAGGTCGATGAACATGAAATTGCCGAAGTTCTGGAAGTGCCCCTGAAGGCTCTCTGCGATCCGGGCATTTTTCATACGGAAAGCTGGCAGCACAAGGGTCGCCTGCACCCGGTGATGTTCTTTTCCATCGGCCGGCATCCCATCTGGGGCTTGACCGCCGCCATTTTGCGACAATTTCTGCAGCGCATCGACGCTATTGACGAGTAATTGACGAAGGCCCCCCAATGAACCGCCATAAGCAAGCCGACAGTCCTTTTCTGCAGCGTTTGTCCAGGGGCCTGCTGATTGGGGACGGCGCCATGGGTACCCTGCTGTACAGCCGGGGCGTACCTTTGGGGCATAGCTTTGAAGCCCTCAATCTGAGCCGACCGGAACAGGTACTGGCGGTGCACCGGGAGTATATCGCTGCCGGAGCCCAGTTGCTGGAAAGCAACACCTTCGCGGCCAACCGCCTGGCCCTGCGGCCCCTTGGTTTGGAAGACCAGGTGGGTGCCATCAACGCCGCCGGGGTGCGACTGGCCCGGCAGGCGGCCGGTGCCGAGGGTCTGGTCGCTGGGGCCGTCGGCCCGCTGCCAAACCTGGGCGAGGACGATACCGAACTGGCGTTTTCCGAGCAGCGTCAACTGTTCAGCGAACAGATGACGGCCCTGGCCGATGCCGGCTGCGATCTGTTCATTCTGGAAACTTTCAGCGTGATCGAACAGTTGGAGCAGGCGTTGCGGGTGGCAGAAACCCTGGCTCTGCCGGTGGTGGCCCAGATGGCTTTTTTCGAGGAAGGACGTAGCCGTCACGGGGTGACCGCCGAGGAGGCGGCCCTGCGTCTGGCGGCCGCCGGGGCGTCGGTAATCGGGGCCAATTGCGGCTCCGGACCCCTCGAGTTGCTCAACGTTTTGCGGCGCATGGCGGCGGTCACCGATCTTCCCCTGTCCGCCTTCGCCAATTCCGGCTTGCCCCAGTACGTCAACGGACGCAACATCTATCTCGCCACGCCCGATTACTTTGCCCGCATGGGCGAGGAAATGGTGGCTGCGGGGGTTCGGCTGGTGGGCGGCTGCTGCGGCACCACCCCCGAGCATATCGGCGCTCTTGCCGGACGCCTGGCGGCGATACAGCCAGCTGAGCGGCGGATCACAACCGTTCGGGTCCGTGAATCCTTGGCGGCACCTTCCGCACCCGCTTCATTCCGCACCTTTCTTGACGACTGGGGAAAACGTCCCGTGGTTACCGTCGAACTCGGCCCGCCCAAGGGACTCGACTGCGGCAAGGTATTGCAGGGGGCCCGGGAGATCGCCGCTGCCGGAGCCGACGCCATCAGTTTGACGGAAAATCCCCTGGCCCGGATTCGCATGGGCAACATGGCCTTGGCCAGCCGGATCCAGCAGCAGACGGGGATCGAGGTGATCATTCATGTAACCGGACGGGATCGCAACCTGCTGGGACTGCATTCGGATCTGATGGGAGCCCATCTTCTCGGCCTGCGCAATGTGCTGGCGGTGACCGGCGATCCGGTGGCGGTAAGCGGCGAAGGCGGGGCGCGCAATGTCTTTGATCTGAATTCCGTCGGGCTGCTGGAGTTGGTTACCGCCCTCAACCGGGGCCGCACCCTGATGGGGGCCGATCTTGGGGGCTGCACACAGATGCTGGCCGGAGCGGCTTTCAATCCCAACGTAGCGGATATGGGCGGGCAGATTCGCCGCATGGAAAAGAAGATCGCCGCCGGAGCCCGCTTCGCGATCTCCCAGCCGGTCTACTCGGTTTCGGTGCTGGAGGAGATGTTGCGGGGTTTTGAAGGGCTGGGGATTCCCCTGCTGGTGGGGTTGATGCCTCTGGTCAGCGAGCGCAACGCCGAGTTTCTGCACAACGAGGTGCCGGGGATCTCCCTTCCCGACGAGGTGCGCCGGCGCATGCGGGGCACCTGCGGCGCCGCCGGTGTGGCGGCCGGAATGACCCTGGCCCGGGAACTCATCGAGGCCGGCAGCCAGGCCGGCGGATTTGCCCTGATGCCACCCTTTGGCAAGGTTGAACTGGCCATCGAGTTGCTGCACCGGATTCGTCAGCGGGCAGCCTGCGGCCGAGGGTAGGGTTTTCGGCTCGCCCTCCCGGCGGTATGGAGAAGGCGGGGCCGACGGTCAGATGCCCAGGCGCTGATCCAGGGTGCCCTGCGCCTCCAGGGCCAGCAGGTCGTCGCAACCGCCGATAAGCTCGCCGTCGACAAAAATCTCCGGCACCGTCTGGCGGCCGGAGCGGCGGCGCATCTCTTCCGCCTTGGCCGGATCGTCGGTGATGTCGTATTCGACAAAGGCGACTCGGCGACTTTCGAGCAGGGCCTTGGCCCGCTTGCAATAGGGGCAGGTGGCCTTGGTGTAGATTTCAACCTGTTTCATGACAACTCCTGATCAGGGAGAGGGCGGTGCGCCTGGGCGCCCGCGGGGAGGACATCAATGCAGACCCGTTACCGTTGGCTATTTCCGATACTGCTGTCTTTTGTGCTGCTTGGAGGCTGCGCCCGGGCCATGCGTCCGGCAGATGGCTTCCGGTCGGCCCATACCGACTTCAGCCAGCGTCTGCGCTGGAAGGATTGCGGTGGCGCCGGGCGCTATCTGACCGAGCCCTACCGCTCCGACTTTCTGGAATCCTGCCGCAGCGACGGTGACCTGCAGTTTGTCCTGGTGGAAGTCCAGAGCGTAATTCTGGCCGAGGATCATCGCAGCGCCGAAACGGTGACCCTGGTGCAGTACTATCGCCTTCCATCCACGGTGATAAAATCCTACCACCTGGAACAGCAGTGGGTCTACCGCCAGGGCGGCGGCGGAAAATTCGGCAATTGGGAGATTGACAGCCCGTTTCCCGAGTTGCCCTGAGGTTTTTTGCTGGCCCTCGAGCATCATGCGGGTCAATTTCCGCTTTAGGGACGAACACAGACCGGATCCGTCAGCAAATCTTGTGACCGGTTCGGGATGCGGTCTTTTGAACAAAAGGCGCGTCCCCGGGCTCAGCCTTCCCGGTAGCCCAGCACCACCAGCAGGCAGCTGCCGTCGGCGATCACGTTGATGCCAGCTTCCCGGCAGCGGGATACGGCGGCGGGGCTGGCGGCGCCCGGTTGCATCCAGATGTTGGCGATGCCTCGGGCGATGGCCTCTTCCACCAGTTGCTCGGTGATTTTCGGCGGTGTGATGACGGACAGGCTGGTGGCGCCGTCGGGCAGGTCAGCAAGGGTGGCGGCGCAGGGAAGCCCTTCGATGGTCTCGGCCCGGGGGTTGACGGGAATCACCTGGCGGCCGTTTTGTTGGTAGCAGCGCAGCACCTTGTTGCCGTACTTGGCCCGGTTTGTGGAGGCACCTGCCACCGCGAAGATTTCGGCGGACAGAAAACGTTGGATACGCTCTTCGATGGTTGTTGGGTCGGTCACGGCAAAACTCCTTCAGGGGCGATCAGGACAAGCAAGTTCAGCGGCGGTCCCGGCCGGATTTCCATGGCCGGAACCAGGAGGGCGCACAGGCCGATGATAGCATCACCAGGTAAAAAGACACCGAACCCGCGGGGCGCGCCGAACCGCCGGGGTCAACCTCGACTCGTGGCGCTGTTTTTTCAACAGAATGCGGCTCTCGCGGTCGCGCAGGCGGAAGGCCGGCATCAGAAGCACGGTCAGCAGGACTGACCGTACCTTGTACAGTCCCGGAGACAGCAGCTTTTTCAGGGAAAGTGTCGGCTCCGTTCCGAGAACGGTGCCGGGCGTTATGGTCAGAGATTCCACGGAGACGAGCCACTCACTACGGAAGAGGGGTGAGAAGACAAGGTCGGCGATCGGCAAGGTGGCGACAGAGGCCTCGCGGGGGGCTGGCAACCTGTGTCATGCCGCCCTAGGCGGCACACGGAAAACCCGTGTCAAGAGCCCCGGCCGAGCTTCAGTTGCGGCCCTGAGCGATGGCTTCCCGAGCCAGTTCGTCGCAGCGTTCGTTTTCCGCATGGCCGCTGTGGCCACGGACCCAGCACCATTCGATGCGGTGGGGAGCGCAGGCGGCCAGCAGGCGCTCCCAGAGATCCCGATTGGCGACCGGTTCCTTTTTGGAATTCGTCCAGCCTTTACGCTGCCAGCCTTCAACCCATTCGGTGATGCCCTTGTGCAGGTACTGGGAATCGGTAGTCAGGCGCACCCGGCAGGGCCGCTTCAGGGCTTCCAGGCCGACAATCGCTCCCATCAGCTCCATGCGGTTGTTGGTGGTCTCAGGCGCGTAGCCGGACAACTCCCGAACGTGAGATCCGCAGCGCAGCAAAGTACCGTAGCCTCCAGGCCCCGGATTTCCAGAGCAGGCGCCGTCGCTGAAAATTTCCACCAGGGTCTCCTTGGAGGACATGGCCGGACTCTCAAAGCAGGTGCGCCGAAACAGGCGAAGGGACGAAAATGCGACAGCCCCATTACCGTCAGTAATGGGGCTGTCTGTTGTTGGCGTCCCCAGGGGGATTCGAACCCCCGTCGCCGGCGTGAAAGGCCGGTGTCCTGGGCCAGGCTAGACGATAGGGACTTATCTGGTGAGCCGCGAAGGATTCGAACCTTCGACCATCTGATTAAAAGTCAGATGCTCTACCAACTGAGCTAGCGGCTCTCGCTCACAACGGAAGCCTTTTATACTGAATCGCCCCGGAAGAGTCAACACCTTTTCCGGATTTTTTTTGCAAACCGGGAAAAAAGTTGGCGCCCCGGCGGGCCGGCAGCTTGCTTAGGGCGACGGAAGCGCTCCGTCCTGGAAAGGGTTTTTCAGCTGTATGGTCTGGTCCCGCCGCGGACCGACGGAGACCAGAATGACCGGACAGCCGGTGACCTCCTCCAGTTTGTCGAGATAGGCGGCTGCTTTGGGAGGCAGGTCCCGATAACGGGTGGCTCCGCTCAGGTCGCTCTGCCAGCCCTCCGCCTCCTCATAGATCGGCGTGCATTCCCGCAGAATGTCCAGGTCGTTGGGAAACTCTTCGAGGCGCTGGCCCCGGTAATCGTAGGCAGTGCAAAGTTTGATGGTCGCCAGGTCGTTAAGCACGTCCATTTTGGTGATGGCCAGGCCGGTCATGCCGCTGGTGCGCACCGCGTAGCGCAGGGCCACCGCATCGAACCAGCCGCAGCGCCGGGGACGACCGGTGGTGGAGCCGAATTCGTTGCCGGCCTCGCGCAGGTGCTGACCCATGGCGTCGTGCAGTTCGGTGGGAAAGGGGCCTTCCCCGACCCGGGTCACATAGGCCTTGGAGATACCGATGACCTGGTGAAGAAATCGCGGTCCGGTTCCGGCCCCGATGCAGGCGCTGCCCGCCACGGTGGAGGACGAAGTGACATAGGGATAGGTACCGTGGTCAATGTCGAGGAGGCTCCCCTGGGCGCCCTCAAAGAGGATCTTGTTGCCGGCGGCGATGCTCTGGTTGATCAGCAGGGAACTGTTGCCGACATATTTGGCCAGGGCGCGACCGTAGCCGCCGTACTCGGCGATGATGGCGGCTTCATCGAGGGCCGTGCCGCCCAGGAACTGCTCCAGAAAAAAGTTTTTTTCCGGCAGAAATTCCCGGACTTTGCGGGCAAAGGCCTCGGGATTGACCAGATCGGCCACGCGAATGCCGCGCCGGCCGACCTTGTCTTCGTAGGTCGGACCGATGCCGCGGCCGGTGGTGCCGATCTTGCGGGCTCCCGAGCGGGTCTCCCGGGCCACATCGATGGCCTTGTGGTAGGGCATGATGACGTGGGCGTTGCCGTCGATAACCAGTTGGGCATCGTCCTGCATGTAGCCCTTCTGTTTCAGATTGTCGATTTCCTGAAGAAATACCTGGGGATCGAGCACTACGCCGTTGCCGATCAGGCATTGCTTGCCCGGGTGCAGAATGCCCGAAGGAATCAGGTGCAGAACCGTCTTTTTATCCCCCACCACCAGGGTGTGTCCGGCGTTGTTGCCGCCCTGAAAGCGCACCACCTGGTCGGCATATTCGGTATAGATGTCGACGACCTTGCCTTTGCCTTCATCGCCCCACTGGGAGCCTACAATCACTACATTAGCCATATCTTTTAACATCTCCTGATCGAAATTACAGGCGGAAATCCTCGTTTAACAGGGAAGGATAAGGAATCTGCCGTTCCAGGCCGTCAGCCAGTCGGAGCAGTCGAACCGGGTTTTTCGGCTCGCCGATCACCATGACAAAGCGGAAATTCATTTTCTGCGCGTAATGCAGGCTGTCCGGCAACGGCCGTTCGATAATGTCGCGGGCCACCAAGTAGCCTCGCTGGCGCAGGGCCCGGGCCACCCGCTGTGCCGGCTGTTTGTTGCTGCCGATCTGGAAAATCAGCACGTCGGCATATTGAGTGGTGGCCTTGTCCAGTTGCTGGTCAAGGGCGCTCAACAGCGGCAGCAGGTTGAAGGCAAAGCCGGTAGCGGGGGCCGGCATGCCATAGCGGGCGGTCAGGTCATCGTAACGGCCGCCGGAGCAGACCGCCTGGCCCACGCCGCCGAGAAAGCCCTGAAAGGTAATGCCCGTGTGGTAGTCCACGCCGCGCAGCTCGCCGAGATCAAAGGTCACCTGATTCTCCACGCCGTAGACTTCCAGAACCGCAAGGATCTGTCGAAGATTTTCAAGGGCCTTTCTGGACCGGTCGTTGGCCACCACCTCTTCGGCCCGTTCCAAAGCTTCCCGACCGCCAAAGAGCCGGGGCAGGGCCAGAATCGCCTGCCGGTCCTCGTCCTTGAGGGGAAAACTCTCCAGCAGTTCCCCCAGGCCGGCGTTGTCCTTGCGACCGATGGCGCACTGTAGCCGGCGGGCCTGTTCCGGGGTCAGGGGCAGATCCGCCATGACACCGCGAAAAAACTCCACCTGGCCGATGTCGATGGTGAATTCCCGGGCGCCAAGGGCCTGCAGGCACTCGACGGCCATGGCGATCATTTCGCCATCAGCTTCCGGGCCGGCCAGGCCGATCAATTCCACCCCGGCCTGAAAGATTTCCCGGTCCTTGCCGGCTTGCTGCTCGGCATGACGCAGTACCTGGCCGCAGTAGCAGAGACGCTGGGGCAGGGGGGCGTGACGCATGCGGGTAGCGAAGATGCGCGCGATCTGCGGAGTAATGTCCGGCGAAAAAGCCACCAGCTTGCCATTCTGGCGGTCGTCAAAGCGAAAGGTTTTTTCCCGCAGGCCTTCGCCCAGTCCTCGTTCCAGCACGTGGAGGAATTCGAGGGAAGCCGGAATCACCGGGCGAAAGGCCCAGCGATGAAAGATCTGTTGCAGGGTCTGCCGAATCTGTTCGATCTGGGCTGCCCTGGCGGGCAGAAAGTCCTTGACGCCTTTGGGCAGCATGGCTTCCGGAATCATGGGATCGATAGGGGTCAATGGCCTTTCTTCCTTTGAAATAGTGGAACGCAACGTTGGGGTTCCATGGATACTTCGGTTGGGGGCAGCGGTTCAGAGACAGACCTGGACCGCCGAGAGGATGTGGTCATTGGCTCGAAGTCGTTGCAGGGTCGCCTCCGGAACCTTGCTGTCAACGGTAATCAGGGAGATGGCCCGGCCCTGAATCTTGCGCCGGGACAGTCCCATCATGGCAATGTTGACACCGGCTTCGCCGAGCACCAGCCCGATAAAACCCAACACTCCCGGCAGATCCTCGTTGTGCAGCACCAGAATATGGCCTTCAGGCACCGCTTCCACATGGTGATCGTCGACCCGCACGATGCGCGGGTCGCAGTCACCGAACACAGAGCCGCCGACGGAACCTTCGCCGTTGCTGCCGGCCACCGTCAGCCGGATCAGGTTGGTAAACTCCCGCGCCGTGCCAAAGATGCGTTCCACGACCTCTATGCCCCGCTCCCGGGCCAGGTGGGGGGCGTTGATATGATTCACCATGGAGCCGACAAAAGGTTCCAGAAGTCCCTTGAGCAGCGAGCTGGTCAGGGGAGCGCAGGGGTGATTGCTCACCGCACCGCAATAATCAACAGTAACGCGCTGAATGCCCTGAATTCTGCGCTGGGCCTGAAAACGTCCGAGACGTTCCGCCAGTTCCAGGTAGGGGCGTATTTCGCTGAGGCGGTCGGCGCTCATGGGCGGCATGTTCAGGGCGTTGCTGATGATGCCTTTTTGCAAAAAGTCGACAATCTGCCGGGCAACTTGTACCGTCACGTTGATCTGGGCGTCGACGGTGGCGGCGCGCAGATGAGGCGTGCAGATGACCTGCTCCAGGGCCAGCAGAGGATTGTCTGCCGCCGGCGGTTCATCGACAAAGGCGTCGAGAGCGGCGCCGGCCACCCGTCCCCGAGTGATGGCGTCGGCCAGGGCCGGCTCATCGATCAGGCCGCCGGTGGCGCAGTTGATCAGCCGGCATCCCGGCTTGATTCGAGCCAGAACCTCGGCGTCAAACAGCTCGGCGGTCTCGGAAGTCAACGGGACGTGCAGGGAGATAAAGTCGGAATCTTGCAGCAGGGTTTCGAAGTCCACCGCTTCGGCGCCTTTTTTCTGAATCGCTTCCTCGGCCAGGTAGGGGTCGTGCACCAGCACCCGCATCTTCAGCCCAAGAGCGCGTTCAACCACCAAACCGCCGATCTTGCCGGCCCCGACCACGCCGAGGGTTTTACCGTGAATTTCCACACCGAGAAAACGCTGATTTTCCCATTTTCCGCCTTTGGTCGAAGCGCTGGCCTGGGGGATCTGGCGGCTGAGGGCCAGCAGCATGGCAATGGAGTGCTCGGCGGCCGTGGTGGCGCTGCCAAAGGGGGTGTTCATCACCACTACCCCTTTGCGGTTGGCCGCTTCCAGATCGATGTTCTCGATACCGATTCCGGCCCGGCCCACCACCTTCAACTGCGGAGCCGCCTCAAAAACCTCGGCGGTAATCCGGGTGCCGCCGCGAACGATGAGTGCGTCGGCGGTTTCGACCGCCTGCAGTAGGGTTTCGTAGGAAATTCCCGGCCGGTAGTCGAGATCGAGGCCGGCAGTCTCTTCAAGCACCGCCAGACCTTCGGCGGGAAATATGTCGGAGACCAGAACCTTCATGACGGCGTCCTGTGAGCGAGGGCGGCGAACGGTCTGAGTTGTTGAAAAAGGCCATAAGGGGTCTATTGCAACAACCTGCCGAAAACCTGACCTAAATGGGCGGAAGGCAGTGCGACAACAGTGCAGACTAGCAACAGCCCGCCGTTGTTGTCAAGAATTAGGGGCGGCTTTGTGTTAGGGCGTTTTCGGTGACACGGCAAAGTCGACTCAGATAGGTGATGAGTAATCGTACGCCAAAGCCGGTACCGCCGGCGGGTCGGTAGTCGGCGGTCTTTTCCTGCCAGGCGGTTCCGGCGATATCGATATGGGCCCAGCGGTAATCCCGGGCAAAATGTTCCAGAAAAGCAGCGGCGGTGATGGTGCCCGCCGGTCGACCGCCGATATTTTTAAGATCGGCGACTTCGCTCTTGAGCTGCTGACCGTATTCCTTCCACAGAGGCAGCGGCCAGAGCCGTTCGCCGCAGATCTCGCCGGCCTGCTGCAGTCGACGGAGCAGCCCCCGGTGGTTGCCGAGCAGGGCCGCAGCGTGGTGGCCGAGGGCGATCACGCAGGCACCGGTGAGGGTGGCCACGTCGATCACCTCCCGGGGCTTGAAGCGCTGCGCGTAGCTCAGGGCGTCGGCCAGGATCAGCCGACCTTCAGCATCGGTATTGAGGACTTCGATGGTCTTTCCGGACAGGGAGGTCAGGATGTCGCCGGGCCGCAGGGCGTTGCCGGAAGGCATGTTTTCCACCGCCGGAACCAGGCCGGTCAGATTCACCGGCAAGCGCAACAGGGCGGCCGCCAGCAGGGTGCCGAAAACAGTGGCGGCGCCGGCCATGTCCATCTTCATCTGATCCATGTTTTCGCCGGGTTTGAGGGAGATGCCGCCGGAATCGAAAACCACTCCCTTGCCGATGAGGATCACCGGCCGCTCATCGGCAGCGCCCCGATAGTCCAGCCGGATCAGGCGCGGCTCCCGCAGACTGCCCTGGGCGACCCCAAGCAGCGCGCCAAAGCCTTCGCGCTCCAGCGCCTCCCGACCGAGCACCGTACACTCCATGCCGGTTTCAGCGGCCAGTTCCGTGGCCCGTTCGGCCAGAAACGCCGGGGATTTGACATTGCCCGGTTCGTTGACCAGGTCACGGGCCAAAAAAACTCCCCGACAGACCGCCTGGCTGCGCAGCACCGCTTGTTTGGCTCCGACCGCCGCCGGGTCGGAGTCGGTCAGCAGGGTGAGCCGGGCAAGGGGCGCCGGGCGCTGGGGGTCGGCAGCGAGGTAGTTTTGAAAACGGTAGTCGGCGAGTTGCAGGCCCTCCACCCAGGCCTCAGCCGCTACTGCGACGGGCAGCCGGGAGGTCAGGTCGTTGAGAACCAGGGCGCAGCTCTGCAGGCGCCGTTCATGGAGCGCCGTCGCCGCCAGGGCTGCG
>PWVL01000038.1 GCA_003561875.1 Desulfuromonadales bacterium | reverse complement strand
CCTTGCCCCTGTTGTTGTTTCTACTCAGAGCACAACGGATGTCTCTATTTTATTTGATAAAATATATGATTATTTTACCCGACCGGGCGGTGTCGAAGGAAGGGACACGCCTCTGATCTCTGATCTTCGGCACCGACAAGCTTTAGCGGGAGCTAATGAGGCTTTGCGACGCTTCAGGAACAGTGTGTTCAGGGAGGATCCTCCCGAGTGTAGCGCTTTGGAGTTGCGCGACGCATTGCAGTCTTTGGGCGAGATTACCGGCGAAACCGCACCCGATGACATTCTCCACAAGATTTTTTCTCGCTTCTGTATTGGTAAATAGCGACGTTCCACGTGGAACACTTACAAAAGGCAGGCTTGCAAAGAACTATGTATACTTACGGCAAGCACTACGATGTCATCATTGTTGGGGCGGGGCATGCGGGTTGTGAGGCGGCGCTGGCTGCAGGTCGAATGGGCTGTTCTGTCTTGTTGTTGAGCCTGAATCTGGATGCTGTTGCACAGCTATCCTGTAATCCCGCCATCGGTGGCCTGGCCAAGGGACATCTCGTCAAAGAGATAGATGCATTGGGTGGCGCTATGGCCAGATGTATTGATGCTACTGGAATTCAGTTTCGCGTCTTGAATACAAAAAAAGGGCCCGCGGTTCGCGCAACGCGGGCACAGGCGGATCGTCGACGGTATCAGGCATGGATGAAAAGCCATGTGGAAAATCAGCCGCTGATAGATTTAAAACAGGGTTCCGTTCATGGCCTAATTTTAGAAAAAAATCGTGTTACAGGTGTTAAAACTCGGGACGGTCTGGAATTCAGGGGCCACGCTGTGGTCTTAACCACGGGCACCTTCATGCGGGGCCTGATTCATGTGGGCATGCAGCATTATCCCGGTGGGCGCGCCGGAGAACCTCCATCCGAAGGCTTGTCGGACCACTTAAGGGCGCTGGGATTTCCGGTGGGAAGACTGAAAACAGGGACACCGGCGCGTATTGATGGAAAAACCGTAAACTTTGCAATACTCGAGGCACAACCTGGCGATCCGGATCCGAAGCCGTTTTCCCTTGATACAGAGCGTATAGCTGTTCCACAGGTGTGCTGCTATATTACTGGGACCAACCCGAAAACCCACGAGATTATTCGTTCGGGGCTGAGCCGTTCTCCTCTTTACAGCGGTGTGATCAAGGGGGTCGGCCCAAGATATTGTCCTTCTATTGAGGACAAGGTGATGCGCTTTCCTGAAAAGGACACTCATCAGGTTTTCCTTGAGCCGGAAGGACTGGATACTCACGAAATGTATCCCAATGGGGTGCCGACCTCCCTGCCTGCTGATGTTCAGCTTGAATTTCTTCGAACGATCCAGGGCCTGGAAAGCGTAGAAATTACCCGTCCGGGATATGCCATCGAATACGATTATGTCGATCCCGTTCAGCTAAAGCCCTCACTGGAAACCAAAGGTGTTGAGGGGCTTTTCCATGCCGGGCAGATAAACGGCACCTCCGGATACGAAGAAGCCGGAGCGCAGGGCTTGATAGCGGGAATCAATGCCGTCCAATATGTCAGAAACCAGCCACCGGTAATTCTAGGCCGGGACCAGGGCTATACAGGAGTGCTTATTGATGATTTGGTCAATCTCGGGGCGAGGGAGCCCTACCGCATGTTCACCTCTAGGGCGGAATATCGATTGCTGTTGCGGGAAGACAACGCCGATCAGAGATTGACCTCTTTGGGATATAGGCTGGGACTCGTTTCCGAGAACCGATGGCAACGGTACCAGGAGAAGGTAGAAGCCTGCATGGCAGGACGGGAGCTGCTGAAAAGTCTGCGTATATGCCCGGCGGACAAGGATATTATTGCAGCACTGGGATTACCCGCACTGCACAACGGGGTTAGCCTCGAGCAGTTGCTGCGCCGCCCCGAAATATCTCTGGAGCAGCTGGCAGCCTGCTATGAGGATTTGTCCAAAATGCCGAAAGCTGTGCAGGAACAACTGGAGGTCGAGACGAAATACCAGGGGTATATTGAGCGACAGATAGGGCAGGTTGAGCGTTTTAGTAAAAGAGAAGCGATACATATTCCGGAAAATTTCAGGTACGCGGAAGTGCAAGCACTGTCCTCAGAAGTACGCGAAAAGCTTGAGCAGATAAAACCAATAACACTTGGGCAGGCAGCAAGAATTCCCGGGGTGACGCCGGCGGCGATTGCCATATTGAGCATTCTTTTAAGGCGAGATGCTCATGAATGAAGTGGAACTGCTGGAAAAAATGCTGCACGAAATGGCCATACCTGCAGAAAGGCAGAAGCTGAAAACGTTGATTCGATTTCGGGACGAGTTGCTAAGGTGGAATCGCAAAATCAATCTGACAGCCATTCGCTGTCCGGAAGAAGTGCTGGAAAAACATCTGGTTGATTCATTGACACTGACACCCTTTATTTTCCCAGACAGCAGGCTTCTGGATATGGGCTCCGGGGGAGGGTTTCCCGGAATTCCACTGAAAATTATGCTGCCGTCCCTCAAAGTTTGCTCCGTCGATGCAGCAGGGAAAAAAATTGCATTCCAGAAACACGTCGCACGGCTGTTGCTGTTAAAAGACTTTGATGCGCGACATGAGCGCTTGGAAGATATGGCTCATTTCCGAGAAAAAGCCTCCTATGATGTAATCGTTACCAGGGCTTTTGCATCCTTGCCTGAGATCCTCGCTCTGGCCGAACCTCTGCTAGCAACACAGGGGCAGTTGATAGCGATGAAAGGAGCGGAGGGAGTCCGGGAGTGGGAAGAAACCAAGAATATGCCAGGCGTCATGCAGCGTTTTGGGTTTCGACACATGGAGATCCTGAGCCTTCCCATTAGTAAGGCCCGCAGGGTTTTGATGTTTTTTTCAAAAAAAATACCCGATAACGTCAAAAAAACCTAGCTTCAGAGGAAAAGCGCACAAACTCCTTTTCAACCCCGAAAAAAGAGATTATGCTGACTTGCTAAGTTTTGATCTTCAGAAAAGATAATCGAATACATTACACCAAAACGTTTTTCGAGAATCCTTTTTAAAAAAGGGAATGCATGCGGAACTGAAAGGGAGCTTGCATGGCGCAGATTATTGCCGTCGCCAACCAGAAGGGCGGAGTTGGAAAAACGACAACAGCGGTAAATCTGTCAGCGTCACTGGCCGCAGCGGAAAAGGCAACGTTACTGGTGGACATGGATCCCCAGGCCAATGCCAGCAGCGGAGTCGGCATCGATCGAACGGCCTTACGCTACACTACCTATAACGGTCTTTTGGGAGAGGTGGCCGCAGCGGATATCGTCTGCGCGACCTGCTTGGAAAACCTGAGCATTTTGCCAGCGACCAGCGATCTGATCGGCGCCGAAGTTGAGCTCGTATCCGAGCCGGACCGGGAATCCCGCCTGAAATCCATACTTTCTGAAATATCAAACGATTATGACTATATAGTGATAGATTGCCCGCCATCACTGGGGCTCTTGACGATCAATGCCCTGACCGCCGCCAGTTCGGTTCTGGTGCCTCTTCAGTGCGAATACTACGCCATGGAAGGGCTCTCCCAGCTCAGCAAGACGATACGTCTGATTCAGCGTCAGCTAAATCCGGAATTGATCTTGAAGGGTATTCTGCTGACCATGTTTGATCGCCGCAACAACTTGTCCCATCAAGTCAGTGAAGAGATTCGCCGGCACTACAATGACCGGGTGTTCGAAACGGTCATACCACGAAATGTTAGGCTATCGGAGGCCCCGAGCCACGGCATGCCGGTCCTGATCTACGACATTGATTCGTCGGGCGCCGCGGCCTATCTGTCCCTTGCCAAAGAGATTATTTCAACGGGAAATTAAGATGGGAAAAAGACCTGCTTTGGGAAAAGGTATCGGAGCTTTGCTGAATTCGGCCAACGAGGACGGCAGGCGCAAGTATTTTCTCTGCCCGATAGAAGAGTTGCGACCTCATGACCAGCAGCCGCGCAAGAGTTTCGATGATGGCAAGATGAAAGAGTTGATCGCTTCGGTGCGAGAGAAGGGGATCATTCAGCCCCTGGTGGTGCGCCGCATGGACAATCACTATCAGATTATCGCCGGAGAGCGTCGATGGAGAGCGGCTCAGAAAGCTGCGCTGCGGGAAGTGCCGGTGGTGATTCAGGATGTCACCGAGGACCTTGCCTATGAAATGGCTATTATCGAAAATATTCAACGAGAGGATCTGAACCCCATCGAAGAAGCTTCGGCTTACAGTCAGCTGATAGAACGTTACGGCCTGACCCAGGAAGAAGCCGGTAAGCGCGTGGGAAAAGATCGATCGTCTGTTGCCAATTCCCTGCGGCTGCTGAGGTTGCCGGACAGGGTACAGGCGGATGTGGTCAGCGGTCTTCTCAGCATGGGACACGCCCGAGCACTGCTGGCGCTCGACGAGGAACAGGACATCCTGGAGGCCCGTGAGTTGCTGCTGCAAAAAAAAATGTCCGTGCGGGAAACCGAAACCCTGATTAGGCGAATCAAGAAGTTCGGTCATCAACACAAAAAGCCACCCGCTCCGAAGGTTTTTCCTGAATTGATCCATCTGGCGGAAGAGTTGCAACGCGTTCTTGGCACGCATGTATCGATTCACCCAAGGAAGCAGGGAGGCAGAATCGAGATACGCTACTTCAACAACGACGACCTTGACCGGTTGCTGGAGCGACTGGTCCCTTCTGACAGGCGGAACTGATGCTGCGAAAAAAGGAAAAAGTCATGCGAAAAGAAGCCGCTGTGGACAAAATCAAGGCCTTTCTTGGCGAGGGAAGCCAATTTGAGGGGACGCTGGTATTTGATGATATTGTGCGAATGGATGGAACCTTCAGCGGGAAGATATCCTCCAACGACACGTTGATCGTCGGAGACAAAGCCGATATAGAGGCGGAAATCGCTGTTGGCACCCTGATTTTGAGCGGCCGATTCAGGGGCAAGATTCAGGCTACCACCAAGGTGGAGCTGAGAGCGCCGGCCCAGGTGGAAGGAGCCATCACCACCCCGTCACTGATCGTAGAGGAGGGAGTGGTCATGAACAGCACGGTCAACATGTCCCAACCGGCAGCCGGAAGGGTTGGAGTCGATGCGACAAAAGAGTAGGAGTAGGAAGCAGAATAAGGCGCAGTTAACCAGCCTTATGAGCCATTGTGAAGCTTCTGAAGTTACCGTCTCAGCAGGCCGATCAGGCGGCTGAACGACTACGGATTCGCTCTGAAAAGGCGGGTTTCTGGCCCTGTTCTCCTGCTCCCTTCCGAGCAGAATGTCCATGCGATTGACCAGCCGTACGGGTGGTCTCATAGTTTATACAGGGTATGGCTGAAAAAAGCCGTCCCGGGCAGTGAGGCGGATTGTCAGGGTTGCGACACAGCGCTTGGAGTTATTGCTCCTTAGAAACCGCAACGCTTCGACAATTAGGTTTTTTTTCGGGCATATCGGCAGTGCACTTGAAATCGGAATTTTGTCTGACCCAGCGTTGAGCCTTAAGGCGCAAGAGGGATCCGTGATCAAAATCGACTGGACTATTGTGCTGCAGGTCGCCAACTTCTTTATTCTCATTGGCGTGCTCCAACGTGTTTTTTTTCGACCCATGCGCGCCGTCATGGAACAACGGCGGAAGACCTGGGAAGGGATGCAGCAGCAGGCCGACAACTTGATGCACCGTCTCGAGGAAAAGATGGACCGGGACCGGCAACGGGTGCAGGAAGTTCGCATTATGCTGGAAGAGGAAAGGGCTGCGGTGCGCCGGGAATTGGCGGTCGAGACGGCCAGACGGCTGCAGACCGCCGAGAAGCGAGCCGCTCAGCTTCTGCAAGAGGTCCGCGAGCAAATCCGTCAGGAAAAAGACCGGACACGGGCTTGTCTGCAGGAACAAACCGAGGTCCTGGTAGAGGGCATCGTGCGCAAAGTGATCGGGAGGTCCTTTTGAAAACGGGAAATCTGCCCGGACTTTCGGCCGGCATGGTGGTGCTGGTGGTTTCGCTCCTGACCACTGCGCTTGCAGGCGTGGCCTGGGCCGCGGCGACCGGCCACGAGGCGGGTACCAACATCCAACTCAAAGACTTTCTCTATCGCGTCATTAATTTTTTGATTTTATGCGGAATCGTTCTGTACTTCACTATTCGGCCGCTGCGAAACAGACTTTACCGGAGACGCGTTGAACTGCAGGAAAACCTGGAGCAAGCCAAAAGGGCTTTAAGCCAGGCGGAAGCCAGGTTGTCAGACTTCGAGGCGACCCTGGCCCAAAGAGACCGGGAAATGCTCGACATGCGAAGGCGGACCGCAGAGGACAACCAAAAAGAGCGCGATAATGCCTTGAAGGAGGTGACCGCTCTCGCGGAAAAAGTTATTCGCGACACCGAAGAAATGGCGAAGCGGGAAATCAACGAGGCGAAGCGCCAACTGCGCGAGGAAGCTGCACGGATGGCTGTTGCCGTAGCCGAAGTACAGTTGCGGGAGAAAGCGACTCCGGAAGACAGCCTCAGATTGGTCCATGAAAATATTCAGAGGCTGGAGAAGCAGTAATGAGTGCGGCGTTGTTGGCCCGGCGGTATGCCAAAGCACTGGTACGCATTGGTCAGGAGCGGCAGTTGCTGGAGAGGTTTCAGCAGGATCTGGAGAGGCTGGAGCGTCTTTTAGATACCGAAAAAAGGTTGATACCGTTACTGGAGAGCCCCTCTATTGATCCATCGTGTAAGGAGGCGCTGCTAGCCGGGTTTGAGAATTATCTTGAATTGACGCCGGAAGTCCGAAACCTTCTCCGGGTGTTGCGAAAAAAGGGACGCTTTCGCCTAGTGACCCGGATTGCCCAGGTTTTTGCCGATGAGTCCGATGAGGCGCAGGGAATAATGCGGGTCAGGGTGGATTCCGCAACGCCCCTGCAACCCGAACAGCGCCTGAGACTGATGAAACTTCTTGAACACCGCGAAGGCCGGACCATCATCATGAGTGAGAGTTGCAACCCGACTCTCATCGGCGGTTTGAAAGTCACCCTGAAAAGCCGCATTCTTGACGGAACCGTACGGGTTCAGTTGGCAAGAATGGCTGAGATTATCAAGGAAGGCAAGCTGTCCCATGGAAATTAGGGCGGAAGAGGTTTGTGCCATTATCAAGCAGCAGATCGAGGGCTTTGAGAGTGTTATCGAGCTGCGGGAAGAAGGCACTATCCTTTCTGTTGGCGACGGTATCGCCCGCATCTACGGTCTTGAGGGTGCTATGTCCGGTGAACTGCTGGAGTTTCCCGGCGGAATCCTCGGGATGGTTCTGAATCTGGAAGAAGCCCACGTCGGCGCGGCCATTCTCGGCGATTGCCACCCGATCCGGGAGGGCGATACCGTACGGCGGACGGGCCGCATTGTCGAGGTGCCGGTCGGCGATGCATTGATTGGACGGGTGGTCAACGGCCTGGGCCAGGCCATCGACGGCGGAGCTCCCCTGGAGGGCTTGGAGTCAGCCCAGGTGGAGGTCAAGGCACCGGGAATCGCAACCCGTAAATCTGTCCATGAGCCGCTGCAGACCGGTATCAAGGCGGTGGACTCCATGGTGCCCATCGGTCGGGGACAGCGTGAGCTGATTATCGGCGATCGTCAGACCGGTAAAACGGCGCTGGCCGTGGATGCGATCATCAACCAGAAAGGCCAGAACATGATCTGCATCTATGTCGCTATCGGTCAGAAGCGTTCCACAGTGGCACAGGTGACCGCCCGTTTTCGCGAGCACGGCGCCATGGACTACACGATCGTGGTTTCCGCCAGCGCCAGCGATCCGGCCCCCTTGCAGTTCATGGCTCCCTATGCCGGCGTGACTATGGGGGAATATTTTCGTGACAGGGGCCGCCATGCCCTCATTGTTTATGACGATCTTTCCAAGCACGCTGTCGCCTATCGCCAGCTTTCCCTGCTACTGCGGCGGCCGCCGGGACGGGAAGCCTACCCCGGAGATGTGTTTTACCTGCACAGCCGTCTGCTGGAGCGAGCTGCCAAACTGGACGACACTCTTGGCGGAGGCAGCCTGACCGCCCTGCCCATCATCGAGACCCAGGCAGGAGATGTCTCCGCCTATATTCCAACCAACGTTATTTCGATTACTGACGGACAGATTTTCCTTGAAACGGACCTGTTTTTTTCAGGGATTCGTCCCGCTATCAACGTTGGGCTTTCGGTTTCCCGCGTCGGCGGCAGTGCCCAGATCAAGGCGATGAAGCAGGTTGCCGGAACATTGCGGCTGGCTCTGGCCCAGTATCGGGAAATGGCTGCTTTCGCCCAGTTTGGCTCGGATCTCGACGAAGCGACCCAGAGGCAACTCAACCGCGGCTCCCGCCTGGTGGAAGTTCTAAAACAACCCCAATACAGTCCTCTGGAGGTGACCCAGCAGGTGCTTCTAATCTTTGCCGCCAACAACGGTTATCTGGACGACTACCCGCTGACCGCATTGCGGCGCTATGAAGAAGAGCTGCATATTTTCATGCAGAACCGACATCCGGCAATTCTTGAGCGGTTACGGCAGCAAAAGGCCATTGACATGCACCTTCAGGACGACATCAAGGCGGCTCTTACGGAACTTAAAGACACCTTTTCAGGCTGAGCCAGGGGCGCAGGCGTGGCGAACCTAAAAAATATCCGGCGTCGTATCAATTTGGTGACAAATACCCAGCAGATCACCCAGGCCATGAAGTTGGTAGCTGCTTCTCGATTTCGCCGTGCCCACGAAGATGTGCTGGCGGCGCGCCCCTATGCGGAAAAGCTGCACCAGGTACTTTCCAGTCTGGCACTTCGGGAAGACGAAGCGGTGCATCCCCTGTTGGGACGACAGAGCAGCGAAAGGGCCTTGTTGCTGGTGATGACTTCCGACCGGGGACTGTGCGGCGGATTCAACATGAACATCATCAAAATGGTAGAACGCTTTGTGGAGGAGAATGCCGCGGGTTTTGCCGCCTACGACCTGATGATCATTGGTCGCAAAGGCAAAGACTATTTTACTCACCACAGCGGCCACAACATTGTCAAAATCTACGAAGGAGTGACCAGCAAGGCCTCCTACGGCGTTTCTTCGCTGTTGGGGCAGGAAGTGGTCGCCGGTTTCTGCGACCGCGCCTACGACGGCGCCTATCTTTTTTTCAACGCTTTCCGCAGTGCCATCTGTCAACAGGAGACGGTGGTTCAGCTGTTGCCCATTGTGCCTCGCGAAACAATGGTTGAAGAGAACGTGGTGTGTTTTATCTACGAACCGGACCGGCGTCAGGTTCTCGAGTCGATTTTGCCTAAATATGTCGAAGTCGAGATCTATCGGGCCTTTGTCGAGTCCCTGGCTTCCGAACACGGGGCTCGCATGAGCGCCATGGACAGCGCTTCGAAAAACGCTACCCAGATGATTCAGCGCCTGACCCTGCAGTACAATCGCATGCGGCAGGCGGCCATTACCAAGGAACTTTCGGAAATCATATCTGGCGCCGAGTCGGTATGAGGCCCGCATGTATCCCGCGGCACACACCAATCAACAGGATGTCAGTTCATGAACACGGGTAGAATTGTACAGGTTATCGGCCCGGTCATCGATGTGGAGTTTAACCAAGGCCAATTGCCGGAAATCTACCACGCCCTGCGCATCACCAATCCCTCCCTCAATAACGCACCCTGGAATCTGGTCGTTGAAGTCGCCCAGCATCTGGGTGAGAACCGGGTACGGACCATTGCCATGGATAGCACCGAGGGGCTGGTTCGCGGGCAGCCGGTGTGGGATACGGAACAACAGATCACGGTGCCGGTGGGCTGCGGCACCCTGGGGCGGATTTTGAACGTTACTGGAGACCCGGTGGACGAAATGGGGCCGGTGGATTGTGACGACCGCTGGGAGATTCATCGCCCTACCCCCAGGTTTGTGGATCAGTCCACGGAGATCGAGTCCTTTGAAACCGGCATCAAGGTAGTCGATCTGCTGGCTCCATACGCTCGCGGCGGCAAGGTCGGTTTGTTCGGTGGCGCCGGAGTGGGCAAGACGGTGCTGATCATGGAGTTGATTCACAATATCGCCAAGCAGCACGGAGGCTATTCGGTCTTTGCCGGGGTCGGAGAACGGACCCGGGAAGGCAACGACTTGTGGAACGAGATGAAAGAATCGGGAGTTATTGATAAAACCGCACTGGTCTACGGCCAGATGAACGAACCTCCCGGCGCCCGCGCCCGCGTGGCCCTGTCGGCCCTGACTGTGGCCGAGTATTTTCGCGACCGGCAGCATCAGGACGTGCTGCTCTTTGTCGATAACATCTTTCGCTTTACCCAGGCTGGTTCCGAGGTGTCAGCCCTGTTGGGTCGGATTCCTTCGGCGGTCGGCTACCAGCCGACTCTGTCTACGGAGATGGGGGAACTGCAGGAACGCATCACCTCCACGCGGGATGGGTCCATCACCTCGGTGCAGGCCATATACGTTCCCGCCGACGATCTCACCGACCCGGCGCCGGCCACCACCTTTGCCCATCTTGACGCGACGACGGTGTTGTCCCGGCAGATCGCTGAGCTGGGCATTTATCCGGCGGTGGATCCGCTGGATTCTACCAGCCGCATTCTTGATCCCCAGGTGGTAGGTGAAGAGCATTACCGGGTGGCTCGAGACGTGCAGTATATTCTCCAGCGTTACAAAGAGCTGCAGGATATTATTGCCATTCTGGGCATGGATGAGCTTTCCGAAGAAGACAAACAGCTGGTCGGTCGGGCCCGCCGAATACAGAAATTTCTATCCCAACCCTTTCATGTGGCGGAAGTCTTTACCGGCTCTCCGGGCAAGTATGTGCCTCTGGAAGAGACCATTCGTGGTTTTCGGGAGATCGTCGATGGCCAGCACGACAATCTGCCTGAGCAGGCCTTCTACATGGCCGGCAGTATCGACGAGGTGCTTGAAAATGCCGCACGCATGGCCGACTAGCGTGTTGGAGAAGGGGGAAGCAGCCAGATGTCGGATAAACTGATCCTGGAGCTGGTGACGCCGGCCCGGCAGGTGCTTTCGGAAGAGGTGGATGAGATTATCGCTCCCGGCAGCCTGGGTCAGTTCGGCTTGCTACCGGGTCACGCGCCCATGCTTACCACCCTGCAGCCCGGAGAACTCCGCTATCGCAAGGGCAAGGAGACCTACCACCTGGCGGTAAGCTGGGGGTATGTGGAGATCGAGAACGACCGGGTGATCATCCTGGCGGAGACCGCTGAGGCGGAAGACGAGATTGATCTGGAGCGGGCCCGGGCCGCTCTTGGGCGGGCTCAGCGGGCCCTTACCGGCATGAGCGCCGAAGAGAAGGAATACCTGGCGATGCAGCAGGCCCTTGCCCGCGCCATGGTACGCATTCAGGTGGCCGGCAGGCACAAGAAATTTTAATTTATTTTCATCCGGAAACGACCCTTTTCCGTCGTGTCGGCGTCAACCTGCGGCCATGCTTGTGACTCGGACCATCCCTGACCCTCGCCCTTCGGGCAGCCAGGGGCTGTCCATTTCCTCTATCCTGCGGAACTGTGCGGCTTACCGATGTACACTTCCGCACAAGGCTTGATTTGCTTGCCACAACAAACAATCGCTCGTTTCTAATTGTAAAACCGTGCTGTATCCCTCCGGAGTTTCCGGAGGAAACTAATTCCGCCAAACAGTACGGACAACGTCAATACAAGGGTCCGTTCAATACGGCAACACAAAGGAAAACGGCCGCCAGGCGACAGCCAAGGCCGTTTTCCTTTGAGGAGAAGCGATGACGCAAGGCACCGAATGACTGGCCAGGCCGTGAACAACGGAATTCTGCATCTGGATCTGGATGCGTTTTATGCCTCTGTCGAGCAACGGGACCAGCCTCAATTGCGGGGCCGGCCCGTCGTGGTGGGCGGTTCGGTAAATCGGGGAGTGGTCTGCGCCTGTTCTTACGAGGCGCGCCATTACGGTATTCGCTCGGCCATGCCCATGGCCCGGGCGCTGCAACTGTGTCCCCACGCCGTGCTGCGAACACCCCGCATGAAGCTTTATCGTCAAGTCTCGCGCGAGGTTTTTAGGGTGTTTGGGCGCTACACCGATCGTATTGAGCCCCTTTCCCTGGACGAGGCATTTCTTGATGTCCGGGGCAGTTTACGGTTGTTCGGCGAGGCGGTGGACATCGCGGCAAAGATTCGCAAAGAGGTTCGTGATGAGCTCCAACTGACCGTCAGCGCCGGAGTGGCCAGGAACAAATTTCTTGCCAAGCTGGCCTCGGCGCATGGCAAACCCGATGGTTTGTACGTGGTGCCCGAACCACCGGATGCCTTTCTTCTGTCCCTGCCCCTCTCGCGACTGTGGGGTGTCGGTCCGGTGACCTGCCGGCATCTGCAGGAACACGGTCTGACTTCCGTGGCCGACCTGCGAAGGTTAGGCGAAGCGGAACTGGTGCAAATTGTCGGGGCAGCCGGAAAGTCCCTGTATCACCTTATACGGGGCGAGGATTCCCGGCCGGTGGAAGTTCGAGCCGGTTGTCAATCTATCGGTCACGAGGAAACCTTTGATCGGGACCTGCGGAATCCACAAGCCCTGCACCGGGTTCTGCTCGGCCTGGCCGAAAAAGTTGCAGCGCGGTTGCGAGCTGGCGGAATGGCCGCTGCCAGTGTCCAACTTAAAGTGCGCTATGGGGATTTTTCCACCGTGACCCGCATCCGGAGGGTCCCTGAGCCTCTTGATTCGGCCCTCGAAATTCTGCAGGTTGCCGAAAGTCTGCTGCAGCGAACGGAAGCGGCAGGACGTCCGGTGCGTCTGCTCGGCATCAGTCTTAGCCACTTGCAGGATGCCCTTAAAGGTCAGGGCGATCTGTTTGGGCAGGAGCGTAAGGCGCGTCAGTCGGCCCTTGACGGGGCGTTGGACAGCTTGCGACAGCGCTTTGGAGAGCGAGGAGTACAACGTGCCACGTTGATGGCCGACCCAAAAGGGCGGTCAGGGACGAAAGCGGGGGGAGATGACGGAGATGGTCCGTAGCAGGGCCTGCGGATTGTGGATTTCCAGGGCCGCAGTGGGGTGGAGCCGTTGTTCGTCCAGCAGCCGGAACAGCCCGTTAAAATCGGCGCTACCGTCACCGATGGCCAGGTGCGCGTCCCGGTCGCCCAGATTGTCGTGCAGATGCAGGTGGCGCAGGTGCCGACCGAGGGCCGCAAACCACTCTTCAAGCGAGACCTGACCGAAAAGATGCCAGTGGCCGATATCAAAGCAATGACCCAGCCAGGGGGAGTCGATGCCGTCAAGCAGGGCCTGAAGGGTGGCGGGGTTTTCCTCGAAAATGTTTTCCAGGGCCATGGCGCAGCCGAGATCGGCGGCCCGGGCCACTAACTCCGGCCAGAAACTCAGGGAAGACTCGACCCACAATTCGTCGCGACCGCCATACTGCCATCGGAAAAAACCGGGGTGAAACACAACCAGGCGGGCCTGAAGCAGGCCCGCCAGATCGAGCGTGCGCGCGAAGCGGAGCCGGGTAGCCTTGCGTACCAGCGGATCGACGGCACCGGGATTAAGGTCCATAAAGGGAGCATGGACGGTGACGGCAAGCTCGGCTTCGGCCAGGCGGCGGCCCCACTCCCGCACCTCGGCATTCGGGCGCTCCAGGTCGCAACATTTAAAGGCGATTTCCGGCTGCAGGCGATGTCGGAACAGCAGTGGCAGCAGGCCTTCAAGGAGGGCACAGGGAATATGAACGTGCAGGCGATCGGACATGCCTTGTTCTCCCGAGGCTGGCAGGGCAAGTTAGCTTTGTGCGGCCCTGATCAGCGTTTTTAGATGAGGCGGAGCCGCTCCGGAACAAGCCCATGAGCTGACCAACGTTACAAAGCCAGCCCCCTTTTGCACAACAAAGGCTATACAGGTTGGGCCAGAAACTTGAAACTGATCGGAGCCCGGTTCAGGCGACAGGTCGGGTCCATGCAATCTCCGCTCGGAAAGTCCGGCCAAGCATAGCCTTCCAGGGGGCAAAAGGCAAGCGGACGGTGGATCTGGTTAACACCCTGTTATCATTGTGGCTGGGAGGGCGCTTTTGGCTTGCGCCCGGGCAAGGGACTCTTTGCCTGTATGCCCGGTTAGCTGGTAGAATGCGCGGGGCCATTTCTCTTGCTACGGACAGGGTATGTTTATGATCAGGCACGGTAGACGATGACGGCAGCCCATTCCGACGATCTGCAGCAACCGATTCGCCATCTTGGCCAGCTGCGAGACTTTCTGCTTAACGGAGCCCGTCCCCGCCGGCACTGGGGCGTCGGCGCGGAAATGGAAAAACTGGTTGTTGATGCCGAAACCGGTGAGGCGGCCTCCTTTGCCCGCATCGAAACGCTGCTTGAACGACTGGCCGTTTCCGAGGCCTGGCAGCCGATTCGTGAGCAGGGCCATTTGATCGGCCTGCAGGGAGAGAACTCCTCGATCACCTTGGAACCGGGCGGTCAGCTGGAACTCTCCGGGGCCTTGTGTCCCGACCTGTTTTGTTGTCGCCGGGATTTCTGCGCTCATGTAAATGCCGTTCTTGAGGCCGCCAGACCCCTGGGCCTGCTTTTCCTCGGCTTGGGAGTGCAGCCCTTCACACCCCTGCGGAATATCGACTGGCTGCCCAAATCCCGCTACGGAATCATGCGCCGCTACATGGAGCGGGTTGGTGACCGGGGGCATAACATGATGAAGCAGAGTGCCGGTCTGCAGGTGAATCTGGATTTCTCCGATGAGGTGGACTGTCTGGAAAAGCTGCGGGTCGCCCAAAGGCTGTCCCCCCTCTTTTACGCCCTGTTTGCCAATTCGCCTCTGCTCAATGGTCGTCCCAGCGGTTTTCTTTCCACCCGGGGGGAGATCTGGTCCCGCACGGATCGGGATCGCACCGGGCTGATTCCCGGTTTGCTGGACAGCCAGGCGACTCTCGACAGTTACGTTGAGTACGCCCTGGATGTACCCATGTATTTTATTCAGCGTCAGGGGCGTTATCTGGACATGACCAACGAGCGCTTTTCCTTCCGGCGTTTTCTGCTTGAGGGTTTCGTTGGGCACGGCGCTTGTCTCGAAGACTGGAATCTGCACTTGTCGACCCTGTTTCCCGAGGTGCGTCTGCGACCGCACATCGAATTGCGCAGC
Source organism: Desulfuromonadales bacterium (assembly GCA_003561875.1). GTDB lineage: Bacteria > Desulfobacterota > Desulfuromonadia > Desulfuromonadales > Syntrophotaleaceae > SLLR01. Next base: position 6,955 of record PWVL01000038.1, on the reverse strand, counting down.
GCCGACAGTTTGCCCCCGGGTCTCAGCCTTTCGGTGGCTGCGCTGGCCAAGGGCGTGCTGTACGATGCGGCTGCACGCCTAGAAACCGAACGTCTGTTTGGCGCTCTCGGCGCCGAGGCCTTTATGGACATCTATCGGCAATCCTGGTGTCTGGGGCTGAAGACTCCCGTGGGTCGCCACAGACTTCGGGATCTGGCCCTGGAGGTTCTGGCCCTGGCCCGGGAAGGCTTGGTGCGGCAAGGACCGGCACGGGACCGGGGTCAGGACGAAACCCGGTTCCTCGACGGGCTCGACGAGATCGCGCAGAGCGGCATCACGCTGGCGGAGCGCCTTCTTGCCCGCTGGAACGGAACGCCAGCCCAGCGATTTGCCGCCCTCAGGGAGCATTGTGCCTTCGGACCCGGCACTCCCTGCTCCAGGCCCTCATTCAACGATTGATTCGCAGGAGGAATCCATGCCCATGTTTCAAGAACCCATCGATACGGTGCTGGCCCGGGAGACGGTCGATACCCTGCGGCTGCTGGCCGCGGACGCCGTCGAGCAGGCCCGGTCAGGTCACCCCGGGACTCCCATGGAGGCGGCTCCCATCGCCTATCTGCTGTATCGTCGGCATCTGCGCCACGCTCCCCGACATCCTGACTGGCCGGGCCGTGACCGCTTCATTCTTTCCTGCGGCCACGCTTCTGCGCTGCTCTACAGCGTGTTGCATCTGAGCGGGTATGACCTGCCGTTGGACGAGTTGAAGAATTTTCGCCAGCTCGGCAGCCGCACCCCCGGACACCCCGAGTACGGACACACGCCGGGGGTGGAAACCACCACCGGTCCTCTCGGACAAGGGTTCGCGGTGGGTGTCGGCATGGCCATGGGAGCCCGCTATCTGCAGCAGCAGGTTGACGCGGAGCTTTTCGACTACCGGGTCTACGCCTTATGTTCCGATGGCGACCTGATGGAAGGAGTCGCAGCTGAAGCGGCGTCGCTGGCCGGGCATCTGGGACTGGGTAACCTGATTTATTTTTATCTCGACAACCACATCACCATCGAAGGTGACACCGGTCTGGCATTTTCCGAGGAGACGGCCACCCGTTTTTTGGCCTACGGCTGGCATGTGCTGCGGGTCGAGGGGGAAAACCTGGCTGAAATCGACACCGCCATTCTGTGTGCGCAAAGGGATCCCCGTCCTTCGTTGATTATCGCCCGCACCCATATCGGCCAGGGATCGCCCAATAAACAGAATACCGCGGCGGCTCATGGGGCTCCCCTGGGAACCGAAGAACTGCGTCTTACCAAACAGGCTTTGGGCAGAGACCCGGACGGGTTCTTTGAGATTTCAAAGGCCGTTGCCGCGCATATGCGGGTCGTTGCCGATCGGGGCGACGAGCTGGTCAGGCGCTGGCGACAGCAGCTTGAGAGCCGTCGTGGAACCCCCTCTCTGTCGACCTGGATGCAGGCCGTGGAACAGGGGCTGCCCGACGACTGGCGCGGGGCACTGCCCCGTTATTTCCCTGCTGACGGGCCGATGGCTACCCGGGAGGCCAGCGGCCAGGTGCTTAACGCTCTTGCTCCCCGACTGCCTTTTTTGCTGGGCGGCTCCGCCGACCTTGCACCTTCCAACAATACCGCCCTGCGCGATCAGGGTGCCTTTGCTCCGGGTTTCAGCGGTCGCAATATCCACTTCGGGGTGCGTGAGCATGCCATGGGGGCGGTGCTCAACGGTCTGGCCCACACTCCGGGGCTCATTCCCTACGGCGGAACCTTTCTGATTTTTTCCGACTACATGCGGCCGACTTTGCGGCTGGCGGCGATGATGGGGCTGGCTCCCATCTACGTCTTCACCCACGATTCCATCGGACTGGGCGAAGACGGCCCCACCCACCAGCCGGTGGAGCAACTGGCCGCTCTGCGGGCGATTCCCAACCTCAACGTTCTGCGCCCCGCCGACGCCGAAGAGACCGCCTTTGTCTGGCAAAGCGCCATTGAGAACCGGCAACGGCCCTCGGCGCTGATTCTCTCCAGGCAGGGACTGCCGATTCTGGACCGTTCCCGCTACGGCGCGGCGCAGGAAACCCTGCGGGGCGCTTACGTGCTGGCCGACGCGGAAGGTGCGCTGCAGGTGCTGCTGATGGCCAGCGGCTCCGAAGTTTCCCTGATTCTGCAGGCCCGGGAAATGCTGCAGCAGCAGGGCATCGGCACCCGGGTGGTGTCCATGCCCTGCTGGGAACTGTTCGAGGAACAGGCTCCGGACTACCGACAATCGGTTCTGCCTCCCCAGTGCCCGTTTCGGCTGGCCGTTGAGGCGGCCTCGCCCTTTGGCTGGGAGCGTTACGTCGGGGATCGGGGAGCAATTCTGGCCATGCAGGGCTACGGCGCCAGCGCTCCGGCGCAACAACTGATGGAGCACTTCGGTTTTACGGTATCCGAAGTCGTAAAACGGGCACTGCTGCTTCTGCAGGAGAGCGGTTGAAGAAGAACGCGAACAGCGGGTGACGGTAGCGCTCCGCGGTTTTCATCGACCTGGTCCACACCAGGTAAACCTTTTTACGACTCCATGCGTCGGGGCTTCAAACAAGCGTTTTTTTCAATGGAAGGGGAAACAATGACATCCCGGGTTGCCCCCATTGTTGTTGATGAGTTTGTGCCGCGGGAGGCCAGTCTGGTTTTGCAGAACGATGCGGATGAAGGGCTTCTGGAACTGCTTCGAGCAGGTCATCCCGGCGCTTTTGAGCAGTTGGTCGCCAGCCAGGCGTCGCGGCTGATCAATCTGGCCTATCGGCTGGTCGGCAATCGGGCCGAAGCAGAAGAAATCGCCCAAGAAGGTTTTCTGCGCCTGCACCGCTCGTTGCACCGCTTCCGCGGAGAGTGCAGTCTGTCCAGTTACCTGTATCGTATTGTCACCCGGCTGGCTATTGATCACCTGCGTCGTGAGCGCCTGCGCCGCAAGGTCTTCTTTTTTCGTCGCCAGAACGAGGACCTGGATCCCGTGGAAATGGCTGCCGATGCCGCGGCTTCGCCCCGGGACAGATTGCAGGCCCAGGAGACGGGAAGGCGGCTGCAGGTCGCCCTGGGCGGGCTATCGGCTCGACAGCGGACGGTTTTTGTGCTGCGCCACCAGGAAGGAATGGCCCTTAAGGAGATCGCCGAAACCCTGGGCCTGGAAGAGGGGACGGTCAAGGTTCATCTGCACCGGGCGGTAAAGGCGTTGCGGGTTGCGCTGGAGGACCTGCGGGAGGAATAGAAATGAAAAAAAAGATGGCAACCGGCAGCTGCGACAGCCAGGCGCTGTCGCTGTACTACTACGGAGAACTTGACGGGACGCAACGCAAGAGCCTGGAGCGGCATCTTCAAAGCTGTGGCAGTTGTGCTCGGGAGTGGCAGCGGCTGAAACGGGACCTGGACGGACTGGAGACGCCTACTCTGAAACTGGACGCCGTTGCAACCCGCCGGTTTGCCGCACGGGTTGCGGAGCGGATCTGTCGTCGGAAGCGGAGCGCTCCCTGGCTGTGGGGTGCCGTTGCAACCGCCGGAGTGATCCTGTTCCTTGCCTTGCTGGTACCACCGGCAATGCTGCCCGAAGGGGGCAGAAGGGCAACCACGGACGTGGCCATGGTGCGGGATATGGAATTGCTTCAGTATCTGGACCTGTTGCGGGACCTGGACCTGCTGCAGGGTTCGGAGGGGCAGGGATGAAGACGGCGGGAGGAAAAACCTTGAAGAAGGCGAGCCTGTTCATAGCACTGCTGATCATTCTTGCGGGCGCACCGGCGCAGAATGCCTGGGCCCGGGGCGTTCCCGGCGGCAGCAGGGGCAACTCCGGAGCGGCTGCTGTTTCCGGGTCCACTGACCAGGATCGTTGGCAGCAGCTGAGTCCGGCGCAGCGTCAGGAAATTCTTCGTCGCTATGAGGAGTTTCAGCAACTTCCTGCTGCTGAGCAGCAGAGGATACGCCAGCAATACCAACGCTTTCAGGACATGTCGCCGGAAGGCAGACAGCAGGTTCTGGAACGACACCGGCGGTTGCAGGAGATGCCGCCGGAACAGCGGGAGCAGTTGCATCGCGAGTGGCAGCAGATTAGGGAATTGCCCTCGGAACAACGGACTGAACAACGGAAAAAGTTGCAGCAGCGCTATTTCAACGGCGGCAGGGGGCGGTGAGCCTTCGTATAAGCGGGATCGGAGAAGGCAAAAAAACGCCTCCCTTGCCTGCGTGTGGGGCGAAAGAGGGAGGTCGATAAAACGCTTCAGGAGGATCGCCGCCAGGCAAATCTCGCCAGAGGACCCGACGGCATTGCAATCAAAGCAGAAAAATCATGTGAACGATTCACGTATACACAAAATCTGCGGCGAGAAGCAACACATTTTCTGCCGAATAAATAATAAAAGCGGGATTCGCAACAGGCAAATCCCGCTTTTATTATTTCGGAATGATGACCCAAACGAAAGCCTGGCCCGCAGCACGTGCCGGAAGCCCGGGTTTGTGCCCTGCAGACCTTGTTGAACCCTGGCGGCAGGTCACATGCTGTAGAAACCGATGGACGAACTTCGGAGTCAGCAGATTGGTTGTCTGCCATTATTGGTTCAGCGAGTCCTTATATCCGAACCCGATCCTGGCTGATTGCGAGTATGTTCGTTTGTCAGTTCCCCTTGCCGCCCTTTCTTTGACCCCTGTGAAGTCAATTCCACCGCCTCTGCCCGCTTCGGCCTACTGTCGCTGCCCATCCAAAATATCCAACACCCTGTTCCCCTGGAAGATTACAGTACGCATCCGGCGGCCTTCCCCGGGAAAATAGGTCCACTCTTCGACGATTCGGGTTGACTTGGAAGAAGTGGACCGATCGTAAAACTTATCCACCCCGACAAAATCCTTGAGGGCCGGCTCGCCGCACCTGGCAAGGACTGCACCTTTGGTATCGCCGGCGCGGACCAGGCGATTGCCGCAACGCATGGTGGAGGCGCGGGCAAAGGAGGAGTCGGTTGCCAGGGCGAGGATGACAAGGGCGAAAACCATGGAAAGAATGTTTTTCATGCGACCTCTACTTTCGGGACATCCGGCGGGAATTCCGGGGACAGTATATTTAATTACTTTGGCTTTGGTTTCCTTTGTCTTTGGTTTCGGGCCACGCTTGGCCGGTCGAAGCAGGCGTCCCATCTCCTGCTCCAGGTGCTCGACGAATGCAACCTCCCCTAGAGGACGACCGCTACGTTCGTGCTTCTTCAGCAAAGCCAGCTCCTCTTTGCCCGCCAGGGTCAGAAAACTCTCCCAGTCACTTACCCTGTCCAGCAGCGGCATGACCTTTGCCGGTTGATCGTCTTTGCCGGCAAGATGGGCCGCTGCGCTACTCCAGCGATACTCTCCGGGAAGGATCACCATGCCGGCGGCAACGGGGTTCATTTCAATATAGCGGGCTGCGGAAAGCAAGTATCTTTCGTCCATGGGAAAGGAGGTGAAACGTTCCTGCCAGAGGTGCCCTCGCCACTTTTCACGACAATTGATCCGCCGTGTGTAGGGGCGATGGGCTTCGCCAATCGCTCGTGCCAGCCCTTCTTCGGTTTCAGGAACGGCAATGAGGTGAACATGGTTCGGCATGAGGCAATAGGCCCATACTTGAACCCGATGTTTGCCGCACTACTCGGCCATCAGGTCGATAGAGGCCTCATAGTCACCGTCATGGAAAAAGGTCTGTTGGCGGCGGTTGCCGCGTTGCGTGACATGGTGCGGCAGTCCGGGTGCTGTTACCCGTGCGATGCGTGCCATGGGGTGAGAATAGCAGAGGAAACTTTGCTGTCAAAAAAATATACTGTCCCCGGAGTTCGTGAATTCCCAACCTCCTGAGAGTGTCAATCTCCCCACGAAAAAAGGCGGCATTTTCATGCCGCCTTTAAATCTACCGCGAAGCGGTTTAGTTCAACCCGGCTTTGTACAGTCTGCAGAAACCAGGCAATGTAACAAAGGCCACGGGGGGCGAGACTTAAGGGGCTACCGGTATCAACACCACGTCAATGCGCCGGTTCATGGCCCGGCCTTCGGCGGTAAGGTCCGAGGCCAGCGGACGGGACGAGCCGTAGCCGATGGCTTCGATTTTTTCTTCGGGCAGGGTGCCGTTGGCGATCATGTAGGATCGCACCGCTTCGGCACGCTGGAGGGACAGGGCCAGATTGGTCTGCGCCGAACCGGTGCTGTCGGTATGGCCTTCGATGATGGCCCGGGGCTGGCCAAAAAGAGCGATGGCCTGCTGTACCTTGCTGAGCAGCGGATAGTTCTGCACCTCGATGACCGATTGACCGATGGCAAAATTCATGGTCTTCAGTCGGATAATAAGCCGGCCCCCCTGCTTATAGACTTCGGCTTCCTCTGGGCTGAAGAGATCCTGCACCTGGCTGAACAGTCTCTGAAAACGCCGTTCTTCGGCCAATTGCTGGCGGGCCGCCCGCTCTTCCAGGGTGGTTCCTTCGAGAGTCGCGATCCGTTGCTGCGATTCGATAATGGTGGTTTCCAGGGCGGCGATTTCGAGCAGCTGATCCTGTGCCTGCTGCTGGCTGCTGGCAATCGCAGTAAGAATACCCTCCATCTGGCCCTCAAAAGGCCGATCCCGTTGGTCGGAAAGGTTCAGCTGTTCCGCAGTCTGGTGCAGCAGGCCTTCGATGAACAGGACGTTCTGTTCCGGTGCTTGAGATCGCAGACTTTCGGTCTGAATCAGAACCTGTTGCAGTCGCCGGGTGTAAAACAGGGCCTGGTCGGCCTTGCGACGAATGTCTTCACTCTGATAACGGCGATTGTTGATATAGGCGTCGGCCTCATCCAGCTTTTTTTGCGCCTCCTCCAGGGCCACAGGCGTCTGGCGAACCGCCCGGTTGGTCATGATCTGTTCCAGTTGACGCCGCGTTTCCCCAAGGTAGCGTTCCTTGATGGCGCGCAGTTCAAGCTGGTCAAAAGCGTTGAAGACTTTGGCCTTGTCCCGTTG
>PWVL01000162.1 GCA_003561875.1 Desulfuromonadales bacterium | reverse complement strand
GGAAATGGACAGCCCCTGGCTGCCCGAAGGGCGAGGGCCAGGGATGGTCCGAGTCACAAGCAAACCTGCAGATTGACGCCGCTACAGCGGAAAAGGGCCGTTTCCGGATGAAAACGAGTTAGTTTTGAGCAGTTGGTCGGCGGCTCGTCACACTCGACGGGGCGCCAAAAAACCTGCATTCCCAATACCATTCCCTGCGAGAGCACGACCGCAGTGGTATAATCAAAACGCAGTTTTCTTTTCAACGCATTGCCACTCGCATTGCCACGCAAGATTTGGCCCTGTCGAGGGAACAAGAGTGGCGTCAGGAGGGGTAACATGTTTACATTCGATGACATGCGAAAAAACACCATCGCCATGGTTCTTGCCGGAGGCAAGGGAGAACGGCTTTCTCCGTTGACTCTGCTGCGAGCCAAACCGGATTTGCCCTTTGGCGGCAAATATAAGATTATCGATTTCGTCCTCAGCAACCTGTTCAACTCAGGGTTGAAAAGAACCTATGTCCTCACCCAGTACCGTGCCTATGCCCTTAATAAGCATATCTGGGATTCCTGGAGCAAATGGGTCGGATGGCAAGAATTCTATGTTGCCATTTCTCCCGAAACCAGCAGCGAAAGCGAGGAATGGTTTCGCGGTACCGCCGACGCCATTCTGCAATGCCTGCGTTTTGTCGAAAACTCGGAGGCGGACTACGTAGCGGTGTTCGGCGGCGATCACGTTTACAAGATGGATGTCGGCCAGATGATGGCCGCGCACCGCAGCAACCGGGCCGACCTGACCATTGCCTCTCTTGAGGTCCCCGTCGAAGAGGCCCGGCGCTTCGGGATTTTTTCCGTCGATGACGATTTCCGTGTCACGGCTTTTGCCGAAAAACCCCAGCAGCCCGAAACCATTCCCGGTCGGCAGACCTGTTTCGCCTCCATGGGCAACTATATTTTTTCAGTGGCAAAATTGATTGAGGTACTGCGGGAAGGCAAGAGGCATCATGCCGATCTCGATTTCGGCAAGCATATTATCCCCATGATGCTTGCGCGGGGCGAAAAGGTGCTGGCCTACAATTTCAACGACAACCTGATTCCCGGCATGAAAGCAAAGGAGAGGGGCTACTGGCGGGATGTGGGTACTATCGATTCCTATTACGAAGCCAACATGGATCTGGTTCACGTCTCTCCTCAACTGAACCTGTACAACTACAAGTGGCCCATTCTTACCCACCAGGGCAATTTCCCGCCGGCCAAAACGGTCTTTGACGACGAAGAACGACGGGGCGTGAATATCGACTCCTATGTCTGCGGCGGCTGCATTACCAGCGGCGGCGTGGTACGCCGTTCCATACTGGGGCCCCGCTGCAAAGTCAACAGCTACAGCCTTGTGGAGGAGTCCATCCTTTTCGACAACGTCACAGTCGGCCGCAACGCCCGCATTAAAAAAGCCATCATCGATGCAGACACGGTGATTCCCGACGAAGAGGAGATCGGCTACGACCTGGACGCGGACCGGAAAAAAGGCTACACGGTCACCGAGTCTGGCATCGTGGTGGTTTCGAACAGACCAAAAATCGCCAAATCCTGATTCAGAGCGGGTCCGACCGGATCTTATCTCAGGTCTGCGGGGGTTTTATCTGTTCAGCCGCCAGCCGCAAGATTATCTTTCTCCAGGAAGGAATCAGCCATGAATCTCTATGATTACGCCATGCAGATGGAAAACGATGCAGAATCACTCTACAAAAAACTGGCCGACAAGGCCCGAACCGAAGGTGTTCGAAAGATCTTTCGTGATCTGGCGGCGGACGAACACCGTCATTTCCAAACACTTAAAGCGTTGCAGGCCGGAAAGCAGGCTTCTGTTGGGGAATGCGCACTGCTTGATGATGCGAAGAACCTGTTTGCCCGCCTCCTTGAGCGGAAAGCAACCCTGGAAACGGCTGAAGACGACCTGGAAGCCTATCACCATGCGATGAAACTTGAGTCGCAGGCCGCCGGCCACTATCGGGAGATGCTCGCCCGGGAAGAGAATCCGGCCAACCGGAAATTGCTGGAAAAAATTATCGCCCAGGAATTCGATCATTTTCAGATTGTGGAAAACCTTTTCCACTTTGTCGATGCACCCAATCAGTACCTGGCCTGGAGAGAATTCAGCAATCTGGAGGAGTTTTATCAATTCGGTCGCGACGTCGACCTGTAAGTATTTCCACCGGCAGCCCCTGCGCTGCTCATCAACCCTGTTGAGAGATAACCTCTCTGTCATGCAAGAGCTTCTTCGTACCGCTGAAAGCGCGGCCCGGCAGGCCGGTGCCCATATCATGCAATCCCGCTTCCGACTACGCCAGGTGAATAACAAAGGACGCGTTGATCTGGTCACCAACGTCGATCGGGAAGCCGAAGCCATCATTCTCGACGTCATCCAGGGCAACTATCCCGATCACGCCATTCTTGCCGAAGAATCAGGAGCAGGGTCCCTATCCGGTGATTGGCGCTGGGTCATCGATCCCCTCGACGGAACCACCAACTTTGTCCATGGCTACCCGTTTTTCGGCGTTTCCATCGCCGTGCAGCTTCGACAGCAGACAGTAGCGGCGGTGGTCTTCGATCCGGTGCATAACGAAATGTTCTCAGCCCGGCTCGGCCAGGGTGCCTGTCTCAACGGCGAGCTTCTGCAGGTATCGACCACCCCCACCCTCTCCAGGGCCCTGCTGGCGACGGGCTTCCCTTACGAGATAGGCGACCGGTGGCATCGCGCCATGGATTATTTCAAACTTTTCTACTACCGGACCCGGGGAGTGCGCCGCGACGGCGCCGCGGCTCTGGATCTGTGTTACGTGGCGGCAGGGCGTTTCGACGGATTCTGGGAGTACGATCTGAAACCCTGGGATGTGGCCGCCGGAATGCTGTTGGTCACCGAAGCCGGCGGCATGGTCAGTGATTTTCGCGGGAATTCGGGCTCCATCGACGACGGCCAGATCGTCGCCAGCAACGGACTCCTTCACAATCCGATGCTTCGAGTGCTCGAGTCTCTGGCCGGAGATTGAAAAGGCCGGAGCCAACGACCCGGAAAGCCAACCGCTGCCTTAACGAAAATAACTGCCCTCTTTCCTACCCCGCTTTGTATGTTCCCCGTCGCCAGGCGCAGAGATGCATCACTTGACCTCGCTTTTGTCCCAGCGCGACAGCAGACCTTTGGCGACCAGGATAACCACGGCGTAAATAATCAACGCCATGACCGCCAGGGCAGACTGGTCCTGTCGGGATAATCCAAGGCCCGATAGACACCTTTTTGGAAAATGGCGACCGCCAGAATGCCCGGAGAAATTGACTCAAAAAACATCTTCTCAAAATTGGCAATTGTCAGATAAATTCGCGGCCATTGTGCATGAACACAATTAGGCAACCATGTCTCCAAGACCCGCTTTTCCTATTTCTCTTTCCAAATAATCTTTTTGCTGGAAACAATCCCCATGCATCCATTGCAAAAATAGCTGTTTCCGCATTTCCCGCAGAACTGCAGTTTGTCCCCGCATTTCGGACAAAAAGATTCCATGTCAAGTTCATCATAGAGGGTGTGGCCGTCACAGTTTTCGCAGAAAAACTTGGGACCATCCGGGGTTAACTCCTTGTTCATTTCCGTACTGCAATTTCTGCATAGTCTCCGAATCATGCGCATCTCCTCTGAATCTCCCCCAGCATGTGGGGGTTTGCTAAGCCTAGCTTTGATCAGCCGTAAAGAGTCAAAATTTTGCTGACATCGGGCCAAATATCCGAAATCAATTTGGCATTAGACTGGATGAAAATTGTTCGGATTGTTTATTTCATGGGCAATTCCCGAAGCCAGCGTTCCAAGGGCGGCCATCTTATCCACTTGGCGGAGGTGTTCCTGCATCCTCTTGCTTTCCTTTTCAGCGGCCTTTCGCCCGGAGATGTCCCTGAACACCACCAGCACCCTGTTTTTTCCACCAATTATCGTTCTGTTGACCAGAAAAGCGAGAGCAGGTGGCGGATCTTCGAGGCAAGGCTGTTAATTCTTGTTTGCTTCCGCCTTCCTTTTTTCTGTCCCAGACTCCGCTTTTCACCCCTCAAGCCCGGCATTCTGAAGATAGTCGGCGATTATCGGCCAGTCGGCCTCCGCCCAATCAAGGGTATGCAGGGATTCAGGGGGCAACCAAGTGACGGCCCTATGTTCGTGCAGAACGATCTGCTCCGTCTTCAGGCTACAGACAAAGGGATGCAGGGTAACAGTGAAGGCCTCATAGTGGTGGGTGTGAGACGCAAGACGTCTATTGATGCCGATCTCAATACACAGTTCTTCCGCCAGCTCCCGTCGCAGACATTCTTCCGCCGATTCGCCCCCGTCGATTTTGCCCCCGGGAAATTCCCATTTAAGGGGCATGGACATGTGGGAATTTCGCTGGGCGGCAAGCACCAGGCCGTTCCGTTCGATAATGGCGCAACTGACGTGAATGTGCTTCATGCAAAGACTTTCACAAGCACAGATCCCGGCGGCGCTGCTCCTGCGCAGTTTTTGGCAGGCGGGCCGATTGACGGCCTCGCGGGGAGGCGCTAGTGTTTAATTCGTGATTGGCCGCTGGGCTCAGTGCTTCTCGCCAAAGGCCTGTTCAGCCTCCTGCCAGCGCTGCTCGGTATAGGTCTGATAAACGATATCGCCGCTACAGCGGCGGCAGACAATCCGGTGACGGCGGCGCTCGGCGGTGGCGATCCAGCAGCCGTTGGCACAGGTGACCAGATAGCGGGGCGGATGGAAACGCAGCTGATGACAGCGTTCGCCACTGGCGCCGATCTCCAGGGCCTTGGCCCGCCAGTGAACGTCGTGGTGGTGCTTCGGACCCACCAGAGCGTGGGCGATCTCGTGCAGCAGCGTTTCAAGAAGCTGCTGGTCGTCGGCCCGGCGGGCAAACTGCAGCGCCAGGGTGATACGCCGACGGCGATAATCACAGCAACCGGCCCGCCGGGTAGCGTGGTCGAAGTCGAAGCACCATTCCTGCAAACCGTGCCGGACGAGCAGGGATGCTGCCAACTGCCGTACCACGGCAAGATCCCGCTGTCTGGAAGCTGCGCCGGCGGTACGACGTTGAAGCCTTGCATAAGGCACCGCGTATTCTCGTTTGTCTTGACCCAGGACATGCGCCCGCCGGGGATTAAGGCGCACCACGGAACCGTTCAGGCGACGTTTTTTAAAAACAAAATCAACGGAATCGCCGACCTGCACGGAGAGGGCGGAAACGGGAGCTGTGTTCCGGCTGTCGATTGCTCTGGACCGGTCCCGGCCGAACTCTTGCGGCGACGGAGGGCGGGACAAAAGGGGCTGCAGCGACGCCAGCGGCACCTGATAGCTTTGCCGGTCGTCGCCAAGGATAAAACCGAGATCGCCGACGCGGCGGGCCAGAATTCCGGTTACCTCCCGCTCCTGACGACGAAAACGAACCAGTTGGCCGATGGACGGAGTCGAGGACCGGACCATGAACACCTCAAAACATGCAGCGACGGGAAACAGATTTTACGGGTTTCTACATGAATCGCTCTATGACAGGCAGCATAACAGATACGCGGCGGTGGAAAAAGCGCTAAGCGTGCCGGGGTGATCGTCAACCTGGGTCACCGGGTGATGACGATACTTTATGAGCGTCTGAAAAAAAACCAGGGAGATAACAAATGAAAAGCTGGCTGTGGCTGGGCGGACTGGCATTACTGGCTGGGTGCACCGGAATCCCACGCGGGGTAGAGCCGGTAAGCGGCTTCGAACTGGAGCGCTATCTGGGACACTGGTACGAAATCGCCCGCCTCGATCATCGCTTTGAACGGGGCCTGGACAAGGTCAGCGCCCATTACGCGCTGCGTCCCCAAGGCGGAGTGTCAGTGATCAATCGGGGTTACGCTACCGCCGCCGGACAATGGAAGGAAGCTCGAGGACGGGCCTTTTTCATCGGCGACCCCTCCGTCGGTCGCCTCAAGGTATCGTTTTTCGGTCCCTTTTTTGGAAGCTACAATATTATTGCCCTCGACCAAGAAAACTATGAATACGCCCTGGTCTGTGGTGCCAGCCGCAAATATCTGTGGATTCTGGCCCGCCGTCCCGACCTCGATCCGGCCAAGCTCGGCGCTCTGATCGTCCGGGCCACGGAACTCGGCTTCGCTACCGACGAACTGATTTTTCCCCGCCACCAACCGCTGACCGACCTCCACTGAGCGTCCCGGCATAAGGGGCCTGTATCTAGATTCGCGGCACCAGCCGCTCGGTTCTGGTCTTGCGCAGCAGCAGGGCCGCGGTGCAGCATGGATGCCCCAGCGTTTCTTCGCAGACCGGGCAGTACCCGGGAACATACTCCCTTGAATAGAAGGTTCGGTTGCAGTGCAGGCAGATTTCGTACATGGCAGCCTCCTTGTTGTCTGTTCGCCTCAATCGGCGACCGGTTCGTAGATGTTTTCAAACTCTTCGGCGCGACAGGGGAACTTGTATCCCCGGCTGTCGGTGCACAGATAATCCCCGGGATAAACCACAAAAATATTGCGGCAGAGTGTCTCCTGCGGCGGAATCACCCGACGTTCGCCAACCCGAACGGCGGTAATGATGTGCGGACGGGACTGGAATCGCGTCATATTGTCCTCCT
>PWVL01000197.1 GCA_003561875.1 Desulfuromonadales bacterium | reverse complement strand
CTGACCATTGAGTTGTGGGAGGAAATCGCCCGCCGGCGGGACTGGTCTTTTCAGTTTGTGGAACGATCAATTGTCGAGACCCTGCAAGGGCTGCAAAACGGCGAACTGGACGTAGAGGCGGCGGCCCTGACCATCACCGCGGAACGGGAACGGCTGATCGATTTTTCGCACCCTTTTTATTTCACCGGTCTGGGCATCGCAGTGGTCGATCAGCCTTCCGCCAGTGGTATGGCCGTCCTGCGAGGACTTTTTTCACTGGGGTTTTTTCAGGCCCTCGGGGCTCTGGCCCTGCTGTTGTTGGTCTGGGGATTCCTGTTATGGCTGTGTGAACGCAAGCGCAACGCCAGTCAGTTCGGTGGTTCGGCGATGCAGGGAATCGCCTCCGGTTTCTGGTGGTCGGCGGTCACCATGACCACCGTTGGCTACGGCGACAAGGCTCCCGTGACGCTTCTCGGCCGCCTGGTCGCTCTGGTCTGGATGTTTGCCGGCATCATAATGATTTCAGGGATTACCGCCGGGATTACCTCGACGCTGACCGTCGCTTCCCTGCAGACCGGTATTACCGGTCCCGAAGACCTGATCAAGTTCCGTGTCGCCACGGTTGCCGGCACCACCAGCGAAGACTATGCACGGACCCGGAAATTGCGGCAGCGCACCTACCCCGATTTGCGGTCGGCCCTGCGGGCGCTGCAGGATCATGAGGTCGACGCGGTGGTGTATGACGCCCCCATCATGTCTTATCTGATCAGTCGGGAATTCAGCGGCGAACTGCGCACTCTCGGACATGAGTTCGATCACCAGAAATATGGTATGGGGCTGGTGGAAGGAAGCTCGCTTCGCGAAGAGATCAATCGTTCCCTGCTGGAGATTACCGCCAGCCCTCTATGGAAGGAAATCAAGGCACGCTACCTGACCGAATGAGGCCCATCTTTAGAAACAACCGGTCGACAAGAGACCGCTTTCATTCGGCCATGCCAATCCCCGCCAGGGGGGCGCCGCAGTCGGGGCAGGTGCTGTCGGGGCGAACCCGCTTGGCTGTTACGGAAAAGCCCCTGCGATCGATTAGAGAGAGTCCGCACTGGCTACAGACCGTGTCTTGTTCCTGACCGGTATTGCCCTGGTAGATATGCACCAGCCCCGCCTCGCGGCCGATGGTCTCGGCGCGTTGCAGGGTCTCCAAAGATGTGGGGGGTGTCTGCTGCATGCGGTAGCAAGGAAAGAACCGGCTGATGTGCCAAGGTGTTTCCGGCCCCAGTTGCCGGGAGATAAAGGTGGCCAGTGCTTTCAGTTCGGCGTCGTCGTCGTTGATTCCGGGGATGATCAGGGTGGTGACCTCAAGCCAGATGCCGAGTTCCCTGATGCGTCTCAGGCTGTCAAGTACCGGCTGCAGTCGGGCCCCGGCGAAGCGGCGGTAGGTTTCGTCGCGAAAAGCCTTGAGATCAATGTTGGCGGCGTCCAGCCAGTTCCGGGCCTCGTCCAGAGTTTCTTTGGTCATGTAGCCGTTGCTGACAAAAATGTTGGCCAGTCCCTCTCGGCGAGCTGCCATGGCGATATCTCGAGCGTATTCAAAGAAAACCACGGGTTCGGTGTAGGTGTAGGCGATGGATCGACAGCCTTGGCGGCGGGCGCTCGCAGCGATCTTATCGGGCGTGGCCTGAAGGCCGGAGAGCAGATCTCCGACTCGGGGTCGTTGGGATATTTCCCAGTTCTGACACCAGGTGCAGCGAAAATTGCACCCCGGGGTGGCAATGGAAAAAGCCAGGGAGCCTGGATGGAAGTGGTAGAGAGGTTTTTTTTCAACGGGATCCACCGCCTCGCTGATGGTTCGACCGTAAACCAGGGTATACAGAGTGCCGCCTCGGTTTTCCCGTACCTGGCAAAGGCCCAGATGCCCCTTGTCGATGACGCAGCGATGAGCGCAAAGGTGGCAGCGCACCCGACCGTGGGGCAGTTGTTTGTAAAGCAGCGCTTCCTGCATGAAAATATAACCTCCCTGGATTATCCTTCGACAGTTTTCGGTGCTCGGGTGGAGATCGTCTTTGCGCCAGGCGTGTGTCGAAACCATTCAGTCCGGATTTTGAGTACTTTGCTAACCCAGAGGTGCCATCAGATGGATAAAAAAAAGGCGCGCCTTTCAGGAGGGAAGGGGGCGCGCCAAAAGATGGAGGTTTGGAACTGCGAAACACGAAGCTCTTCTCGTTCCGTGCATCTTGAGTCCAGTCTATCTTCCGTAGCGCCAATCTGCCACGTGTCACTTCGTATAAATTTTGGGGCGAGCCCTCAAACACAACTGTGCAAATCCACAGAGCCGGGACCGGCGGATCTTCAGGTCAGGCTGATCTCCGGAGGATCACCACCAAGTACCTTGAGCATGCGGGTCACTCGAAAGGTCACCAGAAACTTTGTTCCATGATCCTGGCGGTCCTCGGGGTGCGGACAGCGCCGTGAAAACCGGGAGATGAGTTCCGGATCCGTTTCCTCTCCGGTTTTTTCCAGAAACAGCCGAACACCCTGGTAGCGCCCGCCGTTCTCAAGGAAAAGATAGGCGGCGCAGGGGTTGCTTTGCAGATTGTGGTGACTCAATCGGTCGAGCATCACCAGGCTCACCGAGCCGTCATCCCGCACATGGGGCCGGGCGTAGACGGCCGCGTCGACATGGCCCTGAGCATCGGCAGTGGCAAGGATTCCGAAGCCCTCCGCCTGTTCAAAATAATCTCTTAGATTCATAGTGGTCCTTTCGTTGACGGCGCTTTGCAGCGACCGGTTGCTGGGGTGCGGTCGTGTCATTCGTGATGTGTCAGCAAAAAAGTGTCAATGGCCGAGTCGCTGCGGGGTTTCAAGTCTCAGGTCAGGGCTCGACAAGCGGTTGTCCTGCAACGATTTTTTTGCGGCACCAGCTTCCTTTAAAGGCATTATACATAAAATCCCTCCGTTTTGCGTCGCCGCCTTGGGCAAGTTTAGCCCTTGCGGACTCTTTGAAGCAGGAGACAGGATTTTTTTTTATAACCCGTCAGGAATTCAGAATTTTATTTTGCGGCAGAACAAACATTCATGTATGTTTGTTTCCTGCCCCAGACTGAGTGAGCGAGGTTTATATGGTGATGAAAGTTGACCTTTGGTGGCCGGCTGCAGGTGCTTTGCGCCTCGCCGGACTGTTGGTACCGCTGATTTTGGCGGGCTGTATGGCGGTGGGTCCGAACTATCGGACTCCCGAAAGCGAACTGCCGGAGACCTGGCGGCGGGAAGCCGACCCGGCTCTGGTGCGGGACGAAGCGCTGGTGCGGCACTGGTGGAGGCTGTTTGAGGATCCTCTGCTCGATGAACTCATAGGCGCTGCCGAACAAGGCAATCGCGATTTGCGGCGCACCGTGGCCCGGGTTCGGGAGGCCCGCGCGCGGCTGGGCGTGGCCCGTGGCGAGCGGATGCCGGAGGCGATCGCACAGGGCAGTGTGTTGCGTCAGCGGGGCAGCGACAACTCCCTTGGTGCCGGTTATACCGAAACCTTCTATCGGGCCGGGGTTGATGCCAGTTGGGAGATCGATCTGTTCGGCCGTATCGGGCGCTCGGTGGAGGCGGCGGCGGCGGATTTTCAGGCAACGGAGGAAGAGTACCGGGACGTGCTGGTTTCCCTGTATGCGGAAGTAGCGCAGGTTTATCTCGATATTCGCACTCTTCAGGCCCGGCTGGTGGCAACCCGGGGCAATCTGGCCTCTCAACAGCAGGCGCTGCGTCTGACCCGTTCCCGCTTCGAAAACGGGCTCGCCACTGGTCTTGACGTGGCCCAGGCCGAGCAGTTACTGGCGGCTTCCGAAGCGGAAGTTGCCCCATTGCAGATCGCTCTCAGCCGGGCCATCCATACCCTTTCGGTGCTCCTTGGCGAACCTCCGGGTGCCCGCTTTGAGCAACTCAGCGAATA
The DNA here is from genome assembly GCA_003561875.1 of Desulfuromonadales bacterium. GTDB lineage: Bacteria > Desulfobacterota > Desulfuromonadia > Desulfuromonadales > Syntrophotaleaceae > SLLR01. The sequence continues at coordinate 2,708 of PWVL01000197.1, read as the reverse complement.
CCGGCCGATTCCGGTGCCCCCCGGTTCCGTCGCCGTCGGCGTGCCGGCGGATCTGCTGCGCCAGCGCCCCGACATCCGCCGCGCCGAGCGTCTGCTGGCGGCGCAGACGGCGCGCATCGGCGTGGCCCGGGCCGATCTCTATCCGCGACTGTCCCTTTCGGGAACCTTTGCCTTTGAGGCCATTGACAGCGGAGATCTCTTTAAAGGTTCGAGCCGTGCCTTCGGTTTTGGCCCGACCGTGCGTTGGTTGCTGTTCGACGGGGCCCGGGTCCGCAATCAGGTGCGTGTCGAGGATGCCCGGACTGAACAGGCTCTTAACCAGTACGAACAGACGGTGCTGAATGCCTTGAAAGAGGTGGAAGGGGCCATGACCGAGTACCTCGACCAGCGTGATCGGCTGGAGGCCTTGGAACGGGCGGTGTCGGCGGCCCGGCGGTCCCTGCAACTGGCCACCCGGCTTTATCGGGACGGTCTGGTCAATTTCCAGAATGTTCTCGACGCTCAACGTACTTTGTTTGATGGTGAGAATCAACTGGCCGTGGCCCGAGGCCACACGGCGATGAATCTGGTTGCCCTGTATCGGGCCTTGGGAGGCGGCTGGACGGTGGGCGAGGAACAAATCGTTCCGAACGGGAACGACCCGGCAGGGTAAGGCGCCGGATCGCCCCGGTTCGTGCCAACAGGCTGGTCAGCGTTTCGAAACAACAGTTGCGAGCGGCCTGATTCCAGGCAGCACAGGAAGAAGGTTTTCCGGGAAAGCACAAAAAATGGAATGGCTGCGCAGAATTCCACTCTTTGGGACGGCTACTGTCGGTGGGTTTTGCGAAATCATTCGGAACGGAGAAGACTAATCATGATGCAGCGACGTGTATTGGCGCAAAACAAACGATGGGGCCTGTTGTCGGCCATGGTTCTGGTCCTTGCTTTTTTACTGGTCGGCTGTCAAGAACAGGTCGCCTTTGTACCCCCGCCGCCACCGGTGGTGACCGTCGCGCACCCGGAGCGACAGGACATTACCCATTACGCCCAGTATTCGGGCCGCACTGATGCGGTGGAATCGGTAGAGATCCGGGCCCGGGTCGAAGGCTATCTGGAGCAGATTCACTTTGCCGATGCCAGCTTTGTCCAGCGTGGCGATCTGCTCTTTACCATAGATCCCCGACCCTATCAGGCCAGGCTGGATGAAGCGCTGGCCAATCTGGCCACCAGGGAGGCCGAATTGCGGCTCGCCGAAGCGACGCTCAAGCGTAAACAGAGTGCTTTCAGGGATCAGGCGGTCAGTGAAGTCGAGGTTATCGAGGCCCAGGCCCTGCGGGATCAGGCCGAGGCGGCTATTAATGGAGCGCGGGCGGCTATCGAGACGGCCCGGCTGCATCTCTCCTATACCCAGGTTCGCTCTCCTATCAGCGGCCGCATCGGCCGCCGCCTGGTGGATGTCGGCAACCTGGTGGGCGCGGCGGAGAGGACCCTGCTGGCAACAGTTGTCAATCTCAGTCCGGTTTATGTTTACTTTAATGTTAGTGAACGGGATTTTCTGGAATTCGAAAGATGCCGGCGTCAGGAAGTCCCCGGCAATGGCAACGCGGCGATTTTTCTGGGACTTGCCGGCAGCCGCGAGTTTCCCTTTGAGGGCCGGGTCGATTTCAGTGACAATCGGGTCGATCCGGAAACCGGCACGATTCAGCTGCGCGGTGTCTTCGATAATCCCGATGGCCGTCTGCTGCCAGGACTTTTTGCCCGCATTCGCATGCCGGTCCGGGTCGAGGCGCAGGCGCTTGTGGTGCCCGAAGTGGCTTTGGGCATTGATCAGCAGGGATATTTTCTACTGACGGTAGATGACCAGGACAGGGTGGCCTACCGGTCGGTTTTGGTGGGTCCCTCATTGAACGGGCTGCGGGTCATCGACGATGGCGTCGGACCTGAGGACCGGGTCATCGTCAACGGTCTGCAGCGGGCGCGACCCGGCGGGGCGGTGACTCCGCAGCAGCAGGCCACTTTCGCGGACCAGCAGCCTGCGGAGTAGGGTTTCCGCCGCGGTAGGCCCGGCGATCCGGTTGCGGTGCGCGGCCCCGAAGGTTCGGAAGGGGACTTTATCCATTCATCTGACAGGGAGCAACTCATGTTCAGCGGGTTTTTTATTCGGCGACCGATTTTCGCCTGCGTCCTCTCCATCGTCATCGTTCTTGTCGGCCTGGTGACCGCCCGGACGCTGCCCGTCGCCCAGTATCCGCAGATTTCCCCGCCGACGGTGCGGGTCAGCGCCGTTTATCCGGGAGCCAATGCCCAGGTGCTGGCGGAGACCGTTGCCCAGCCCATCGAAGAGCAGGTCAACGGCGTCGAGGGCATGCTCTACATGTCCAGCACCTCCACCAACAGCGGTGTTTACGGGTTGACGGTAACCTTTGAGATCGGTACCGACCTTGATATGGCCCAGGTCATGGTGCAGAACCGGGTGGCCGTGGCCGAGCCGTCGCTGCCCGAGGAGGTGCGTCGGCTGGGAGTCTCTACCCGCAAGCAGACCACCAATATTCTCCAGTTTATTGCGCTGGTTTCTCCGGATCAAAGTCGAGATACGACTTTTCTCAGTAATTACGCCACGCTGCGTATCAAGGACGAGTTGAGCCGGATCGACGGGGTCGGTGAGGTCCAGGTTTTCGGCGCCCGGGACTATAGCATGCGGATCTGGCTGGATCCGGACAAATTACGGG
>PWVL01000179.1 GCA_003561875.1 Desulfuromonadales bacterium | reverse complement strand
GCCGCATCCGGCGGACCGGGAACCGTTCGCAGATCTGAAATTGCCGATATGAAATCCGTCGAACTCGACTTCGAAAAGCCCTTGGGAGACGTCCTGCGCGAGCTGGAGGAACTCGAGCGCAAGCAGGAGTCCAAGCACTCCGACAAGCGCGACAGCCGGATCGCCGAACTCAAGGGCGAGGCCGACCGCCTGCGCCGTGAACTGCGCGAGGACCTCACCGCCTGGCAACGGGTCCAGATCGCGCGCCACCCCCAGAGGCCGTTTATGCTCGACTACGTGGACCTGGTGTTTGACGATTTTCTCGAGCTGCACGGCGACCGCCACATTGGCGATGACGAGGCCATGCCGGCCGGCCTGGCCACCATCCGCGGACGTCGTGTCGTGCTGATCGGCCACCAGAAGGGGCGCGACACCAAGGAAAACCTGCGACGCAACTTCGGCAGCGCCCACCCCGAGGGATACCGCAAGGCCCTGCGGCTGATGCGCCTCGCCGAGCGCTTCAAGCTGCCGGTGGTGACCATGGTCGATACCCCCGGCGCGTTCCCCGGTATCGGTGCCGAAGAGCGGGGGCAGGCCGAAGCCATCGCCCGCAATCTGCGCGAGATGGCTTCTCTCAAGGTCCCGGTGATTGTCACGGTGACGGGTGAAGGCGGCTCCGGCGGTGCTTTGGCCATTGCTGTGGGCAACCGGGTGCTGATGATGGAATATTCCGTTTACTCGGTCATCTCGCCGGAAGGTTGTGCCGCCATTCTTTGGAAGGACGGCAGCAAGGGAGACGTGGCAGCGGAAGCCCTGAAGCTGACGGCCCGGGACATCGACAAACTCGGCTGTATCATTGACGATGTGATTCCCGAACCCCTCGGAGGGGCCCACGGCGACCATGCGGCCGCGGCGGCGCAGGTAAAAGTTTTTCTGCAGAAACACCTGGAAGAGCTCAGGCCCCTGAGCGGAGACGAATTGGTCGAACAGCGCTACGCCAAACTGCGCGGCATGAGTTTTTTCGCTGAGTGATGCCGCCGTTCCGCTTTTGGCCTGAAATGTGCATTCCTGTTCATTAGTGATTTGAAGAAGACGGAATAAAGCGATGATTTTACTTCGCAACTGGCATTTACTGGGAGCGGTCTGGGTACTGACACTGCTCTGCGCCTGCGGGGGCGGTTCATCCCGTCCGGTGGCCCGGCAGTCTGTCGGCCAACCACCGACAACGGCCGCCGTGCCTTCAGTGCCCCATCAGCGCCCCTATACGGTGCACGGAAAACGTTATGTGCCCCTTGCCAGCCATCAAGGTTTCGTGGAGCAGGGGCTGGCCAGCTGGTATGGTGCCAAATTTCACGGGCGCCGGACCAGCAACGGCGAGATATACAACATGTACGCCATGACGGCGGCCCACAAGACCTTGCCTCTGGGCATCGTCGTTCGAGTGCGAAATCTCGACAATGGCCGAGAAATTCTGGTGCGCCTTAATGATCGCGGTCCCTTTGTCAAGGGGCGGATCATTGACCTTTCCTACGCGGCTGCCGATAAACTCGGCATCGTTCAGCCCGGTACCGCCCCGGTGCGAATCGAAGCCCTGGGATATCCCGAAGCTTTAGGCGACGGCCGGATCGTCTATCGCCCGGAACCGCCGGCACCGCGAGGCGGTTATGCCGTGCAGGTCGGTTCTTTCAGTTGCGATGTGAATGCCCGCCGGCTGGCCGAAGAACTGGGTCGCCGCTACGGTGTCGCCGATGTGCAGCGTAGCCGGGTGGGGGGCAGCGATTTTTTTCGTGTACGGGTGGGGCGTTTCGCCTCCCTGACGGAAGCCGAATCGGCCCGCGTGGCTTTTGCCGGCCAGGGCTTTCCCAATTCCCTGATTGTGGCCATGGATTGACGATGGACCCGGCCAGGGCTTCCCGGTTTATTGGCGGGTTTGAAAATAAAAAACTTGCTAAAGATCATTTGCGCCTGAACATCCGGGGATGTGGACACAAGCTGCTGTTTTCAGGATACTGAAAGGCGCTCACGGATGCTGCGGGAGGGAGGCGGGTATTATGCCGGAGCGAATCGGTCCAGGCGGTGAAATCGGTGAAGAGCCCGGTCGGGCGAAATCACTGGGCGAGATTCAGACGCTGCTGCGCGAGAAGGTCGAGCTTCCGTCGCCGCCCGGAATCGTGGTTCGAATTCTGGAAGCGGTACAGGACGATGACAACTGCTTCGCCGAACTGGGACGCATTATCGCCGCCGATCCGTCACTCACCGTCCGACTATTGCGGGTTGCCAATTCTTCCTTGTACGGCTGCAGCGGTCGCGTCAAGACCATTGAGAACGCCGTCGCCATTCTCGGCATCAATGCCCTGAAAAACATCGCCCTGTCGTTTATCATTGTCCGCCGACTGCAGGGCAGGGAAAACGATCTGTTTGACTTTCAGGGGTTCTGGAAACGCTCGGTTACAACCGCCGTTGCCGCTAAAATCCTTTCACCTCTCATGGCTTATAACAGCGACGACATATTCATCAGTGGTCTGCTGCTGGATATGGGCATTCTGGTTTTTCATCAGTGTTGCACCGATCTATATCTGGATGTCCTGAGTCGCAAAAACGCCACGGATCTGCCGACCCATGTGGTCGAGAGAGAAATTCTCGGCGTCTGCCACGCCGAACTGGGCGGCGCCCTGCTCAAGGAGTGGGGACTGCCCAAAAGTCTCTATCTGCCCCTGCTCTATCATCACCGACCGGCGGAGGCCCCCGAGGAATGCCGTCTTTCCGTCGATATTTTGCAGGCCGCCTGCCTGGTTTCAGCGGTTTATCACGACGGTCAGAGCCGCAACCATTGGATGGAGGTGTGCCGGCTTTTGCGGGACGGTTACGGAATGACCGAGCAGGCGGTGCGGGACACGGTCGACTCGGTAGCGCTTCATGCCGGAGAAATTCTTGGTTTTTTCGATCTTCCCGCCGACCAGATGCGGCCTTTGTCCGAGTTGCTGCAGGAGGCCAACCAGGAACTTGGCAAACTCAATTGCGGATACGAGCAGTTGGTGATGGATCTCAAACAGGCCAAGGAAGAGTCGCGTAAAAATATCGACAAACTTATCGAGGCCAAACGAAAATATCGGGAACTGGCCTATCGCGACGAATTGACCGGGCTTTTCAACACTCGCTATTTTCAGGAACTGATGGACAAGGAACTGGCCCGTTCCCAGCGCTACGAGCACAGCCTGGGGTTGCTGTTTTTTGACATCGATCTGTTCAAGGACATCAACGACAATTTCGGCCACCTGGGTGGCGATCAGGTGCTGCGGGGGGTTTCCGAAAAAGTAAAGCAGATCATGCGGACTTCCGACATCGTGGTTCGTTACGGAGGCGACGAGTTCGCCGTTGTCATGCCGGAGGTTCTGTGTTCCGGGCTCAAGGTCTTTGCCGAACGCCTGCGGCGGGGCATCGAGTCCCTGGTGGTGCTGGTGGACCAGGTCGAGGTTCGGGTCACCGTCAGCATCGGCGGAGCCATTTATACCAGCCGGAACCCTGAAATCAACAAGATGGACATGTTGTCGGCGGCGGACAAGGCGATTTACCAGGCCAAGCGTTCGGGCCGCAACCGGATCGTTGTCGCGGAGGTGTGATTTCGACGAACCATTAGCTTTTCGATTCACGACCCCCGCCGGAAAAACCGGCGGGGGTCGTTCATTGTTTCGTTGCGAAGAAGCAGGGCGAAAGGATTTTTCCTCCCTGCGAACATAACCACAACAGGTGCATTTCACGAAGGAGCAGGCATGTCGGCAAAACAGATTCTGGTAAAGATGGACAAAAACCCCCCCCTGGAGGTGCATCCCGCCAATACGTGTTGCGGCGGGCACTCCGATGACGCGGGTTATCTCTGCGGCAGTGATGAGGAAGGCAACGGTTTTGTGATCTGGATCGAGGAGCGGGAGGTGTTTGAGGCGCTGGCGCGGGTGGTCGCAAAGCGTTGCTGAGCATACCCGGGGGACGGGATGAACCCGTCCCCCGACGTTTATCGCAGACAGGCTGTCAATTGTAGCAGATCACCCGGTTGCGGCCGGCCTTGGCTGCGTACAGGGCGTCATCGGCTTTTTTCAGCAGGATCTCAAAACCGCCCATTTCAGGACGGCTTTCAGCGACCCCGACACTGATGGTCAGGCGCAACTCGACCTCGCGACAAACCCAGCGGGTTTCCTCTGTCATGCGGCGCAATTCCTCGGCCAGGGTCCGTGCCGCCGGGCCGTTCGTCTCCGGCAGCAGGCAGGCGAATTCCTCGCCGCCGTAACGGGCCAGCAGATCGCTCTCGCGCAGCCGGGAATGTACCGCGGCGGCAAAGGCCCGCAGCGCGTCGTCGCCGACCTGGTGACCGTGCAGATCGTTAACCCGCTTGAAGTAATCCAGATCGATCATGATCAGGCTCAGGGCGCGGCCATGACGCAGGCTCCGTTTAAATTCCTGTTGCAGGCTTGTTTCAAAAAACCGGCGGTTGTAAATGCCGGTCAAAGCATCCTTGCGGTTCATCTCCACCAGCTGCTCCTCATAGTTTGCGACCTCGGTGACATCGCTTACCGACAGAAACAGATACTGAACCCGGTTGTCGCTGCTCCGTATCGGCCCCATGGTGCAGCTTTGCTGCATGAAATCGAAGGGGGTTCTGTCGCTGTAGGCCGGACGGAAGGGGAACAGATAACGGTGAAGCTTCTGGGAAAAGAACGCAAAGTTGCCAAAGGTGAATACGGAACGGCAGTTCCTGAGAAAGTTCGGTTCGTTCAGGTCCGGGAAAAAGTCGAAGAGAGGTTTGCCGACGATTTCATCGGCAGTTATGTTGCTGTGCAGAGCCATCCAGCGGTTCCAGAAGTGAACATTCAGGTCTTCGTCCAGCACCAGCAGACCCATGCTGATCATGTCGGCAATCTGCTTGAAAATCATTCATATTGCTCCATGAAAGCGTTCAAGGCGGTTTTCAGCCATGCGATGGAGTCCTGGTTGGCGATCAGAAACAACTGGCCGGTGATCTTCTTGCGTTCGAAGTGAAAGACGGTTTTCAGGGAGATGGCCAGGCTGCCGGGAGCGAAAAGGTTATTCGGCAGGTTACTGTCGCGAACGTCCTGAATCCGCATGCGCGGCGGGGAGTAGAGAACCACGTCGTTCAGCAGTTCGGTGATTTTCCCTACACAGGCGCCGATGAGAATGTTTCCCACCTCGATCATGGCCTCTTTTTCCAGCATGGCCAGGTTTTCCGAGGACCAGTTGCACTGATCCTGAAGCCCGAAAAGAGTGACCAGTTTCTTACCCGATCGGGCCGGCAGGGCCAGCAGGGCAATGCCCTGAAATTTGCCGAGAAAGTATTGCTCAATCAGGCTGAATTCCTGTTCACCGTCCATCTCTTCGGTCATATGCCGGCTGAGTTCACAGGTTTTGAAAAGCTGGATATCAGGAATGCTGAGTTTGATGGAAAGGCCGATGACCTGGGCCAGGTCGGCGGCAGCCTGACCGAAGCCGATGTTCATGAGTTCCTGAAGGAGGTCTTTTTCTGTAGCGGAAAACCGGGTTTCAGACATTCGCTATCCTTGCGTATCGTCTCGCGTAGCGATTCGAGCCCTTGACAGGGCATCCCGTACTGCGCCGGGATTGACCGGCTTGGGTAGCAGCATCAGAGCCCCCAGGTCAGCGATCCGTTTTCTGGCTTTGGGCTGGATGTTGGCGGTGGCGGCGATGATGACTGCCTTCGGGTCAATCCGGCGGATTTCCGCAATCGCCTCAAAGCCGTCCATGACCGGCATGGTCATGTCCATGAAGGTGATAGCAGGACGAAACAGCTGAAATTTTTCTATCGCATCACGACCATCGCAGGCTTCCAGGACGGTAAAATCAGCGTCCTTGGGCAGACATTTTCGAAGGATTTGCCGCGCAATGGGGGAATCGTCTACGATCAGCAAGGTGGTCATGGCTGTTTTCACATCAATCGTCCAGGCACGGGGCGCATGGTAACCAAAGCCGCCGGGGTCAGGATCGGCGCTCGCCGTCAATCGACCAGGCGCAAGATCGGAGCGGAAGGAGTGGCAGGGGAGTACTGTTTTCCGGCGCGGAATAGTAGCATATTACCCTGGCGCGGCGAAAGCCGAAAAGCTTCTTTTGCCCACCATCCCGTCACAGGTTCATTGCAGTGGCCGCAGTTGCCGCGAGCGGCGAAGACTCTTTCAACCCTCCGACAGATACTGGCCGAGAAAGTCCGCTTTAAAGGCGGGAAAATCCCGGTCCTCGATGGCCTGTCGGGCTTCGCTCATCATGTTCAGATAAAACTGCACGTTATGGATGGCCGCCAGCGTGGCGGAGAGAATCTCGTTGGAACGGAACAGGTGGTGCAGATAGGCGCGGGTGAAGTTGCGGCAGCAATAGCAGTCGCAGGAAGGGTCTGCCGGAAAGAAATCCCGGCGGTAGCGGCGGTTGGTAAGCCGAATTTTGCCGCGCCGGGTAAACAGAGTCGCGCTGCGTGCGTAACGGGTCGGAATTACACAGTCGAACATGTCCATGCCGCGCTCGACACTCTCCAGAATGTCTTCCGGCAGCCCCACACCCATGAGATAGCGGGGCTTGTGTTCGGGAAGCATGGGGGCCGTATAGTCCACTACTTTTTTCAGCAATTCCAG
>PWVL01000237.1 GCA_003561875.1 Desulfuromonadales bacterium | reverse complement strand
GGCCCGGGAAAAATCGTCCTGCAGGCGCTGAATGTCTTCCAGGTTGAACAGTTCCTCGAAAGTCACCCCGGCGGCATCATCCAGGGGCCGGGTCAGGGCCAGCAGGCGTTTTTCCAGGGCGGCCTCGGCTTTTTTCTTTTCGGTAATGTCGTGGATGATGGAATAGAGAAGCGAACGGCCGGCGACGGTCACCGGGCCGCTGAAGACCTCCACGTCCCGCAGGGAACCGTCGGCGCGCCGGTGCTGAAAGAAAAAATGCCCTCCTTTGTCCAGCCGGGCCCGGTTGATGGCTTTTTGCACTTCCTCCGGATCGAGTGTGTTGATCTCACTGATGTTCTTCTGACAGAGCTGTTCCCGGCTCCAGCCATACCAGGCTGCCGCCGCCGGATTGGCGTCGACCACCGTGCCGGAGGCCGGATCGATGACCAGCATGACCGCATGGTTGTTTTCAAACAGACTGCGATACCGCGCTTCGCTTTCCCGCAGGGCTTTCTCGAAGCTTTTGCGCTCGGTGATGTCCAGGGCGACAAAAGTTTCTCCCTGGGCAGGATCCTCAGGACACAGGGGCGTTGATGCCAACAGCACATCGATGACACGCCCGTCCCTGCGCCGCCAGCGGGTCTCCACAACACAGGTGCCCCGGGCGGCGATCTGGGCATGCTTCTGCTCGCCCACGGCTTCGTAGGCGGCCTGATCCGGATAGAGCATGCGGGCGTTCCGGCCGACAAGCTCGTTGGCGGCAAAGCCCGTCATCTCACAAAACCGGTCATTGACCTCCAGAAAGACCCGCTCGCACACCACACCGATTCCTGTCGGAGCAATGCGAAAAATGCTCTGCAGGCGTTCCTCGCTCCGACGCAGCCCGGCCTGGTGGTTTTGCATCTCCGCATCGGTGCGGCGCAACAGAACCAGGATCATACCCAGCAGGCTTATGAGCACAACTGCACCCGAAGTCCCGCCCAGCACCAAGGTCTGGGCCAACAACACCCTCTCCGCGGTGACATCGGTCATGAGCAGCAGGCAGCCGACCACGGCCCCGGCGGCATTTCGAAAGGGTAGCGCGTTAACCTGCCAGTGTCTGCCTTCGACAACGATCCGGGTGCCGCGGCGGTGGCGTAAATGTCCCCCCGCTCCATCGGGCCGCGCCATGGGCAGAAACGCCTCGGGAAGCCGCCCCTGAGAAGCATAGACAATCACGCTGTCCGCAAGACGCTCCCAGTCGTTTTCCCGTCCCAACTCGACCATGGCCTCTTGCCACTGACGACGTTCGATGTGGTCCTTGGCGAGGGTAACGGCCAGGTGACTGCCGGTCTGCACGTAACGTTCCTGCAGCAGCCCACCGATGTCCTTGCCCAACTCCACATAGCCCAGTCGCTGCCCTTGCCGGTAAACCGGCTGAGCCACCCGCAGAGCCAGAATGCCGGTTCGGCCGATGTCCACACCGGAAGCGGTCTGACCGCTACGCTCGGCCTGACGAACGACAAAATTCTCCGCCCGATCCCCCCGCCATTGCGGGCGCTGCAGGCGCAGCAAAATGCTGCGGTCCTGATCGATAAAATTGAAGTGGGTCAGATCGTGATCCCGGCGCAGGCGCTCAAAAACCGGCTGCCAATCCTCGAGCAGAAGTTCCGGATCTCGTGACTCCAGGCCCTGCAGCAGCCGGGGATCGGCGCTGATGGACTCCAGGGCCAAAGCCAGGATGGTTCCCTGGTTACGCAGATCCACCTGTAGCTCGGCGGCGATGGCGGCCTTCAGTCGGGCCGCCTGTCTGTTGGTGTGCGCAGTATGCTGAAACCAGAGCAGCCCCCCGGTACCGATCAGCAGTGCCGCCACCATGATCAGCAAAGGGGGCAGCAGACGCCGCAGTACCGGCTTCGATGAGGACCGGCTCGGAAGCAACAGAAATATCGACGTCAGGATCCCGGCCACCGCCACCAGGATCAGGCCGACGGGCAGAGCCGTTTTTGCCCCTACCGCCCGCCGCCAGTCCGCCGCTTCCATGCCCATCACCAGCAGCGCCGGCCGTTTCTCTTCCCGATCATTCCCCAACGTTACGGCGGCGCTGACAAAGTTGCCCCGGGCATCGAAGAATGGCCCGATAACCGCCCCCGATCCGGTTCTCAGAACCTGCACGAAGCCTTGCGGTGCGTCGGGGTATTTTTGCCCTGCCGCCACCCCCTCGGGATGCCCACCGGTCAAATCGTCAACCAGAAAAATCAGGCTGCCGTCATCGGCATTTCCCAGCAAATAGACGAACCGGTAATCCTTCCCCTGCCGTCTCAGAGCCTGAAACTGCTCCTTGAGCTGCCCGTACTCGAGTTTAGCCAGGTCATCTTCGGTACCCTCGAGAGCCTGCACCTGGTCAAGGCGGACATTTTCGGCGGCGTCTTGAAGCTGGTGCAGAAACTCCTGCCGCAACAACCGGTCTGCCCGGACAACCAACCCCAAACAGCTCAACCCGGCAACAACCAGAAGCAGTGCCCCAATAAAAAACACGGATCTGTTACGTATCATAAAATGAATTCCACTGCAGTTCGGAAACGGATCCCTTCACTGGAAGTGAAAAATAGGCCACAGACTTCCCGCAGGAAACCTTATCCTCTCGGAAAACCACAGAGCAGGGCCAGGGCAAAGCGGCGCAAAACTCCGCGACGTTGCATTTATGCGTGTTTTCCGCAGAATTCCCCATCCCGAAAAAACCTGGGCAACAAAGGCGCAGAGGCTTGCGAGCCGTTATGTTTCATCCTTCGGCGAGCATTTTTCTGCCAGCTTTTCCAAATACTCGTCCCATTCCACAGGCAGCAGATGCCGCTTGCGGGTGTTGCAGTCCTTGCAGGCTGCCACGCAATTGCCGCGGGTGGTTCGACCGCCGCGAACCAGCGGCACCACGTGATCCAGGGTCAGCTCCACCGGGTCGACCCTGGCCCCGCAATAATGGCAGACACCGGTGGCGATACGGTTTTGCCACCATTGGCTGCGACGCAACTCCCGTGCCTTGCTCCGTTCCCGGCGGATCTGATCCTCTGAAACTTCGGCAAAAAAACTCATCTCCGCCTTTCTGGCCGGATTCCTCCAGGGAACCCTGCCGCGCCGTGGTGCGCTGCGTATCAACGGCCCGCTCCAGATACCCTGCACAGTTCCTCAGGGAAGCAGAATAAAGCCCATCTGCCGGCCGGTCTGCCCCCGATCGCGACGGTAGGAGAAAAACAGTTCCCGATGAGCGCAGGTACTTTCCCTGACAACGCTGATCCGGGCCGGGTCAACGCCGGATGCTTCCAGTTGCAGCAGACAGCTCTTCTGCAGGTCGAGCTGCCACTGATGCAATCCGGTCTCCCGGGCGATCTGTTTCCAATAACCGCTACCGGCCTGGAAAGCATCCCGAACCGGCCGATCGACGGTATAACTGGACGCGGCGATGCCGGGACCGACCGCCGCCAGCAGCTGCCGGGATTGGCAGCCGAACAGACTGTTCATGCTGGCCACGGTCTTGCCCAGCAGACTGTCGGCAGCTCCCCGCCATCCCACATGCACCGCCGCCACCACCCGCTGCACCGGATCGAACAGCAACACCGGGTAACAGTCGGCCACCAGCACGCCGATCATGATCCCGGGCTGATTGGTAACGATGGCGTCACTTTCCAGAGTGAGAAAATGGGAAAGGTCGTAGTTGGCCTCATCAATAACCAGAATGTCGCTGCCGTGTACCTGATTGACAGTCAGCAACTGATGGGTCTGCAGACCGAAGGAACGGGCCAGGGTCGAGCGGTTGCCCTCCACGTTTTGGCGGGCGTCTTCGGTGTGGTAGGCCAGGTTGAGTGAATTGAAGGGCGGCCGGCTGACACCGCCGTTGCGAGTACTGAAGCCGGCCTGCAGATGGTGGCTGATGGCCCATTCGGGCTGAAAGTGGCTGATTTTGCCCTGTTTGACCAGTTTCATGCTGTATGTACTCCCTTGACTCCGAGGACCGCGTTTGACCTCACCTGGCTGGGTAGGCGGCCTGGGCCGACGTCTGTTTATTCCGTAAATAATCGATGATTACCTGCATGTCGGCCGGAACGGCACTGGTGCGTTCCAGGTAGGCGCCGGTTTCGGGATGCACAAAGCCGAGCAGCCGGGCATGCAGGGCCTGACGTCCCAGTTCGCGGATTCGACGTCGCAGCTCCGGATCCACCAGATTTTTGACCCGGTTGCCGCCGTAGACCGGATCCCCCACGAGGGGGTGCTGCCGGTCCGCCAGGTGAACCCGGATCTGATGGGTGCGACCGGTTTCCAGGGTCAATTCCACCAGGGTCAGGCGGTCGCCGGGAAAAACCTCCAGCACCTGCCAGCGGGTAACCGCCCGGCGGCCACGGCGACTCACGGTGCTCATCTTCTTGCGCTGGGTCGGGTGGCGGCCGATGGGATGATCGATCGTCCCCCTGGCCGTCGGCAGCACCCCGTATACCAGAGCGACATAGCGCCGGTTGATGCTGTGATCCTTGAACTGTCCAGCCAGATGCCGATGCGCGGCGTCGGTCTTGGTGGCCACCATGACACCAGAGGTGTCCTTGTCGAGACGGTGAACAATGCCGGGGCGCAACTCGCCGCCGATCCCCGACAGATCCCGACAGTGATGCAACAGGGCGTTGACCAGCGTGCCCTCCGCATGTCCCGGAGCCGGATGGACCACCATACCGGCCGGCTTGTCGATGACGATAAGCTGGGAATCCTCGAAAAGAATGACCAGGGGAATATCTTGGGAAGGGGTTTCGGCAGGCACCGCTTCAGGCACCCGAACGGCGATCTGCTCGCCGCCCTTCAGACGGGTCCCGGCCTTGGCCGGCATCCCCCCAAGGGTGACCCGGCCTTCGTCAATCAGCCGTTTAAGCTGCGACCGGGAGATTTCCGGCAGAACTCCGGCCAGAAAGCAGTCGAGGCGCTCGGCGGCGCGGGAACGGTCAAAGACAAAATGTCGCGTCTGCACATCTACCAAATGGGGCTGTCGATCTTACCGGCCTGCTTGATCATGACATCAACAATCGCCCGATCAAAGAGCTGGTCCCGGTTGGCGATAGTCTCGGAAACGCGGCTTGCAAAATGCTCCCGTCCTTCCTGCAGTTCCTCCGCCAGAATGTCGAAAATCGTATCGTTTTCAATGCCTTCCTGAACCTTGCCCTGATTGTACAGAGCAATATCGGAAACGATGGCACGCGCCAGTCGAAAAGCAATCTGAGGATTATCAACCACCCTGGCCATAGAACCTCCTAACGGGAAAAACTCTGTGCGGCTACCTTCGAAAAGGGAGATGAACCGGCTTGAACCGGAAGCCGAAGAAAACAAATCCCCTTGAAAACGGCAAAACAAGCCGCAGATTACTGAAAAAAGGGCTCGGTGTCAATTGTCGCGCCGGTTCGCGGCGATGCGGCGCACCAGCGCCAGCAGGTCGGGATGACCACCACGAAAATCGGCATGGGCGGAACGGTTCCGCTCATCGATGAGGCAGGTATCGAGCAGGAAGGTCGGCAGTCCCGCCTGCTGCGCCGGCAGGTCGTATTCGGTGTCGTTGCCCACCATCATGGCCTGGTCCGGTGCGAGACCGCTGGAACCGAGAATATCGAGGAAATACTGGCGATGCGGTTTGCAGAAACGGCTGTTTTCATAGCTGGTCACCAGCTCAAACGGGAAATCATCCAGGCGCGCCCACTGGAGGCGTGCGTCGACCACAGCCCGGGGGAAAACCGGATTGGTGGCGATGATCACCCGCAGGTCGCTGTCGAAACAGCACTGCAGAATCTCCCGAACCAGGGGAAAAGGGCGCACCAGCGGCGCCAGTTGCTGCAAGCCGTTGTTGCAGTATTCTTCAAGACGCCGCCGGAACAGAGCGCCGCCGATGCCCAGCCGTTGTTCAAGCAGCGACAGAAAAAGCTGCTCCAGACTCTGATCGCCCCGATCCGCACGCACCAGATCATAAGCCGTATTGACCATCGTGTCGGCAAACCGGCAATGGTGCACCAGGTCGGCAAAATGCCCGGCCAGACCCTGAACATAGCCGGAGATGTAGGCGTTCATCTCCACGTTGAGCAGGGTACCGTCAAGGTCGAACAAAATAGCTTCAATTGTGGTCGGCGCGTTCTTCATCATCAAAGCACTCTTTCAACTCCGAAAATCCAGTTTTTCATGGTAACATGGCCGGCAATCCTCGCAAAGCATCAAACAGGCGTTCATCCTAGGCAGTTCTTGGCCTGCACTGCCCTGCGGGGCAGGAATCCACCCCGGACAACGAGGCATGCTTTCCCATGGACGATATAAGAGAAGAAGTCAAGGAGTTACTCATCGGCCTCAAGGTGCGCCGCCTGCGCCAGGAGCGGCGCATGACCCTGCAGAATCTCGCCGAGGCCACAGGCCTTTCCAAGCCCCTTTTGTCGCAGATCGAAAACGAACAGGTCATTCCACCCCTGGCCACCCTGCTGCGCATCTCCAAGGCTTTCAAGGTGGGTCTGCAGACGTTTTTCCAGGAGCAGAATGACTCGGAAAAGTGCGTCCTGGTCAGAGCCGGCGAAAGCCGCCGCATGGACTGGCGGGCCAGTCGCGGCAAAGGGCGCTCTCCCTACAACTACCATTCCCTGGCCTATGGAAAAAAACAGCGCAGCCTCGAACCAT
>PWVL01000027.1 GCA_003561875.1 Desulfuromonadales bacterium | reverse complement strand
TGGACGAACTCCGTACGACGGAGATTCTGCTGTCTCAGGTTGCCGAGCAGAAGATTGACTGTGTGGTCGCCGATTCCAATATCGTCGAAGTGACTCGCCGCCATTGGCCTCATTTGCAGGTTGCGATGAATCTCGGCGATGGACAGAATCTGGGCTGGTATCTGCCGAATCAGAATCAAGAGCTGGCTGACATGGCCCGGGAATGGATGAACAGCGAAGCTGGCAATCTGGCCCTTCGGGCCATGGAGAACCGTTACTACAGCTATATTGGGGATTTTGATTTCGTGGATTTGCGGACTCTGCACCAGCGTATCGATGAGCGGTTACCGCATTTTATGCCTTTTTTTGTTCGCGCCGAAAAGGTTACCGGCATGTCGGCCCTGTTGCTGGCGGCCCTGGCCTACCAGGAGTCGCACTGGGACCCTGATGCCCGTTCCCCCACCGGGGTGCGTGGCATCATGATGCTGACCCTGCCTACAGCCGAGTCGCTGGGCGTAAATCGACTTGATCCGGTCCAGGCCATCATGGGCGGAGCGGAATATCTGGCGGAATTGCACCGCCGCCTGCCCGAATCGGTCGCCGAACCGGATCGGACCTATCTGGCGCTGGCCAGTTACAACATCGGCCGGGGCCATCTGCTGGATGTGCGGCAACTGGCCCGGGATTTGGGGAAGAATCCCGATTCCTGGGCGGACATGCGGGAAGTGCTGCCCTTAAAGGCCGATAAGCGGTATTATCCGGGCACCCGGTACGGTTATGCCCGGGGCTATGAACCGGTGCACTATGTCCAGCGCATCCGTAATTACAAGGATGTGATCGTTGGCCGGATTGCCGGGACACCGCACAGCCCGGTACCGTCTTTTTAAGACGGCATCCGTATTGTCGGGCTGCAGTTCGCGCCTTGGCAGAACACCCGAAACCCTAAGCTTTAAAAAAGGAAATGACATGGACTTGTTTCAGGTGACAGCCCTCGCCGTGCTGCAAGGGCTGACGGAATTTCTGCCCGTTTCCAGCGCTGCCCACCTGATTCTGTTGCCGGTGTTGACGGGCTGGGAAGATCAGCAACTGGCCTTTGATATCGCCGTGCATGTGGGAACACTGGCCGCAGTGGTGTTTTACTTTCGGCGGGATTTGCAGCAAATGACCCGGGAGTGGGGTCATTCCATCACCAAAGGTCGCACCACGCCGACGGCGCGGCTGGCCTGGGGACTGCTGTTGGCCACGGTTCCGGTGGGGATTGGCGGCCTGCTGCTGAAATCCGTGGTAGAGCATCACCTGCGGTCTCCGCTGTTTCTTGCCATCGGGCTGATTGTTTTTGGACTGGTTCTGTCCTGGACCGACTGGCGACGGCGTGGAGAGCGGGACGAGTATGATCTGACATGGGCCGGCATGCTGTTTATCGGTTGCGCCCAGGTCCTGGCGTTGTTCCCCGGGACCTCCCGGTCCGGGATCACCATTGCGGCGGCGCTGATGTTGGGCCTCAGTCGTGAAGGAGCGTCGCGGTTTTCATTCCTGCTGTCGATCCCGGTCATTTTTCTGGCCGGTGCCTTGCAGACCTGGCAACTGACTCGTACACCGGTTGCCGTAGACTGGACGCCACTCATTATCGGCGCTGCCATTGCGGCTGTAACCGCTTATCTGTGCATTCACTATTTTTTGGTCCTTATTCGCCGTATCGGCATGCAGCCTTTCGTAGTCTACCGCATTCTTCTGGGCGTGGCGCTGATAGTGGCTTTTGGAAGAGTTTAGAGAGCCGGGGGATAAGTTACAGGGAAAGACAAAGCTCCTGTTGACTTTCCGGCTGAACCGCGGTAGTTTTCTGAGGTTCGCGGATTTTCCTGGTGAAAGTCCTTTTATCAATCCTTTTAAGAGGCGCAAATGGACGAGGGCAGTAGGTACGGCTTTAAGCCGCAACAGGATTCGCCAGATACTCTATACCTGTACATAGCGGATGTCCCCTCGTCACTCCTGAAGGTCTGATCAGACCAGCGGGTGTGCCCCGGGTCCCGTTCTGTACGGGAAAACCCGGAGGTGCCCCATGAACATCCAATCCGATAAATTCTCCGAGCTTCTTACCCTTCTCCAGAACCACGACGTTCAGGGCGTTCGCGACCGAAGCGCTGGCCTGCATCCCGCCGATCTGGGTCATTTTCTGGAAGAACTCCCCCCTGAGCAGGCTGTTGCCTTTCTCGCGATTCTTGATCCCGCGGAAAATGCCGAGATCATTTCTCATCTGGAACCGGAAACACAGATCGCCCTTTCCACCGATATAGCCGACGATCGACTGGCCAGAATTATCTCCAAAATGGATGCGGACGACCGTGTTGACTTCATCCATCAGCTTTCTGAAGAGCGCAGTGAAGCGCTGCTGCACCGTCTGGCCCAGTCGGAACGGGACGATATCCTCAAGCTGGGTTCCTACAGGGAAGGTACCGCGGGCGCCGTCATGACGTCCGAATACGCCACCCTTGCCCCTCAGTTGACCGTGCGGCAGGCGCTGGACAAGTTGCGCCTCGAGGCTCCCAACAAGGAAACCATCTATTACGCCTATGTCATCGACCGGCAACGGCGACTGCTGGGAATCGTATCCCTGAAGACCCTGATTCTGGCCCGCCCTGAAGCCCGTATTGAGGACATCATGCACCGGGATTTGGTGACAGCCACCGTTGAAGAGGATCAGGAAGCGGTGGTTCGAAAAATGGCAAAATACGATTTGCTGGCGATTCCGGTCACTAATGGTAATGAGGCATTGGTGGGGATAGTCACCTTTGACGATGCCCAGGACGTGGCTGAAGCCGAAAACACCACGGACTTCCATCGCATGGGGTCGGTCTCTCTGATGAGTGCCAATCCCCGTGATGCCGGCATTCTGCTGCTTCTAGGGAAACGCCTTCCCTGGCTGCTGATTCTGGTGTTCATGAATATATTTTCCGGGGCCGGCATTGCCTATTTCGAAGAGACCATCGCCACAGCGGTGGCTCTGGTGTTTTTTCTGCCGCTGATTATCGACAGCGGAGGGAATGCGGGGTCCCAATCTGCGACTTTGATGGTGCGCGCCCTGGCGGTGGGCGACGTTCACGGCAAGGATTGGCTCAGGCTGTTGGGCAAAGAGGTTATTGTGGCTCTGGGTATCGGCCTGTGTATGGGGTTTGCGGTACACTTCATCGGACTGGTCCGCGGCGGCCCGGAGATTGCCGTGGTGGTGTCCCTGACCATGGTTGCCGTGGTGATGGTCGGTAGTCTGGTTGGCGTCTCCCTGCCCTTTCTGTTGACTCGGGCCGGTCTTGATCCCGCTACATCCAGTGCGCCGTTAATCACGTCCATCGCTGACGTAGCCGGCGTTCTTGTGTATTTCAGCATTGCCACCTGGTATCTCGGTTTGCACACCGGCTGATACCCAACGTTCTTCGGGTTTTTTGCAAAGAATACAGGCCGTAAAACATGGGGCCTCATTCATCGGGAAGGAGATTGTGTGATGAGCGGAAAGGTCCGCATCATGCCCTGTCTGGACATGCAGGACGGGCGAGTGGTCAAAGGAGTGCATTTCGTCGATATTCGTGATGCCGGAGATCCGGTGGAGTGCGCACGCGCCTACTGCGAAAACGGCGCCGACGAACTGGCGCTGCTCGATATTACGGCGACGGTGGAGGGCAGGGCGACCATGCTGGACGTGGTCGGGAGAGTAGCGGCGGCAACGACCGTGCCTCTCACCGTGGGAGGCGGAATCAGCGATCCGGCCGGTGCTGAAGCCGTTCTCAAAGCCGGCGCGGACAAGGTGTCCGTCAGCAGCGCGGCATTTCGTGATCCAGATCTGATTCCCCGCTTGATCAAAGCAATTGGTGCGGAAAGACTGACCGTGGCCATCGACGTGGATCGAAATCCGGCCCTGCCGTCGGGTTACGAGGTTTATATAAACGGCGGGCGCACGGCAACGGGAGCCGACGCCATTGAATGGGCCCGCAGGGTGGACGGTTTCGGCGTGCCGGTTATTCTACCCACCAGCAAGGCCGGCGATGGCGCTCAGACCGGTTACGACCTGCCGGTGATCCGGGCTCTTCGAAAAGCGGTTGCGGCGGAGGTGGTGGCTTCCGGCGGGGCCGGAAGCCTTGAACACTTTTACGAAGCGGTGCAGGCGGGGGCGACCATTTTGCTGGCCGCCTCGGTGTTTCATTTCGGCAAGATCCGGGTCAGTGAACTGAAGGAATATCTGCTCCGGAAGGGCATTTCCGTCGCCTGATCGAAAGGTCCGTCACTGTTTAAGGGGCGGCAGCTTTGCGTACAGGTTGGGTGCAGGCCTCAGGAGGCGGTTGTGTATCGAGTCTCCCGGAAGGCTTCCATGGCCGCCGGAAAGGGCTGCAGGGCGCGCTCAAAAATACCCAGGGCGTAGGCGATGGTCAGACCGTAGTTGCTGGTCGGCACACCGGCCTGCTGGCAGCGGACAATCCGGGACAGCACTTCCCGACGGTTCCACATGCACGAACCGCAGTTTATGACCAGCCTGTAGGGGCTCAGGTCATCGGGAAAGTCGTGGCCCTGCACATGATGGAAATCAAGTCGGCCACCGACGTACTGCTGCAGCCAGCGGGGGAGTTTTACCCGGCCGATATCCTCGCCGATGGGGTGATGGGAGCAGGATTCGGCAATCAGGACCCGATCGCCGGCCTGCAGGGAATCGATGGCCATAGTACCCCGCACATAGGCGGTAAGGTCCCCCTTGAAGCGCGCAAAAAGAATGGAAAAAGAGGTCATGGCGACGGCATCGGGAGTGTCGGCGGCGACTTTGAGAAAAGCCTGGGAATCGGTTATTACCAGTGCCGGGGGACGTTTAAGGCGATCCAGGGCGTCACGCAGTTCCCGTTCTTTCACCACGGTGCAGTAGGCGTCGTTGTCGAGCAGATCCCGGATGCACTGTACCTGGGGCAGAATCAGGCGACCTTTGGGCGCCTCCATGTCAATGGGTACAACCAGCATGGCCATTTCGCCAGGCGGGACCAGGTCGCCGACGATGGTCGGCGGATTGATAAATTCATCGGGTACGGTGCGAATCAGGGCCTGACGCAGATCGAGAACCCCGTCGCCCTGTTCCGCAGCGGTCGCCACCCAGGGAATATCGCGCTCATCAAGTGCCGCCGTGTGGGTTGGATCCGGTGACTGAAGATCGGTTTTATTAAAAACGACCACCACCGGCGTCTGCCGTTCCCGCAAGGCGCACAGAATAGCTTCCTCGAACTCTCCCCAAACACCTGTTTCGGCAATCAGCAATCCGATATCCGCCCGGTCGAAAATCTGGCGGGTTTTTTGTACCCGCAGTTCGCCGAGGTCACCGACATCGTCGATGCCTGCCGTATCAATAAAAAGCACCGGACCGATAGGCAACAGTTCCATGGGCTTTTCCACCGCATCGGTGGTGGTGCCGGCGACGTTGGAGACAATCGACACAGTCTGCCGGGTCAAGGCGTTGAGCAGGGAGGATTTGCCGACGTTGCGGCGACCGAACAGCCCAATATGCAGACGCATTCCTTTGGGAGCGGATTTCATTGCGACTCCTTTTTGGCAGGACTTCCGAGCCGGGTGACAGTTTCCGGAGAGATCAGCTGATCGAACTCTTCCCCGGTGACCAGGCCCCGTTCCAGGACCAGTTCCCGCAAACTGCCTCCCTGCAGGAGCAGGGTACGGATCAGTTCGGTGGCCTGGTCGTAGCCGATAAGAGGTACGAGGGCGGTGGCCATGGCCGTGGAATTTTCCGCATTGCGCTGGCAGCGCGCTTCGTCGGCCTGCAGTTGCTCCACACAGTGCCGACGAAAGATTTCGCAGGCGCCGTTCAGAAGTTCCAGGCTTCCCAGCAGGGCGTCTGCTATCAGCGGCATGAAGGGATTAAGTTCCAGATGCCCCAATGAGCAGGCCTGGGTAACTGCTTGGTCGTTGGCCATGACCTGAATGGCCGCCTGGGAAACCGCTTCGGGAATCACCGGATTGACTTTTCCGGGCATGATGGAAGAACCCGCCTGCCGGGGTGGCAGACGCAATTCCCCAATCCCGCCAAGGGGACCCGAGGAGAGAAACCGCAGGTCGGAGGCGACCTTGAACAGATTGGAGGCCAGGGCTTTGAGAATGCCGCTCACTTCGACGAACACATCGGTGTTCTGGGTCGCGTCGATTAGATTTTCCGCCCGAGCCAGACCATAGCCCGTCAGGGAGCGGAGTTGCTCTACAACGCGGAAGATGTAATGGCGAGGGGCCGCGAGGCCGGTGCCGACGGCAGTGCCGCCCAGGTTGACAACCCGCAGTCGCTCTTCGCACTTGTAAATACGCCAGCGATCCCGGGCCAAAGCCTCAGCGTAAGCGGACATTTCCCGACCGAGGGTGATAAGGCTGGCATCCTGCATCTGAGTACGACCGATCTTCACCACATGGGCCAGGGCCTTTTCCTGGGCCTGAAAAGACTCGAGAAGGGCGACCACCTCCCGTTCCAGATCCCGAAGCAACCCAATGGCCGCGACCTTGAGGGCGGTCGGGTAGGTATCGTTGGTCGACTGATGAAGGTTGATATCACCCAGGGGGCTGATCTGTTCGTAACGGCCTGGCGCTTCGCCAAGCAGTTGCAGTGCCCGGTTGGCCAGAATCTCGTTCACGTTCATGTTGGTGGAGGTGCCGGCACCCCCCTGCAGAGCATCGACGCGCACATGTTGGTCAAGCCGTCCCTCCATCATTTCACGGCAGGCCGCTTCGATGGCCCGGGCCTTGGTCTCCGGCCAGCAGCCCAGTTCGCTGTTGGTCAGGCAGCAGGCCAGCTTTACCGCCCCGTAGGCGCGAATCAGACCCCGGTGAACGGGCCGGCCGGACAGCGGGAAGTTTTCCAGAGCGCGCACGGTGTGAATGCCGTACAGAGCCTCGGCCGGAATTTCCCGTTGCCCGAGCAGATCCTTTTCGATGCGGACGTCGCCCATCTCAGAAGTAAATATCCCGCACATGGCGCTGTTTGATCTCTTCAAGCTGCTTTATGGTCCGCTGTTTCATGTCTCCGTCTTCCATGCGTTCCAATTCTTCGCTGATCAATTTTTCGCCGACCCGGCGGGTTTCAGGACTGGCGTAGTCCATGAGGTATTCCTGCAGAGTCAGCAGGGCGTTGGGGGTACAGAAACGTTTGATAAAACCGGGAATGCTGAATTCCATAAAGTGCTCACCGGTGCGTCCGCTGCGATAACAGGAGGTACAGAAACTGGGCACGTAGCCGTCGCTCATAAGCTGGCACATAACATCGTCCAGAGAGCGAATATCGGCCAGGGAGAATTGTTCCCGTTCCATAACCTGGGCATCCCCGGCCTCGGTGTAGCCGCCCAGCTCAATACGGCTGCCGGCATCGATCTGGGAAACTCCGAAGGACATGAGTTCACGGCGTAGTTCCGGTTTTTCACGGGCGGTCAGAATCAGCCCGGTGTAGGGAACCGCAAGCCGCAGAATGGCGATGATCCGTTTGAATTCCGCGTCCGTGGTGAAGAATTTCTCGTCAAATTTCACGCCCGAGGCCGGCCGCAGGCGGGGAAAACTGAGGGTGTGGGGGCCGACGTTGAAACGTTCCTGCAGGTAGAGGGCATGCCGTACCATGGCCAGCACTTCAAAGCGCCAGTCGTAGAGACCGAACAGAACCCCCAGCCCCACGTCGTCACAGCCGGCTTCAAAAGCACGGCTCAAGCCGTCAAGGCGATAAAGGTAATTGCCCTTGCGGGTGTTGCCGGGATGCATGGCCGCATAAGTGGCGTGGTGATAGGTCTCCATGAAGATCTGGTAGGTGCCGATACCTGCATCCTTGACCTTGCGGTAGCCCTCGACATCCAGCGGCGCTGCGTTGATGTTGACGCGACGAATCTCCCCGTGACCGGAACGCACCGAGTAGACGTTTCGAACCGTTTCGGCGATAAAATCCGCGTCGTAGCGGGAATGCTCGCCAAAGACCAAAATCAGCCGCTTGTGCCCGTGATCCTGCAGGGCGGTGACCTGCAGGCGAACTTCCTCGGGAGTCAGGGTTCTACGTATAGCTCGAAAATTAGAGCGCTTGAAAGCGCAGTAAGTACAGTCGTTGATACAGTCATTGCCAATGTAGAGGGGCGCAAAAAGAACGATACGATTGCCGTAGACGGTTTCCTTGAGTTGGCGGGCGGCGGCAAAAATCTCCTCGTGCAACGCCGGGTCGTCGGTACGGACAAGAACGGCGGTTTCCTCAACGCTGAGGGCCTCTTTGTTCAGACTTTTGGAGATGATCTCACGAATTCGCACCGCGGAGGGTTTTTCTCCGGAAAGCAGGCCATGAAGGTGACCCTCGTCAATAAAATCGACGGCGTTGGCGCTGAGATTCATGGAAGGCAAGGACATGGCGGTTCTCTCTTTCTATGAGGTTGAGCAGTCTTTCAGCAGGTTGGGAGAGTCACCCCGGCCGCTGCCGATGGTACGGCCCAGAGCGCGAATCTGAACCAGTGCGGTGGCAATGCTCTGTTCGGCGGCTTCGGTGCTGGCCGCCTTGGCCGGATAAATTTCGTACATGCGGCGATATTTCTGCGGTGTCAGATTGGGCATCACGATGTTTGCGCCACGTTGCAGCCCCAGCTCTCTTCCGGCGGGACCGTCAAGAGTCGCCAGCGCTGTGGTACTGGGAATGTTGGCCCGGGGGCAGATCAGACGAGCGAGGGCCAGCACCCGGTAGCCCATTTCAACAGTATTGGGAACCTGTTCGCCATCGGCCAGGAGAAAACGCTCGCTGTGCTGTGCAAGGGGTGTGTCCGGGTGAGGAATGTAAGGACCAACTCCGATCATGTCGAGATCCAGGGAGCCAAATCGTTCGATATCCGCCACCAGGGAATCAAAACTCTGACCGGGAATGCCCACCAGGATGCCACTCCCGACCTCGTAACCTGTTTTACGCAACAGGCCGAGTAGCGCCAGGCGATCGCTGCGACGACCCGGCAGGCTCGGGTGGATGGTGTCGAACAGTTTGGAATCTCCCGTTTCGAAGCGCAGCAGATAGCGATCGGCTCCGGCTTCACGCCAGAGTCGGTAATCCGCTTCATCCCGTTCGCCCAGGCTCAGGGTAATGGCCAGATCGGTGTCGCGCTTGATGGCACTAATGACCTCGGCAATCCAGGAAGCGGCAACAGATTCATCTTCACCCGCCTGCAGCACCAGAGTGCCGAAGCCGGCCTCGACGGCGATCCGGGTACAGTCCAGGATTTCCTCCGTTGTCATAAGATAACGAGGCACCTTGGAATTGGCAAGCCGGATGCCGCAATAAAGACAATTACGGGTGCACCGATTGGAAACTTCCACCAGGCCGCGCAGATGAACGGCGTCCCCTACATGCTGACGACGGACGGCGTCGGCCTGACGCCAGAGTTCGTCAAGATCATGGGGGTTGGTGGTGGTCAGCCAGTGGCGGATCTGGTTTCGATCGGGAGACGTGCAGGAGGTCGACATGGAAACATCTCTCTATTATAACAGTGATGCGCTTTTGAAAAAACCCGTCAGGAACTGGCACCAGGAAAAGCCGTCGGCCGAATGCCGTCACTGCCAAAAAGGAAAAGTGGCCAGGCCCGAACGGGGAGGGTTCAGGCCCAGCCAAATAACCCCGCGGAAAATTGCTTTTCCGAACTCAACTTTCCACAGGGCAAAACGGGAAAGAAGGTTGCGCCCGTCAGGTGGCGACCCGCAGAAGGGGATGCTCGGGCAGTGTTGATAGAATCTGAAAACGGGCCGGATGATTCCTCATCCGACCCGATGTCATTTCAGTTACAGGCTTGTTATAGCGAGAACTTACATCTTCTCCCGCTCGAAATAATGCGTATGCAGCAGATGATGCGCCTTTTCGCTGAGCGGCTTGCCGAGATACTTTTCATACAACTCGACTATGTAGGGGTTTTCGTGGGACTTGCGCTGCGGCTTGCCGGCGTCCTCATTGTAGAGAACCTGGTTGCGCTTTTTGAGAATTTCCATGTCGCCGTGGTGGTAAGGCTGGCCGCCACCGCCGATGCAGCCGCCGGGGCAGGCCATGATCTCGATGACATGGAACTGTTTTTCGCCGCTTTTGACCATTTCCAGCAGCTCGCGGGCATTGCCGAGACCGGAAGCCACACCAACGTTGAGGGTATGCGGACCGACCTTAATTTCGGCGGTTTTGACCCCGGTCAGGGTGCGTACGGATTCAAACTCAACGGAAGGCAGGGTTTCGCCCGTTGCAACTTCATAAGCGGTACGCAGAGCCGCCTCCATAACCCCGCCGGAGTTGCCGAAGATCGGCGCCGCGCCAGTGGAGAAGCCGAGAGGATTGTCGAAATCCTCGTCCGGCAGCTTGGACAGATCGATGTTCATCCGTTTCAGCAGGTGACCCAGTTCACGGGAGGAAATGACGATGTCCACGTCCGGATTACCGTTGACGGCAAACTCGGGACGAGCGGCCTCGTACTTCTTGGCGAGACAGGGCATGACCGAAACCACGACCATCTTCTCACGAGGGATGCCCAGCAACTCGGCATAGTAGCTTTTGGCGATGGCACCGAACATCTGCTGCGGCGATTTTGCTGTCGAAGGGATTTCAAGCAGTTCCGGGAACTGATGCTCAAAGAACTTGACCCAACCCGGACAGCAGGAGGTCATGATGGGCAGCTTGACGTTCTTGTCGCCGTCGAGAAACTTCTGCAGGCGATCAAGAAACTCGGAGCCTTCTTCCATGATGGTGAGATCGGCGGCAAAGTCGGTGTCGAACACATGATCAAAACCGAGCCTGCGCAGGGAGGCGGCCATTTTGCCGGTAAAGGACTGGCCGGGCTCCATGCCGAAGGCCTCGCCGATGGCAGCCCGCACCGCGGGGGCGGTTTGAACCACGGTAACCAGCTCGGGATCGGACAGGGCCTGAATTACTTTCAAGGTGTGGTCATGTTCCACCAGGGCACCGACAGGGCAGACCTGGGTGCACTGGCCGCAGTTGGTGCAGGCGCTGTCTTCCAGGTTCATCTCGAAGGCCGGAGCGACAACGACTCCGAAACCGCGATTGACGCCGGAAAGAACACCGCAGGTCTGCACCTCGTTGCACATGGTTTCGCAACGGCGGCACATGACGCATTTATCCATTTCGCGAATAATGGACGGAGAGACGTCCTTGCGGAAGGTGGACATGACGCCGGGATAGCTGATCTCGCGAATGCCGAAGGTTTCGGCCAGATCCTGCAGTTCACATTCGCCGGACTTGGCGCAGATCAGGCAATCCTTGGGATGGTTGGAAATCAGCAGTTCCAGAACAGTGCGGCGGGCGAGCAGAACGCGCATGGTGTTGGTCTTGACCACCATGCCCTCCATGACCGGGGTGGCGCAGGCGGGGGCCAGGTTGCGGCGACCTTCCACTTCCACCACACAGACACGGCAGGAAGCAGCCATGTTATTGTACTTCATGACGTCGAGATTAAGAAAACACAACGTCGGAACAGAGATGTCCAGTTTTTTGGCGGCATCGAGAATCATGCTGCCGGCAGGCACCTGGGTAGTTTTGCCGTCGATGGTTATATTCAGCATAGACATGTGAGATGTCTCCTTTTCTAACGTTTAATGATGGCGTCGAACTTGCACTTCTCAAGACAGGCGCCGCATTTGATACAGGCCGCCTGATCGATGACATGCACTTCCTTCACCTTGCCGCTGATGCAGTCCACCGGGCAGACCTTGGCGCAGAGCGTACAGCCCACGCACTTTTCGTCCACCACAACAAACTCCAGCAGAGAAGTGCAGACACCCGCCGGGCACTTCTTGTCGATGACGTGGGCCCTGTACTCGTCTTCAAAGACGCGCATGGTCGAAAGAACCGGGTTGGGCATGGTTTGACCCAGGCCGCACAAGGCCGTGTCCTTGATTACGGTGCTCATAAGTTTCAGGTTCTCGATATCGTCCATGGTGCCCTGACCCATGGTGATTCTGTCCAAAGTTTCGTAAATGCGCTTGGAGCCGATCCGGCAGGGCGTACACTTGCCGCAGGTCTCTTCCATGGTGAAGTCGAGGAAGAACTTGGACACCGCCACCATGCAGTCGTCCTCGTCCATAACGATCATGCCGCCGGAACCCATCATCGACTGGCAGGCAGCCAGACCCTCATAGTCGATCTTGACGTCGAGATCCTTAAAGGTCAGGGCGCCGCCGGAAGGTCCGCCGGTCTGTACCGCCTTGAATTCCTTGCCGTTGGGCACGCCGCCACCGACGTCGAAAATAACTTCCTTGAGAGTGATCCCCATGGGAACTTCGATCAGACCGACGTTGTTGATCTTGCCGACGATACAGAAAACCTTGGTCCCCTTGGAGGTCTCGGTGCCGATCTGGTTGAACCAGCTGGCGCCTTTGGTGAGGATGGCCGGGATCGCGGCCAGGGTCTCGACGTTGTTGACGATGGTCGGTTTGTCCCAGTATCCGGCTTCGGCGGGGAAAGGCGGCTTGGTGTAAGGCTCGCCACGATCACCTTCCATGGAGTTGATCAGCGCGGTTTCCTCACCACAGACAAAGGCCCCGGCGCCGTACTTGATGTCCAGATCGAAACTGAAGTCGGAACCGAAGATGTTCTTGCCCAGCATGCCTTTTTCTTCGGCCTGTTCGATGGCGATCTTGAGGCGTTTGATGGCCAGTGGATATTCGGCACGAATGTAAATGGTACCTTTGTTGCCGCCGATGGCATAGCCGCCGATAGCCATGGCTTCCAGCACGCTGTGCGGGTCGCCCTCGAGAATGGCACGGTCCATAAATGCGCCGGGGTCGCCCTCGTCGGCATTGCAGACCACGTATTTGGTGTCGGACTTGTAACCGGCGGCAAAGCCCCACTTGACGCCTGTAGGGAAACCGGCGCCACCGCGGCCGCGTAAACCGGAGGCCTTCATTTCGTCAATGACCTGTGCCGGGGTCATTTCTTCAATACATTTGGCCAGGGCCAGGTAGCCGCCGGCAGCGATATAGGAATCGATGTTCTCCGGATCGATGAACCCCGAGTTCCGGGTTGCAATTCTGATCTGTTTTTTCTCGGACATGGTGAGTATCTCCCCCTTATTAAAGAACGACTCGTTCGTAGCCTACCGGAATGACACCGTCGAGCAGTTCGCCCTCCTTGACATACTTCTGTACCAGGAGCTTGGCTTTATCTGTGTCGACGAAGCCGAAGACCACCGGCTCCTTGCCCGGCAGGGTGATTTCCACGGTCGGTTCGGCATAGCAGTAGGTCATGCAGCCGGACTGCATGAAGTTGACATCCAGACCCAGGGAGGCCACCTCGGCCTTCATGGCCTCCATGACGTCCCGGCCGCCGGAAGCGACGCTGCAGGTGGCGAGGGAGACGTTGACGAGGGGTTTGTCGGTCTTGGCCTTGGCCTGTGCCTGCAAATCCGCCCGCAATTTTTTCAGGTCCGCGATTGAATTGAGCTTTGCCATCTTGAGAATCTCCTGTCTTATGAAAAGTCTGAAATGATGCCTTTGACCATGTCAGGAGTCACCTTGGCGTAGACTTTCTCGCCAATCATGACCACGGGAGCCAGGGCGCAGGCCCCGACACAGCGCAGACAGTCGATGGAGAATTTGCCGTCGTGGGTGACTTCGCCGACTTCAATGTTGCCGAGTACCTTCTGGAAGGACTCGACGACATTTTCGGCACCGAGTACGAAGCAGGCGGTGCCCATGCAGATGGAAATGGGATACTTGCCCTTGGGAACCATGGTGAAGAAGGTGTAGAAGCTGACCACGCCGTAGACTTTGGCAAGAGGTTCGCCCATCTGCTGTGCAACGAACTCCTGGACTTCACGGGGCAGGTAGCCGAACAGGCTCTGGGCCTTGTGCAGCACGGTGACCATGTGACCCTCTTTTTGCGGAAGCGCCGCGACGAAATCGGCAAGCTTGCGGTAGAGGTCCCTTGGCAGTGTGGCACGATCTGGGATTTTACAATCGCCGGAATTCTGACATGTGGACGTTTGCATGTTGATTATCCTCTCCTTTTTTAATGGCCAGATAACGTATCTGGGCTGGGTTTACGATAAAAGAATAGAGCCAACAAACATATATTGTCAGCGGCACGTCTTGCCGTATGTGACCCCGCCGGGATACCTGCCGCTGTGTCGTTACAACAGAAAATTCCAATTATCTGGGCACTCCAACCTGAAGCGGCCAAATTCTTCATTGCCCGGATCTGCGCGGCATTCGGTGAGCAGTCGCGATCAGCCAACTGTCTGCGTGCAGTTCGATCACAAGGCGATTATCATTGTTTCGGTGCTGGCAGGGGTTGCCAGGCGTCCCTACACGGACAGACCACATGTTTCTTTTTTTCATGCTGTCGCTTTGATGCCCAAGAGCTTTATGCAGAAAATGCTTTATCCTGCTCGGGAGAAAACGTTGGTGCGGCCCTGTCGATAGCGTCAGCAGATTGTATGCGATGATCAAAAAGCTCGAAAAGCCGTTCAGCCACTGAAACAATGCCTGTGGTTAGCCTGCAGGCCCACAATGCCGCCAGCAACATCGCAACAGACTGTCCACGTCGCCGTCGGTCGGAGGCTTTATTACCAGGTGTGTGCCGATACGAGCGACCGGAGGCCCTTGCGGAACCGCTCTGGGGAATTGTCATACTTGCCAGAGCCTCAGAGCGGGTTTCAGTTTCCAGCAGAAGCTTTTGACCCGATTCTTTTGATCGGCCGGATAAAACATCAGTATCCAAACCCCTCCGTTTCTACATAAAGGACGCAAAGATGTCAAGACCTCAATTTCCACAGACCTCAATTTTCACTTATCCTTGGATGCGGCTTTGAAACAAGATTTTTCAGCGGGGAACGCTTGAAGCCTGCGTAGCGGGCTTGTGGTTTCAGAAGGAAGCTGGTGGCGTGTTTCCCCGGCGTCAGGAAAAAGGTTTCGAAGGGTTTTTTGTCGGTTTTCAGCTGTCTGGTGTGGACGTCATTATAACCTTGTTCTGTTTTTGATGAATTTGCTTTCTCAGGGAGAAAATTCCAGTTTCCTAGTTGGTTTTCATCCGGAAACGGCCCTTTTCCGCTGTAGCGGCGTCAATCTACAGGTTTGCTTGCCACAACGAAAAATTGCTCGTTTCCCATATGAAAACTGCGCTGTGTCCATCCGGAGTTTCCGGATGGACACTAGTTGGACAAAGCCGGCCATGCCCATTTTCTGGCGAACCCGGAAGGGGTTGCGGAAATTTTGTAACGGAAGATCCTGCTACGCGGAGTGCTTTCGAGAGTATTTTGTATGTTGTGAAAGGGAACCGCGAATTGGTCTTGATTTCTGACCAATTTTGAATGAATTATAATGGTGACTGGATCAGGGCGGTGCTTTTTACGGGATGCCTGGTTTATGGAGATGTTCCAGCCCGGTGAGATTCTGAAGAAGGTTCACGGTGATTTGATCGCCAGTTTTCTGCGGCAATAACATCCGCTAGTCGAGCCGGTAGTGCTGTGTCGATTATCTGGATTGGAAGATGGAGATCCTTATGATGTCAGAGTGGTTTGTGTTGGTGGCCAGAGGGGCTGTTTTTGCCATTGAATTCATTGGTATTTCCATTATTGCCTGCTTCGCTCTGGAAGGTTTGATCAGCGCAGTGAGAGATCTGTTCGCTCGAAAAGAGAAAAAATTGATTTTCAGATTTCTTCGCTATCGCCTTGGCGGCGGCATTCTGCTGGGACTGGAATTTCTGATTGCTGCCGATATCATCCGTACGGTCACGGTCGATCTGACATTTAAGTCTGTGGGGATCCTGGCGATGGTGGTGCTGATTCGGACCTTTTTGAGTTTTGCTCTGGAAGTGGAACTGACGGGTCGCTGGCCCTGGCAGAAGAGAGCTGTCGACAGTAGCGCCAATAATTTGTAATCGACATGGGCTGTTTTGATATGAATATGCAAGACAGGGTTGTTTTTATTACCGGAGCCGCCCGGGGGATCGGCCAAGCTCTGACGGAGGCCTTTCTGGACACCGGTGCCCGGGTGGCTTTTGTTGATCGGGACGGCGAAGCGGGCAGAGCTGCGGAGGCGGAGCTGGCGACCCGGGGCCGTGTCTGTTTTATTGAGGCCGATGTCAGCAACGAAGGGGCGGTTTCCCTTGCGGTGGAACAGGTTTGTGACCGTTTTGGCCAACTGGATGTGCTCATTAACAATGCCGGTGTTTGCCTGCGCAAGCCGCTGCAGGAATTGAGTCTTGTCGAATGGCAGCGGGTGCTGGACGTGAATCTTACCGGAGCCTTTCTGTGCTGTCGGGCCTGGGCCGGGGAGTTGACGCGTCGCAAGGGTGTTATTATCAATATTGCTTCTAACCGGGCCGCCATGTCGGAAGCCGACATGGAGAGTTATGCGGCGAGCAAGGGCGGTTTGGTCGCACTGACTCATGCCCTGGCGATCAGCCTCGGTCCCGCTGTCCGGGTCAACTGTATCAGCCCCGGCTGGATCGACGTCAGTGCCCGGCGTCCCGGTGGAGTGCAGACGACGCTGTCCGCGGCCGATCATCAACAGCATCCGGCGGGCCGTGTCGGAGTGCCTTCGGATGTGGCCCGTCTGGCGCTTTTTCTGGCCGACCCGGCCAACGATTTTTTAACCGGACAGAATCTGACCCTCGACGGTGGCATGACCCGAAAGATGATTTATCGGTGAGTTCAGCATCGTCGGTTTCCGCCTTGACCCTGCCGCCCGTGGAGGTAACAGCAGGGTTTTTCATGTTCCTCAAAGGAACCTTCGGGTTCCCGGAGACCCCGGTTGACAGGGTGCTCCATTGCGTTTAATGTTGACCGCCGTCAGTTCCTCAAGCGGCCCGTCGCGACCGTTTTTTTCGAGTCTTCAGATCACCATTATTCGTTCCCGCCGGAGCCCGGCGGTTGTCCCGGAAAAGGAATGAACATGCTATCAAGTCGTTTTGTCGTCACGGTCATCGGCTTGGACAAGGTCGGCATCGTTGCCGAGGTTTCCCGAGTGATGGCCGAGCACCAGGTCAATATTGTTGACATCAGCCAGACCATCATGAGCGATTTGTTTACGATGATCATGCTGGCCGAAGTCAGTGCACAAGCCTTCGATCTTGCAACATTCCAGGAAGCCATGTCGACTGTTGGCAAAAAGCTGGGGGTTGAGATCAATGTGCAGCACGAAGACGCCTTTCGCTTCATGCACCGGATCTGAGGAGGCCGCGCATGTTCATTCAGCCCGAAGAGATCCTTGAGACCATTCAGATGGTCAATCAACAGCATCTTGATATTCGCACCGTCACCATGGGCATCAGCCTGCGCGGATGCAGCCATCCAAACATCGAAACCTTCAACCGGAATATCTATGAGCGGATTTTGCGCTGCGCCGAAAAACTGGTGTCGACGACGGAGCAGGTTGAACGTCTTTATGGGATACCGGTGATCAACAAGCGGATTTCCGTCACCCCCATCGCGCTGGTCGCCGAGAGTTGTCATGCGGATGATTATTGTTCCGTAGCGGAAACCCTTGATCGCGCGGCGCAGGAGGTTGGGGTGGATTTTATCGGCGGATTCAGCGCCCTGGTGCAAAAAGGTACCACTGAGGGCGATGGCAACCTGATCCGATCCATTCCCGGGGCTCTCGCCGCCACCCGCAAGGTCTGTGCGTCGGTGAACGTGGCGACGACCGGTGCGGGCATCAACATGGACGCAGTGGCGCTGATGGGACAGGTGATCAAGCAGACGGCGGAATTGACCGCGGATCGTCAGGGTATCGGCTGCGCCAAACTGGTGGTGTTCGCCAACGCTCCCGAGGACAATCCTTTCATGGCTGGTGCGTTTCACGGCGTTGGGGAGCCGGATCTGGTGATCAATGTTGGAGTCAGTGGCCCCGGTGTCGTCAATGCCGCCGTACGTTCCCTGGTGAATCCCGATCTTGGCGATATTGCCGAGTGCATCAAGAAGACGGCTTTCAAGATCACCCGCATGGGGGAAATGGTGGGTAAGGAGGTGGCGCGGCGTCTTGCCGCGCAATTCGGCGTACTCGATTTGTCTCTGGCACCGACCCCGGCTGTCGGCGACAGTGTGGCGGCCATTCTTGAAGCTATGGGTCTGGACAGTTGCGGTACTCACGGCACCACCGCCGCCCTGGCACTGCTCAACGACGCGGTGAAGAAGGGGGGCGCCATGGCCTCATCTTCGGTTGGCGGCCTGAGTGGGGCCTTTATTCCGGTGAGTGAGGATCAGGGAATGATTCGGGCTGTGCAGCGGGGGTCCTTAAGTCTGGATAAGCTGGAAGCCATGACCTGCGTCTGTTCCGTGGGACTGGACATGATTGCCGTACCCGGGGAGACTTCACCGGCCACTCTGTCGGCGATCATCGCCGACGAAATGGCTATCGGCATGATCAATAAAAAAACCACCGCCGTGCGGATCATTCCCGTTCCTGGAAGTCGGGTGGGGGATATGGTGGAATTTGGTGGCCTGCTCGGTACGGCGCCGGTCATGGCGGTGCACAATTTCGGTTCGGATGGGTTTATTGCCCGGGGCGGCCGGATTCCGGCACCTATTCAGTCCCTGGTCAACTGAATTTTTTTGCTGTCGCAAGGACTGTTTGCATTGCAAAAAGTCAACGCCCCCGGTTCTGTCACGAACCGGGGGCGTTGACGTTGGAGCCAGTGCAAAGGCGTTATTTTTTCAGGGTCTCTTCGATTTCCCCAAAGGACAGGTGGAACACTTCCAGAAGTTCCAGATTTTGTTTGGAGATCATCATGGCGTTGCCGACAATGGAATAAAAAAGCAGACTCAGGCGGGTTTTGGAGGTGTTGTCATGAATTCGCACAATCTGTCTGCGATTGA
Organism: Desulfuromonadales bacterium; assembly: GCA_003561875.1. GTDB lineage: Bacteria > Desulfobacterota > Desulfuromonadia > Desulfuromonadales > Syntrophotaleaceae > SLLR01. Next base: position 3,441 of record PWVL01000027.1, on the reverse strand, counting down.
GTTCTGCGGCCAGGTCCCGCAGTTGCCGGTCTTTTTGGGTCAGGCGGTGCAGGTCGGCGGTCTGGCGGCGGGTGAAGGTTTCTTCGACTTCCAACAGGATGTCGTTGAGCAACCGGCGGACGGATTCGAGTTCCTCGATCTGGACCGGCAGAAGGCCCCGGTGGTGATTGCCCACGTGGGTGTAGGCGCGCAGCACGATATCCCGGTGGCCGTCGGAGAGTTTTTGCAGGCGCAGGGCCGATTGCGCATACTTCTGACAGGTCTTGAGGCCCTTCTGATCCAGCAGTCGCATGGCTTTGAAGACATTGGCGCTGATGATGTTGGACCATAGCTGAAGGCGGCTCAGCCTCTTGCGGTGAACCCCGAGGTCATCGATATTTTCCTGAAACAGGGCTTCCAGGGTGGCGTCGAGGGAAAGGCGGATCTCACGCAGCAGTACGGCCATGTGTTCAAAGGTTGTTTCAACACTGCTTTTGGGGTCGGAGATGGATTTCAGATTGAAGATTTTCTCACTGAACGCTTCCCTGATCATACTGCGATGTTTGCGGTGAGCGTTGATAATCAGGCCGGCGGCGAGGATCAGCAGCAGGACCACCCCCAGGGCCTTGCCGTAAAAGATGACCGTGGCGAAAAGGGCGGCGAGGGAAAAGGCGATCAGGGCGGTCATGAACCAGCCGCCGATGACGGTGAGAACACCGGTCACCCGGTATACGGCGCTCTCCCTTCCCCAGGCACGATCGGCGAAGGAACTTCCCATGGCCACCATGAAGGTAACATAAGTGGTCGAAAGAGGCAGCCTGTAGGAGGTGGCGAAGGACACCACGGCGCTGGCCACCATGAGATTGACGGAAGCGCGCAGCAGGTCGAAGGTGGGTCTCTCACCGGTTTCCAGGTTGCTGCGTCCGGCACGGACATCGAGACGGTGGCTGACCACGTTACGTAGCCACAGAGGAACGATCAGGCGCACGCTGTCAAAAATGTGCAGCACCAACCGCACCAGAGCCCGGGACAGAAAAATAGACTCGAAACGTTCGTTGCCCTCGTCCTGTTGACTGAGCCGCAATTCGGTTTCGCTGACGCTGCGGGCCTTCTTGGAAAACCACAGGGTCACTACCATGATCACGCCCGCCAGCAGCAGAAACAGGGTGTCCGGCCTTACCGCCTCGCCCAGGGCGGCCATGTTGACGGTCAGGGGGGAAGGGGAGGCCAGGGCCGCTTTGTAAGCGTTGAGCCCGGCCAGCGGCACACCGATAAAGTTCACCAGGTCGTTGGCGGCAAAGGACATGGCCAGGGCGAAAGTGCCGACCAGTATGATGGGTTTGAGGATGTTGATGCGGGCAAACTGCAACAGGAACAGCAGGGTGGCGGAGCAGGCAAAGATAACCGTCAGCAGGGGCAGGGTGTGGGTATCGATCCAGTCCACCGTCGCGGAGGACATGAAGGTCGTTCCCCGAGCCCCCTTGACCACGATAAAGTAGGTGATGGATGACAGAGCGACACCGCCCCACAGGGCGCCGTAGCGTCTCATGCGTTTCTTATAATCAAAGGTAAACAGCAGGCGGCTGAAAAACTGCACGATGGCGCCGCAGATAAAGGCGATCACCACCGAAAGCAGAATACCTATGATGATGGCGAAGGCGCGGGTTGAATTGATATGATCGGCAATCAAGGCGAGACTTTCCCCCGCCTGATGGAGCTTCAACAGGGAAATGGCGACAGCGGCGCCGAGCAGTTCAAAGACGACGGAAACCGTGGTGGAGGTGGGCAGTCCGTAGGTGTTGAAAAGATCGAGCAGGATAATGTCGGTGATCATGACTGCCAGAAAAACCGTGAGCAGTTCCGGCATGGTGAAGTAGCGGGGATGAAAGATGCCGCTCCGGGCAATCTCCATCATACCGCTGGAAAAGGTCACCCCGAGCATGATGCCGAGGCTGGCAATGGCCATGATCGTCACTCGAGGGGCCACCTTTGAGCCGATGGAGGCGTTAAGAAAGTTAACCGCGTCATTACTGACCCCGACCATGATGTCCAGCATGGCGATAACGCCGAGAATGCAGACCCCGACAAAAAGCAGTTCCATGTTCATGATTTGAAATCCCGTCCTGTCCGATAATGATGGCTGTGTCGGTTGAATAGCATTCATATTTGGCGCTGTTCATCAAAAAAGTGCCGGTGGAAATTCCGGAAACCGAGCCGCCAAAACCCGCATGTCGCAAAAAAACCGAGCAGATGAGAGCATCCGTCGGGACCCTTTGTGTTCTGAAAAAATTCGAACGGATACTAGCACGAGAGCCACGGATTCAAAAAGTCATTTTTCTCCATGGTCAAAAAGTGATGGGGTCGCCCGGGCCGAAGCCGGGAAAAAACGGGAAATCCCCAACATAAAAGGCCTGTGGTTTGTCACGGGCCTTTTATGTTGGGGATTTTTTGTTGTGGAAGGGCGCGCCGACGCAGACGCAGGCAGTTTGCCGACAACCCCTCGAGTCTATTGCCGCCGCAGGTTATAAAAGACCTCACGACCGTTAAAGCGGCCGCTTTCCGCCAATTCATCCTCGATGCGCAGCAACTGGTTATATTTGCATACTCGGTCGGTTCTGCAGGCCGAGCCGGTTTTGATCTGACCGGCGTTGGTGGCTACCACCAGGTCGGCAATGGTGGTGTCTTCGGTTTCGCCGCTGCGATGGGAAACGACAGCGGTGTAGCCGGCGCGCTTGGCCATTTCGATGGCGTCAAGTGTTTCACTCAGGGTGCCGATCTGGTTGAGTTTGATGAGAATCGAGTTGGCGATGCCCTGATCAATCCCTTGCTTGAGAATGCGGGTGTTGGTGACGAACAGGTCGTCACCGACGATCTGTATCCGGTGCCCGAGTTTTTCGGTCAGCAGTTTCCAGCCGTCCCAGTCATTTTCGGCCATGCCGTCCTCAATAGAGATAATCGGATAGCGGTTGACCAGATCTTCGTAAAAAGCGACCAGTTCCGCCGGGCTTTTTCGAGGCTGGGCTTCGTTCTCAAGGAGGTACTGGCCGTCCTGAAACAGTTCGGAGGCGGCCACGTCCAGAGCCAGCATCACGTCGTCGCCCGGTTTGTAGCCGGCTGCCCTGATGGCTTCCATAATGACTTCCAGGGCTTCCTCGTTGCTTTTGAGATTGGGAGCGAAGCCGCCTTCGTCACCGACGGCGGTGCCATAGCCGCGACTCTTGAGTACCGATTTCAGAGCATGGAAGATTTCGGTGGAGATGCGCAGCGCCTCGCGAAAACTGGTCGCTCCGGTGGGCATAATCATGAATTCCTGAATGTCCACGTTGTTGTCGGCATGGGCGCCGCCGTTGAGAATGTTGAGCATCGGCAGGGGCAATTCCCGGGCGTTGGTGCCGCCTATGTACTGATACAGGGAGAGACCTACTTCTTCGGCGGCAGCGCGGGCGCAGGCCAGGGAGACCC
>PWVL01000229.1 GCA_003561875.1 Desulfuromonadales bacterium | reverse complement strand
TGCCGCCTTTGCTGAGACATTCTGCAGCCTTCCCCACAAGGGGTTCAGCAGGCGGTCAGGGGATTGACACATGGGATCTCCAATGGAAAAAAATGCCTTGCTGGGCTCATCAGACCAAATCTGTGGGGGAGCCGTCAAGAGGTAGCCCCTGGCGCGGACCGGAACGACGAAACAAAAGGGCCTTTTGCTGGACAAAAAAACCTTCGGAACCCTTTTATCGAACGCGTCAGTTCTCTATAATTGGTGGCATCGCAAATGTTTCCCCCCTGCAGAAAGGGACCGGCATGAATCTTGAGCGACGGGCAACCACAGGGTTCCCCGGACTGGACCGGGTTCTCGACGATCTGCGCATCGGCGACAATGTCGTCTGGCGCATGGACAGCGTTGCCGATTACGCGTACTTCGTGACCCCTTTTATCCGCACCTCACTGGAGCGGGGGCGCAAGGTCGTGTACATGCGCTTTGGTCGCCACAAGGCCCTGGTCGAGGAGTCCTCCGCCGTCACAGTACACCAGCTGGACGCCTACCGGGGTTTCGAGCCCTTCGCCAGCCGGGTCCATCAGATCCTCACCGACACCGGACCGCAGGCCTTTTATGTTTTCGACTGCCTTACCGACCTGCTGCTGGCCTGGGCCACCGACGCCATGATCGGCAACTTTTTCCAGGTCACCTGCCCCTACCTTTTCGAACTGGATACCATTGCCTACTTCGGTCTGCTGCGCAGCGGTCACTCGTTCCAGACCATTGCCCAAATTCGCAACACCACCCAACTGCTGCTGGATATCTATACCTGCAACGGCCGCAATTACGTCCATCCCATGAAAGTCTGGGAACGCCGCTCACCTACCATGTTTCTGCCCCACCTGGAACAGGATACTCAATTTATTCCGATTGCCAATAGCGACGAAGCCACCTGCTTGACCCGAATCTACATGGGCAGCGCGGACCAAAGCCGACGCCAACTGGACTACTGGGACCGTCTTTTTCTGGAAGCCGAGCGACTGATGCGGGAACCCGCAGCCGAGGAACAGCGTCGCGGCATGGCCGAACAACTGTGCCGCATGCTTATCGGCCACGACGAGCGCATGCTGGAACTGGCCCGGCGCTACTTGCACCTGGAGGACCTTTTAAACATCAAGGCCCGAACCATTGGCACCGGCTACATCGGTGGCAAGGCGGTGGGCATGCTGCTGGCTCGCAACATCCTGCTACAGGATCTGGACTTTGACTGGCAGCAGTACCTGGAGCCCCACGACTCCTTTCATGTGGCCTCGGACATCTACTTTTCCTACATCGTTCACAACGGCTGGTGGAAGCTGCTCATGCGTCAACAGACCCCCGAAGGCTACTTTGTGCACGCCGATGAACTGCGGGAGAAGCTGAGTCGGGGAAGTTTTCCAACGCCGGTGCGCATTCAGTTTCAGGAAATGCTCGAGCATTTCGGCCAATACCCCATCATTGTCCGTTCCAGCAGCCTGTTGGAGGACGGTTTCGGCAACGCCTTTGCCGGCAAGTACGATAGCTTTTTCTGTGTCAACCAGGGTTCGCCGGAAGATCGCTACCAGCAGTTTGAAGAGGCCGTACGACAGATTTTTGCCAGCACCATGAGTCCGGACGCCCTGGCCTACCGCCGCCAGCGTGGTCTGGACCGGTACCAGGAACAGATGGCGCTGCTGGTACAGCGGGTTTCCGGAGCCTATCACGAACAGTATTACTTTCCCGAACTGGCCGGGGTAGGCATATCTCACAACACCTTTGTCTGGAACCGGGAACTGGACCCCAGGGCGGGCATGCTGCGGCTGGTCTTCGGCCTCGGCACCCGCGCCGTGGATCGGGTCGAGAACGACTATCCCCGCATCGTCGCCTTGGACAATCCCCTGCAGCAGCCCCTCCACGGATTTGACGATCTGCGCCGCTTTTCCCAGCGGGATGTCGATCTTCTCGACGTCAGCAGCAACGAACTGACAACCCTTCCTTTCAACCAATTGAGCCGCTACTGCGACAACCTGGAACTGGAGCGTTATGCCGTTCCCGACCGGATGCTCGGACAAGAGGAGCTGGAACGGAGTCGCGGAGCCTCGATACCCCGGTTGCTGACCTTTGAGAAACTGTTCCGGGAGACCCGCTTCAGCGAATTGATGCAACGCATGCTCAAAACCCTGGAAGCCACCTACCGTTATCCCGTCGACGTAGAGTTTACCGCCAGCTTCTATGGCGGTACCACCCCCCGCATCAACCTTCTGCAGTGCCGTCCTCTACAGACCCGGGGGGCCCAACAGGCCGTCAAACTGCCGAAAAATCTTGCCCGGAAACGTATTTTCTTCCGCTCGACAGGAAACTTCATGGGCGGCAACCTGATCCAATCTGTGAGCAGCCTGATCTGGATCGAATCCTCGGCCTACAACGCTCTGTCCCAGGGGGACAAATACGAGGTCGCCCGCCTCGTGGGAAGACTGAATCGGGAGTTCTGTCATCGACAGGACAATCCCACCCTGCTTATGGGGCCGGGCCGTTGGGGCACCACGACCCCCTCTCTCGGCGTACCGGTCCGGTTTGCCGAGATCAACAACGTCACCGCCCTTGCCGAGGTCGCCTTCGCCAGCGGGGGACTGATGCCGGAACTGTCCTTTGGCAGCCACTTCTTTCAGGATCTGGTGGAAACGGAAATCTTCTATCTGGCACTGTTCCCGGAAAATCCCGGCTGCCTGCTGAACCCGGAGTTTCTGGCTGGACAACCCAACCAGCTGATGGAACAACTCCCGGACAGCCGTCGCTTTGCCGAGGCGATTCGGGTCATAAGCTGGCGGAAACCCTTGCGCCTGATGGCCGATGTGGTGGCACAGCAGCTGGTTTGTTTTCGCTGAAGGAGCCGTCTCTTCGTTATGAACTATCATGACAAAAAAGCCCGGCTTCGGCCGGGCTTTTTTGTCATATCGTGCAATATTGAAAGTCTTTTACCGGCAGACACAATGGTGGCGGCCGGCCATCCTGCCGCTCAGATCACGCCCATTGCCAGCATGGCCTTGGCCACGCGAATGAAACCGGCGATATTGGCGCCATTGACCAAATTGCCCGGGGTACCGAACTCTTCGGCGGTCTCGGCGGCACTCCGGTGAATTTTCATCATAATGTCCTGCAGCCGTTTCTCGGTATATTCAAAGTCCCAGGAATCCCGACTGGCATTCTGCTGCATCTCCAGAGCCGAGGTGGCCACCCCGCCGGCGTTGGCCGCCTTGGCCGGGCCGTAGGCGATCTTGGCTTCGAGGAAGATCTCCACGCCCTCGGGGGTGGTGGGCATGTTGGCCCCTTCGCTGACCGCAATGCAGCCGTTTTTCACCAGCTTCGCCGCATCCTTGCCGTTGACTTCGTTCTGGGTGGCGGAGGGGAAGGCCACCTGGCAGGGGATCTCCCAGATGTTGCCGTTTTCGGTAAAGATCGCGTCCTTGTGATAGGAGGCATAGTCTTTCACTCGGCGGCGCTCCACTTCTTTCAATTGCTTGAGAAGATCCAGGTCGATGCCCTTTTCATGGAAAATGACCCCGTTGGAGTCCGAACAGGCTACCACTTTGCCGCCAAACTGGTGGACTTTTTCAATGGTGTAAATCGCCACGTTGCCGGAACCGGAGACGACACAGGTCTTTCCCTCCAGTGAATCGCCCCGGGCCTTGAGCATTTCCTGAGCAAAGAAGGTGGCACCATAACCTGTGGCTTCCTTGCGCACCAGAGAGCCGCCCCAATTCAGCCCCTTGCCGGTGAGCACACCGGACTCGTAGCGGTTGGTGATGCGCTTGTACTGGCCGAACATGTAGCCAAGTTCCCGGGCGCCCACACCGATATCCCCGGCCGGAACGTCCGTGTGCTCGCCAAGATGCCGATACAATTCGGTCATGAAGCTCTGGCAGAAACGCATGACTTCGGCATCGCTTTTGCCCTTGGGATCGAAGTCCGAACCGCCCTTGCCCCCACCGATGGGCAGACCGGTCAGGGAGTTCTTGAAAATCTGTTCGAAACCCAGGAACTTGATGATGCCCAGGTAAACGGACGGGTGAAACCGCATGCCGCCCTTGTAGGGTCCCAGAACGCTGCTGAACTCCACCCGAAAGGCCCGGTTGACCTGAATCCGGTTCTGGTCGTCCAGCCAGGGCACGCGGAAGATGATCTGCCGCTCCGGCTCGCAGATCCGCTCAATCACCTTGCTGTCCCGGAATTCCGGGTATTTGCTCAGTACCGGCCCGAGGGATTCCAGTACTTCCCGAACCGCTTGATGAAATTCCGTCTCTCCGGGGTTGCGGGCCAGAACTTCCTGATAAATCGGTGCCACTTTTTCGTCCAGGTGTACGCTCATGACATCTCCTGTCTCGATGAATAAACAAACCATTGCCCGCATTCAGGGCAGATACACGAAGCCCAAGCAATTATTTGGGCAAAACCCGCTGAGGTATTCAAAAAAGGTGCCATTCTGCACATTTTTTAACCACGAAATGATAAGGCATTGAACAGTAACACAAAGACGGAAAATAATCACCACCCCTGGCTGCCAATTTCTGCCACAAACCTCTCCTCTTGAGTCGTTAATATACTTAAAGTTTTACACTACAGACTACTCTTTGTTATTGTCGGCCTCAGAGCAGCATTTCCGGCAGAGACTGCCTCAATGACGCGCCAAACACCAACCTCCGCGCCCTGCTACGGCGACGGCATTCGCGACCAACCCGACACCCGACCCGTGCCGGCGGAATTTGATTTTGCGCCGCAGGCGACTTCCGACCTGCGGAGCTAACAGCGCGGCTGCCAGCTTTTTATTTGCCTTTCGCTTACGGACTCGGTAGGTTGTAAACATTCCGCCGCCCACGTCTGCCGGTCTCGTCTTCGCGCAATCCGGTGGCCGGCCGACCCATGCCAACCGAAACGACTAAGGAGAATTGTCGTGGGCAGAACCAGACCGTCGGAACTGGAAGTTTCCGGTTCTCTCAGCTTCACAATGGCCGGCGAGGATTTTCTCGGCCTCAGCCGCATTGAACTGCTGGAAAAAATCGACCGCTACGGCTCCATCACCAAGGCTGGAAAAGCCCAGGGCATCAGCTACAAGACCGCCTGGGAGCAGGTCGACGCCCTCAACAACCTGGCAGCAAAGCCGCTGGTACGACGTTCTGTCGGGGGCAAGGGCGGTGGCGGAACCTTTCTCACCGAAGAGGGGCGCGAAGTCATCCGCCGCTATCGCGCCATTCAGGGGGCCCATCAACGGTTTCTCGACAGCCTTGGCGAACATCTTGACGACGGAGAGCAGTTTTACCAGTTTCTCAGGAAGGTCAACATGAAGGTCAGCGCCCGCAACTTCTGGACCGGCGAGGTGGTCCGGGTTTACCCCGGCAGCATCAACACTCTGGTTCAGGTCAAGCTCAAGGGGGAAGATACCCTCACCGCCCAAGTCACCAACGAAAGCGTCGAAGCTCTGGGCCTGGCGCCCGGGCGGGAGGTCTTTGCCATGGTCAAGGCTCCGGCCGTGGTCCTTGTTCAAGACCTGGGAGCGGCCCGGCTCAGCTCCTGCAATCTCCTCAAGGGTCGCGTCTGCCGCATCATCGAAGGCCAGGTCACTTCGGAAGTCTCCCTGCAACTGCCGGGAGGCAGCACCATCAGCGCCACCATCACCCGAGAAGGCGGCGCTTCCCTGAACCTGTTTGAGGGGGACGAAGTCTGGGCCATGTTTCAGGAGTCGAGCGTCATTCTGGGAACGGTCTGAACACCCGCCTCTTGTCGAAACCGTCGGTTGACATCATGAACGAAATCTGCATTCGCAGTTGGGATGAGTTGCAAAAAGAGCTGTTCTTCGATTCCTGGAACGAACATCTGGGTCGGTTCCGCTCCCGCTTCGCTTTTCGCGGCCTGTCCGACGCCCGCTACGCCCTGGAAACCACCCTGATGCGCCTCGGCGGCGATTACGCCACCCTGGAACGTCACCTGATGCGCAACTTCAAAAAATACGCCCATCACAGCGCCGTGGAATCAGACTCCTTCTGGCACTGGATGGCCAGGGCCCAGCATTTCGGTCTGCCGACCCGCCTGCTGGACTGGACCTATTCGCCTTTTGTCGCCATGCACTTCGCCACCGCCAACATCTGCAAGTTTCATCTCGACGGCGCCATCTGGGCGGTCAATTATGTCAAGGCCCACGAACTGCTGCCCAAGCTGCTGCTGGACAAACTCATCGCCGAGGGGGCCAACGTCTTTACGGTGGAAATGCTCACCGAGATCATTCACAACCAGCAGGAACTGTCCGCCCTGTCCCGCGATCACTCGATGATCTTCTTCGAACCGCCCTCAATGGAGCAGCGCATCGTCAACCAGTTTGCTTTTTTCTCGGTCATGTCCGACCCGCAAAAACCTCTCTGCCAGTGCCTTCGGGAGCATCCCCCAATCTGGCGCAAGATCATTATTCCGGCGGAACTGAAATGGGAAATTCGCGACAAGCTCGACCAGGCCAACATCACCGAACGGGTGCTGTTCCCCGGCCTTGACGGCCTCAGTCAGTGGCTGCGGCGCCACTACAGCCCCAAGATGGCTCCCGGCGTCTGCCTTCCGGACTGATCCACCCTGCCTGCAGCTTGCGGAGAAAATCATGCCTGACGCCCAGCCGACCCTCGTCCTGAATCCCCCCGCCTGGCTTGAAGCGGAACTAGCCAGGGCACCCGAAACCTTTGCCGG
>PWVL01000214.1 GCA_003561875.1 Desulfuromonadales bacterium | reverse complement strand
TCGTTGCAACGCATGTTGCGAATTTTACAGCTCAATTTGTTTGAACGGCGCGATTTACAAGAGTTGTTTTCTCCGCCAAGACGAAAATTATCATTATGTGACAGACAGTTAGGGCTTATCTGAAACTATGAGACAGCAGTGATACTGTCCCCGGAATTCATCGAAAGTAATTAAATATACTGTCCCCGCAATTCCCGGAATTCAACGAAAGTAATTAAATATACTGTCCCCGCAATTCCAAATATACTGTCCCCGCAATTCCCAAAGACAAAGTAATTAAATATACTGTCCCCGGAATTCAACCGGAATTCAACGCGAAACCAAAGACAAAGGAAACCAAAGCCAAAGTAATTAAATATACTGTCCCCGCAATTCCCCCTATGCGCCGGTGAGTATTGTTTCGTGGTGTCTTGGAAAACAAGGAGCCAAATGGACAACAGGGACAGCAAGGACTGCAAAAACAAATTGTCCTTGCTGTCATTGGTGCCCTTGAGGCAGTCTATAAGATTGGGAGGTCGTTATGAACGAGGGTTTTATATTGGCCATAGACCAGGGAACGACGGGCTCGACGGTGCTGGTCATCGATCAAGCCGGGCAGGTGCGGGCCAAGGCCACGGCGGAATTTCCCCAGTACTATCCGCGGCCCGGCTGGGTGGAGCACAATCCGGAAGAGATCTGGACCGCCACCCTGAAGGTGGTGGCCGAAGCTCTGCAGCGGGCCGGGATCGAGCCGAAGGTGGTGCGGGCTGTTGGCATCGCCAACCAGCGGGAGACCGCCCTGTTATGGGATCGCCGCAGCGGGGCGCCGGTCGCGCCGGCCGTGGTCTGGCAGGACCGCCGCACTGCCCGGCTGTGTGAGGAGCTCAAGCAGGAGGGGCTGGAGCCTGCCTGGCAGCAGAAGACCGGCCTGCTGATCGATCCCTATTTCTCCGCCACCAAAATCCACTGGCTGCTGGAGCACATCGACGGCCTGCGGTCCCGGGCCGCTGCCGGAGAGCTCGCCTTCGGCACCGTCGACAGCTGGCTGGTCTGGAAGCTGACCGGCGGCCGCTGTCACGTCACCGACTATTCCAACGCCTCCCGAACCCTGCTATACGACATCCACCGGCTGGACTGGGATGACGACATCTTGGGCCGGCTGGACATCCCCCGTCAACTGCTGCCGCAGGTCATGCCCTCGTCCCATGTTTACGGCGAGACCGACCCGGCGGTCTTTTTCGGCCGGAGCGTGCCGATTGCCGGCATCGCCGGGGATCAGCAGGCCGCGCTGTTCGGGCAGGCCTGCTATCGGCGGGGGGTGGCCAAGAACACTTATGGGACCGGTTCCTTTCTCCTGATGAACATCGGCCGGCAGCCGGTGGTCAGCCGGCAGCGGCTACTGACCACCATTGCCTGGGGGATCGGCGGGGAACCGGTGGAATATGCCCTGGAAGGTTCGATCTTCATCACCGGTGCGGCGATCCAGTGGCTTCGGGACGGCCTGGGGGTGATCGTTAGCGCCGCCGAAAGCGAACATCTGGCCGCCTCTCTGGCCGACAACGAGGATGTCTATTTCGTGCCGGCCCTGACGGGGTTGGGCGCTCCCCATTGGGACCCCTACGCCAGGGGCGCCATCTTCGGCTTGACCCGTGGCACCGGGCGGGCGCACCTGGTCCGGGCGGCCCTGGAGAGCATCGCCTACCAGACCCGGGACGTGGTCGACGCCATGAGCCGGGAAGCGGAACTGCCGCTGCAGGAGCTGCGGGCCGACGGCGGAGCCGTGGCCAACGGTTTTCTTATGCAGTTTCAGGCCGACCTGCTTGGCGTGCCGGTGGAGGTGCCCGCCAACACCGAAACCACGGCCCTGGGCGCGGCCTGTCTGGCAGGACTCGCAGTCGGTTTCTGGCAAAGCCGGGAAGAGTTGGCCGAGAGGTGGCGGATGGCCAGGCGGTACGAACCGCAGATGTCCCAGGTTCGGCGGGAAGAGCTGCAGGCCCGCTGGCGGAAGGCGGTGTCCCGGTCGTTGGGCTGGGCCGGGGACCGATGAACGGGAATATGACCATGCGGGCGAAATCCTTTCCCCATTGTCCCCGCTGCGGCGCCGTGGCCCGCCCCAACATCCTCATGTTCTGCGACTTCGCCTGGATCTCCCGGCGCTCGGCCGAGCAGCAGCACCGTTTCGACCATTTTTTGACCGCCGCCGTACAACCTACGGCAGTTCTGGAACTGGGAGCCGGCAAGGCTGTTCCCACCATCCGGCATCTTTCCGAAGGGCTTGCCGCTTCAGGTTGCACACGGATCCGCATTAATCCCCGGGAAGCCCAGGTACCCTCAGGGCACCATTCCCTGCCTCTGCGAGCCCTCGAAGGGCTAAGAAGCATCGAGTCGGTTTTGGCCTGATTCTGAGATGAAAAGGGGGATTATGAAAATCACCAGTCAAGAGTTGGAAGATCTGGCCACCTGGGACGTTCGGAAATACAACTGCGATGAGAGAATCCCGGGGGACGGGAATTTCCCCAAAGACAGAGATGCTGCAGAGAAGCTGCAAAAACAGAAGAAGGCTATCAACTCAGGGCGCCCACCGAAGCCTATTGACCTCATTTTGAGGCTGAAAAGGGTCATAAAGGGCTTGAAAATACCTAATTCTGGAGCATTTCTGATTAAAAATCAATAACTTGTCGTGGTCCGACCCCCTGACCCCTAGGGCCCAGCTGCCATCCAGTAATTCTAGAGGCTGGCCGGTTGGTCGAGATATTTGGCTAAAGGCTCCGGGAAACCAAGGACCCCGGAGCCGCTTCACGGTTATCAAGGCCTTCGGGCCGGCCGTCCGAGATGGTCGGGCTGTTGCCTGTTTGTTTGACGGGAACGGCCATCATGGCTTGGCCGATTCTGCTGCCGGGGTCGCTGCTCTGTTTGACGATGGAAGTGTCGGCTATCGCCTCGACCCTGACGTGACCAATTCTGTTCTGGGACACGCTGTTCCTGTTGGGGCGCAACCGGTTGGCGAGCGCTCCCGTCCTGGCGGGGTCGGGTCGGCTGAATGCGCGAGCCCTGTTGCGGCCTATTTTGCTGTTGGAAGCCTTCGTTCCGGCGGCTGCCGGGACGTTGCGTGCCGAGGTTTTCTCGTCGCCAGTGCTCAAGTTGCCGCGGCGTGCCGTCCCGGCGATCAGGGCCGATATGGCGGATACGATCATCCCGACGGGGAGGAGAACCGGGTGCCGGACGACCGCCGGTCGTCGATCGTGGCTGGGTCACCGGGCGGTTTGGCGCCGGACGTAAAACACGAATTTCGCTTTGGCGATGAGTCCGGGGATTCCAGGACGGCGGTTGGTACCGATAAGGCGGTCGCACAACAACGCGCTTCCGGGTTGCACGAGGATGACGACGGTAGAAGGTCCGTCCAGCCAGGTAATGGGTACCGTAATAACGATGGCCGCCGCGGTGGATATAGCTGAAGCTGAGGTATATGTTGTACGGGTAATAGGGGGCATACAAGCCGGACGGGAAGTAGTAGTAACGGTCCGGATAATACCCCGGGCAATAGTAATACCTATCCAGATAGACCTGTACCGGTGGTGCCGCGTAATAGGTCGTTGCTTGCGGTGCCGCCGATTCTTCATTCGGAGCATCGCTTACGATCTGCCAGGAACCGTCCGGTTGCCTGCAGGCCGTACCGTAACCCTGTTCCTCACGTCCGCCGATGATGATGGTGGTAATGAATTCGCGACAGGGCTGCCCTTGGTGGTTATCATAGGTGGCGATGGGCATGACCATCCCCGATCGGCCCGTGTCGGGATTGACCCAATCGGCGGCCTGATTGCTTGGATTATTTTCCAAGGCGTACTGAAAGGTGTCGTACATGGCCTGTTGTTCTGGCGCATCCAGGCCTTCAAAAGGCTGTGCACGACTTCCGGTTGTGCCGGTCAGTATGACAGTTAGAACCGTCAATATGGAAATCATCCCTTTCATTTTGGTTCTCCTCGGCGCCTGCGAGACCTGCCAACCGCTCCATCCGGCATCCCCTGCCGGAACTGATGCGTCGCGGGACTTTTGGCACAGGCAGGTGGTTTTGGGCATTGCCTTGCCTGCCTTCATTTTGACCTCTCGACGAATATGCTGTCCAAATGGTTTACCGGGTTGCAGGAAAATCCGACTTTCGGAAGCGCACCAATCGGAGGTTGGATCGATTTAAGCTGCTGAAATAACAAAATTTTTTCACAAAATTGGCCCTCAAGAATTGCCTATAGGCCGATTTTCGGGATCAAAATCAGGGCTATGGTAATGTCGTCTGCTAATTCTTGATCTGACAAAGGGGGGAGGCAAGACAAGAGCCAATCGGCATTACCTTCCAGGCTGCATCTGGCACATAACTCACCGCTGCCACAAAAAAGAATTTTTGTTGAAGTTCGCCCACGACCGCTCTCGATTCATTACCTGGCTGCTCGAAGCCCGCAAGCGGTTTTCGTTGCAAATCTTGAGCTATACGGTCACCTCCAATCATGTCCACCAGCTGGTAAAAGACCGTGCCGAGGCCAACACCATTCCATCGGCCATCCAGCTTGTCGCCGGCCATATGGGCCAGGCATATCAATCATCGCAAACACCGCAAAGGCGCTTTCTGGGAGGGACGCTATCATGCCACTGCCATTGAATCTGGGGAACATCTTTGACGATACCTTGTTTATATCGATCTGAACATGGTTCGAGCCAGCGTGATGTTGCATCCGAAAGGATGGGACCATGGAGACTAGCATGAGATACAGGGGCAACGGCGTCGCAATACGATTCCTACACTCGATGTCCTCACCGAGGTCGTGGAGGTGGGGAGCCGGGAAAAGTAGGTAAGAGCCCATCGCGAATGGATCGAAGAAGCATTAAAGGTCTGAACGACGCCAGCGGGAGGAATTCTGGTCGAAGAATATCGCCGTGGGGAGCGAGGTATTCGTCATCAAAGCGCAGCAGATGCTCGGAATGCGAAGAAAAGGTCGTGTCTCTGTACCGATGGGTGATTCATTTGTGCTGCGTGAACCCCACGAAAGCTATGGGGTTAATTTCACCCACCGAAAATCGGCCCGTAGCTCTTGAGGAGGCCCATCTTTTTGGTGATTGTATTTAAATATCGGAAGGTTGACCTGGTCCAGCTCCACCCGATGCACCCAACATCCAACTCGCCCACCCGACGCAAAGTTGTGGAGGGTCATCAAGCCCCCCCAATCGCTATGAAGACTTATTCCCCGACCACCTGAGGCATTGCCGAAAAAGTGCTTGCATGACATGCATTAATGACGTACTATTCCTAAATAGTAATTATTACGAAAGGAGTTTCTTCGGGTGATACCAAGACAACAGGTAGAGAAACGTGTTGCGGAGTTTCTTGAGACCTGCCGTCGTCAGGGCGTCAAGGCAACACATCAGCGAACCGAGATTCTTCGGGAGTTGGCCGGCAGCGAGGAGCACCCCGATGCCGAGACGATCCTCGCCCGTGTGCGGAAGAGGATCCCTGCCATTTCGGTCGACACCATATATCGAACATTGAGACTGCTCGAAGATAGAGGCGTCATAGCTCGCGTGGGCTCCATGCGAGATCGAGCCCGGTTTGATGCCAACACGGATCGGCACCACCACTTCGTCTGCACGGAGTGCGAGATGATTGGTGATTTCTGCAGCGACGCAATGGATCGGATTCCGGTGCCTCTGGAGGTATCTGAAATGGGCAGCGTCGAAGGGGTTTATGTCGAGTTGCGAGGGATCTGTCGGAAGTGTAAACAGAAAGCGATGAAGACTAAAGGTCCAACATGAGAGAAACCATGAGCAGCGAAATCAAGTTTCCGACAGCAGGAAGGTGGTACCACGCGCAACCGGTCGGCAAAAGTCGCAATATGAAAGGAGGTTTGCATGGGGTCAAACGTGTCTGAGTGTTAGTTCGGTTTGTCCAATTTGATAAAGTCCATCAGTCAGTTAATCCAAAACCTAGAGGGGAGTTCATCATGTCATACGACAAGTACACGTCAATCGTAAACCTTGATTTCCAATACGCACATAGGTTTATGAAATGGCCCAGAGAAGCAAAACATCTTCACGGGCATTCAGGTCTTTTAACGATCGAACTTGAAGACACCGTGGACCCGGTAACTGGATTTGCACACTCTTGCAAAGATGGATTCAAGAAGGCATGGGAGGTGTGTGACCATTTTCACCACGCAACATTATTTCAAGAAGGCGACCCGCTTCTGGACGCGGTTATTGCGGTGTACAAAAAGGAAGGTATCAAGAACGATCCAGAGCATTGTGTCCCTCTTAAAAAGATAGACCATGAACTTGCTTGGTCATACCCGGAATACAGAATAGTTGTGACCAAGAAAGTTTCTACTTGTGAGAATCTTTGCGAGCTCTTTTACGAGCTTCTTAAGGACAAGATGCCCATTAAGAAGATAGCGTTTCGTTCATCTTCTATGAACGCAGCGTCGAAAGAGTTTAAGTAAGATCGGAAATAGCGTGCCAACAAGAGGGTGCAGGCGACGGGCTACTCGCCCGCGCCTGACCCTTGCGTTGGACAAAACCGCTTCGCGGTAGCCTGAAAGGCAGCATACTCATGCTGCCTTTTTTCATAGTTAGTTTTCATCCGGAAACGGCCCTTTTCCGCTGTAGCGGCGTCAATCTGCAGGTTTGCTTGTGCGGCGTACCGATGTACGCCTCCGCGCAACCCTTTGATTTCCTTGCCACAACGAAAAAT
>PWVL01000201.1 GCA_003561875.1 Desulfuromonadales bacterium | reverse complement strand
CGAGGCAACTCCAGGCCGTTGAGGCGATAGCTGACCATGGTCAGGCCGCTGCAGTCGAAGCCGCTGGACTGATCCGTGCCACCCCAGCGGTAGGGAACGCCGATAAAGCGTTTCGCGGTATGGACCAGGTCGTGGCGTAACCGGCTCTGGTCGTTTGCTGTAGACTGATAGCTGCTGTAGCTTTCCGGGACAACAATAAAATAATTACCGATAAGACCCTGGGCGGCGAGTTGTTGAGCCTGTGAGCGAGCGCTTCCATAGTCGGCGTGGTTGCCGAAATGAACCTTGAACAAACCCGAATCGTCTCGAAAGTAAAAGGCCTCAATACCTCTCCGGTTCAAGGTGTCTTCAAAGCGGACCGCATTGTCAAGTTCTCTGAAGGCTCCAACCTGTACTGCGTAGCCCATGTGCCCCAGGGGGCGACCGATATCGTTGGTTTGTTCGGCGGGGATGAGCAGCCGGCCTATGGGGTCCGGAGGCTGGTGGGGAGTGGGCTGGCCGACACAGCCTGCGATGCAGGCGGAGATTGAAATCAAAAGCGGCCAAGCAAAGCGTCGGGAACGAAAAGACGGCAACATCGGATCCCTCCCAAAAATTCAAGTTCCGTCGGGTTGCCCGAGTCTCGATCGTATCTGCAGGGACCGGCAACGCCCGGGAATAGCTTTTCAGGTATAGATAACAAGGACCGGCATACAGCGTTGTTCTGGTCATAAGCGGCACATCCATGCCAGGTGTTCTGATCCTACCACGGATTAAAAAGCGCGCAAAAGCCTCAATGTTCTGGCGACCCGTTGAACGTAAGGCTCTTATGTGGGTCGGTGGGATGCCGCAGAGGGTATCAACCGCGGTGTCCGCTTCACAAACAAAGGCAGCCGGGACGATATCCTGGCTGCCTTTGTGTTAAGGGAGGTCGTTTTTTCAGGAAGATTTTCTGAGATAGTTGTCAATGGCAGCGGCCGCCTTTTTGCCGTCGCCCATGGCCAGAATAACCGTGGCACCACCACGCACGATGTCGCCACCGGCAAAAACACCGGGGATGTTGGTAGCACAGTTCTCATCCGTTGCAATATTGCCCTTGGGGGATAATTTCAGATTGCCAGCCGTCGCCGTCAGCAGAGGATTAGGGCGGGTACCGATGGCGTTTACAACCACGTCGGCCTCCAGCAAGAAAGTGTCGCCCTCAATGGGTTGCGGGCGCCGTCTGCCGGAGTCGTCGGGTTCGCCAAGTTTCATGCGCTGGCAGCGCAGGCCGGCAACCCAGCCCTTGTCGTCACCAAGAATTTCCAGAGGGGCAGCCAGCAGGATGAATTCGATACCTTCCTCTTTGGCATGCTTGATTTCTTCAACACGAGCCGGCATTTCCTCTTCGCTGCGTCGATAGAGGATGATGGCCCTTTCAGCGCCCAGCCGTCGGGCGGTGCGAACCGCGTCCATGGCCGTGTTGCCGCCGCCGATGACTACCACACGCCGGCCCTGAATAATCGGCGTGGGCAGGTCGTTGCGCCAGGCACCCATCAGGTTGACCCGGGTCAGATACTCGTTGGCGGAGAAAACTCCCTTGAGATTTTCTCCTTCAATGTTCAACATCATCGGCAGGCCGGCGCCGTTGCCGATAAAGACGGCGTCAAATTGGCGGGTCAGGTCTTCGAGAGTCAGGGTTTTGCCGACAATGACGTTGCATTCAATGGTGACGCCAAGTCTTTCCAGGCGCTCCACTTCCGCATCGACGATGTTCTTGGGCAGCCGAAATTCGGGGATTCCGTAACGCAGGACACCGCCGGTTTCATGCAAGGCTTCAAAAACGGTCACCTGGTGACCCATATGCGCGAGTTCCCCGGCCATGGTCAAACCCGCCGGGCCGGATCCAACCACTGCCACGGTTTTACCGCTGGGTTCGGGACGATCCTGCTTCAGCAGCTTGTCGGGATTCTGCATGGCCCAGTCGGCCACATAGCGTTCAAGATGGCCGACGGCCACCGGTCCGGATTTGGCGCTGCGGACACACAGCACTTCACACTGGTCCTCCTGGGGACAGACGCGGCCACAGACTGCCGGCAGCGTATTGTCCTTCAGCAGAATATGAGCAGCCAGGGGCAGATTGTCCTCGGCGATTGCTTCCAGAAATTCGGGAATTCGCACACGAACCGGACAGCCATCAACGCAGGGTTGGCTTTTGCACTGCAGGCAGCGTTGCGCTTCTCGCATGGCCTGTTGTTTGCTCAGGCCCAGATTGACTTCCTGAAAATTGCGGCTTCGCTGCTGCGGGTCCTGTTCGGGCATTTTCACCCGCTCGATAGCCATGATCTCTTTGTGACTGAGGTTTTTTTTCATTGGGGAGCTATCTCTTCACCTTGGTGATTTTGCTTTTGAGTGATTCCGGCAAATCTTCGACCAGTCGGGCTTCCTGTTCCCGGTACATGGTAAGTCGGTCCATCAGCAGATCAAAATCGACCTGGTGACCGTCAAATTCAGGCCCGTCGACACAGGCGAACTTGGTCTCACCGGCAATCTTGACCCGGCATCCACCGCACATGCCGGTGCCGTCAATCATGATCGGATTGAGGCTGACAATAGTTTTGATGCCGTAGGGTCGGGACAACTCGCAGATGGCCCGCATCATCGGAACCGGACCCACCGCGAAAATAGCCTGGGGACAGCGCTGCGGATCGTCAATCAATTCCTGTAGGGCGTTGGTGACAAAACCCTGTCGTCCGAGGCTGCCGTCTTCGGTAGTAATCAGGACTTCCCGAGAGAACCGGCCCAGTTCGTTCGCCAGGATAATGAAAGGTGCCGAGCGGCCACCAATGATCGTTGTTACCTCGTTGCCGGCATCGGCCAGGGCCTTGGCCTGTGGGTAGAGCACGGCGGTACCGACTCCTCCACCGACGCAGACGACCCGGCCCCAGTTTTCGATGTCGGTCTCTTTGCCCAAAGGGCCGGCAATATCCAGTAAAGGACTGCCAGGAGGAGTGCCGGTAATTTTAAGGGTCGAGGCTCCAACTGCCTGTACAAACAGTGTAATGGTTCCCTCTTCAGGGTCGGCATCGGCGATGGTCAGAGGGATGCGTTCTCCCCCTTTTTCCGGATGAACGATGACGAACTGTCCGGGTTTGCGGGCTTTAGCGATGCGTGGCGCCCGAACCACCAGCCGTTGGACGTTCGGTGCCAGCGTGTCGTTTTCCAGAACTTCGAACATCGAAATAATTTCTCCAGAAGGGTCAGTAAATCGGGAGGGGTTTCGGTGAGGGGAAACCCTTGAAAAGAAACTTCTGTTTTTTAATAATCAGGCTGTCCACTTTAGCAACAATTCAGAACAGGGTCAAGAGTTCCTGTGGGGCGTGAACGGGCCTATTGCACCACACTGAAGGGTTCTTTGGCCCATCTATGGACCCACCCAAGGCCGTTGCGTGCCTCCGGTGTTTCTGTTACGCTGGCCCGGAAATATTGGATCGGAGGAAGATTTGCGGGGTCTGATCGCGTTGGAAAAAAGAAGGGTCGCTCTTACCTCGGCTCTGCGGGACGGCGACCGCAGGGTGCGGGAGGCTGCCGCCGCAGCGCTTGAGCGCCTGGAGTCCCTGGCCGGATTTTCCGACCTCGCCGCTCTGCTCAGAAGCGGGAGTCGGGAACAGCGGGTTCGTGCGGTCTACGCTCTGGAGAAGATCTCCGGCCCAGAGATCTACGGCCCTTTAACCGAAGCCTTGAGTTCCCGCGACCAGGACGTGCGCGGCGCGGCGCTCCAGGTGCTGGGCCGAAAGCAGAATCCCAAAGTACTCAAATACATGGTTCGTCACCTCAAGGATCCCCATCCGGCGGTGCGGGTGCATGCGGCTGAAGCTCTGGGCAATTTCTCCGACCGGCGCCTGGTACCCTTTCTTTCAGCCCTGCTGGTGGAGAAGGACGAGGCCCTGGTGATAAGTGCGGTGCGTTCTCTGGCCGCCATCGGCGATCCGGCCGTCGAGGCCGATCTGCTGCAACTGCTTGAGACGGCGAACCCCGCAGTAAGGGCGGCGGCCGCCGAAGCTTTGGGGTTTTTACACGTCAACGCCGATGCGGAATCCGCGCTTTCTGATTGATCTCTCGACGGGATCGGCTCGGGGCGTCATATCCGTGCCACCGCCCCGTCCGTTAAAAGAAGTCCAACGGGTTCACCCCCTTGATAAAGGCATCCACTTCTGCTACCAGCAGATGTGTATTGTTGCTTTCTACCTTCCGCAATTCAGGGGTCTCAAGGCGCTCCCCTCGCGCATTGAAGACGATTTTAAGCTCTATTTCCTCTGGATTGTCCCTTCCCACCCGGGTTACCAGACCAACTTCGTTGCTTGCCAGGCGCACCAGGCTGCCCACCGGATAACTGCCGAGGGAATCCACAAAAGCGTTCAGGTAGTCGGGGTTCAGCACCGAACCGCTGGTTTCAAGCATTTTGGCGATGGCCTGGCGAGGTGTGATAGGCCTCTGATAGGCCCGCAGCGTGGTGATGGCATCGTAGCAGTCAGCAATTGCGGTAATGTGGACCGGTTTCAGAGGCCCCTGAAGCCGGGCGTCGGCGGGATAGCCCTGCAGATCGTAGCGCAGGTGGTGACCAAGCACAATATCGACCACCGTAGAGGAGACTCCTTCGGATTCGCGAACCATGTTCGCGCCCAGACGTGGATGATGCATGATCTGGGAGAATTCCTGTTCGCTGAGCCGGCCGGGCTTGTTGATGATGTTCAGGTCGATTTTCAGTTTGCCAATGTCATGCAGCAGACCCCCCAGGCCGATGCAGAGCAACTCCGTTTCGTCAAGGCCGCAGGCGCGTCCAACAGCCAGGGCGATTACCGACACGTTGACCGAGTGAGTAAAGGTGTAGTTGTCGTAACTCTTCAACATGGAAAGGGCAAAAAGAGCATGCGGGTCGGAGAGTGTCAGCCGGGCCATGTCTTTTACCACATGGCGGGCCTTCTCCGAGCTGGGGATGTGTCCCAGGCGGACATCCTGAAAAATTTCATTGACCACGGTCATCGCCCGGCCGTAGATCTTGCGCGGTTCCCGGTCTTCGTCGGGGGCGTTTTCCGCAAGGCGGATATGGCGGATGCGGTGCCGTTCAAAGATCTCCTTCAGGTCTTCGGGGGAAACTACCGGATCGTCCAGAATCTGCAGAAAAGCGATAAGTTCTCGCGTTTCGAGCCCACGGTGAAATTCCAGCAACTCAATCTGCAGGCGCTGCAACAGACCGGTCAGAACCTCTATGGCCGGTGTCTGTAGAGCGAACAACTGGTCGTCGATGAACAGGGTCTCTTCGAGCAAGCCGATTTTAAACCATGACCGGGAACCAAGATGGAGCTGAAGCGAGTGCAGCAGCCTTTCTATCTGGCTCTGGATGCTGGGATGTCGGGGCGGGTACAGACGCAGTCCTTTGCAGGCTCCGGCAAATCCGTTGACGATCTGGTGCATTGGTTCAGAGTTCATTGGGCATCCTTGCGGCAAGTTTCTGCAGGGCTTCCCTGGCAACGTGGGCCAGCAGAGGAGAATCCTCTTTGGCAGCGAGTTCAAGGGCTTCCACGGCCTCTTTAGAAGGGATATTGCCCAACGCCTGTGCCGCACCGGACCGTAGCGCCGCGCGTTTTCCCCGTCGCCAGAAACGGCTTTTTTTCAGTATCCTTACCAGGGGCGGAACTGCCGTCGGGTCGCCGATGGCGCCCAGAGCCTTAAGTGCCCCCTGTTTAAACTCAAAATTTTTCAGCAGAGGATCAAAGGAACAGAGCAGACGCAACAGCGGAGAGACCGCCGCTGCATCCCGCATCACCCCGAGGGCTGTCATTGCGGCAGAGCACAATTCCCGATCCCGACTTTCAACCAGCCGCAGAAGCCCTTTGAGTGCCACTGGTCCGCCGATGCGCCCCAGGGCCCGTACTGCCTCCTGACGCACTCGATGGTCCCGGTGGTCGAGGTAGGAACGGATGTGCACGGCGGTTTTGCGGTTACCGATTCGGCCAAGAATCAACACCGCATTGCGGGTGACGTACCAGCGGTTGTCGGACAGGTGTTCGATCAGCGGTGCCACGGCCCAGTTCCCGAGTTGCACCAGGGTCTCGGAATAGAGTTTGCGGGTCTGAGAGTTGTCCTCGCGAGCCAGACGTTTCACCAGGGCAACCGCCGCCTTCTCCTGAAGTTCTTTCAGGGCTGCGACAAGGCTGGCGCGAACAGTTCTGCTATGTTGATTGTCGCACAGGGCATTGATGAGGGCTTTGATCAGTTCGGGGCTGCCAAGCTCGTTCAGGGTTTCCAGAGCGGTCCGGCGCTGGCTGCCGTCGCGATGTTCCTGGGCTCCGTGCCGAGCCAGCAGCAACAGGGCTTTGCAGTGGGTTGCCATGCTCGGCTCATAGGGGTTTCCCCCAAGGGTGGACAGCAGTTTGCGGCACAAAAGTCGATAGCGCTGATCGGAGTTTTCATGTTCCAGTTGTCTGAGCAGCTCCGCCGGAGAGAGTTGCAGGGCGGCGAGGTTGTCCAATAGGATTTCCGGGGGCAACAGGTCTTTGGTCCGATCCGGTGAAGAATCCCGAACGGTGCTATCCAGAACCGAGGATTCGCCGTCGATGATTTTTTTTTGGTTGAGTACCCGTTGCCGTTGAGATTCAATGGACTGCAAATCAATTTCATTGAGGAACAATCCAGTAACCTGGTGCCGCAGCAGAAGCTCCTGCAGGCCGCCGGCTTGTTTCAGCTCCGCCGGTTCTTGGCCGGCGCATCGCGCGAACAGTTCCAGCTCGTGCTCGGTCAGTTCGGGAAGCAGCAGCAGGCGATGCACCAGACGAGAAAAAAAGTGGAACGCAAGTTCCCGAAGGCCCGGAAACTCGCCGCCGACCGGCTCGTCCTGCCAGAAAAACCCGGTTTTGCGCACAGTCAGGATAAGACCCCGGGTTCCGGTCAACGGCGCGAGAAGGCGCAGAGTCTCCCGGCAGGCGTCTTTAACCGTGGGATGACAGGAAGGATAGAAGCGCACGGCTTTAAGCAGTTTGCCGAAAGCAAGCAGGGCGATGGCCGTGTGATCCAGACGAACGCCCGCAACTTCGCCATTATGTTGGTCGCGATTTTCGTGCATGGAAAGTCGTCACCGATTACCGTGTCAAAGCCGGACGGGACTTGGGAATTTGTTCGCAGAAGTTCTCTGCATGCGGCACAAACAAATGAACCCGGTCAGATTCGCCGCAATAATCCGTTTCACCACTGTCTAAGGGAATATAATACAGTTTTCTATTCTACGACAATTTCAATTCGTCTTCACGGTTTTTTATTAGCATGGCGTAAACAGGAATGTCTCTGGGGAGATTTTGCATGATAATCGGTGTGACGGGGGGGATTGCCAGCGGCAAATCAACGGTAACGCGGATGTTTCAGGATCTGGGAGCGGTGGTGGTCAGCGCCGATGAACTGGCCCGGGAAATCGTTCGACCGGGTTCGGAAACCCTGAAGCGCATTGCCGAGAGGTTTGGTGACCGGTTCATTCTTTCGGACGGCCAACTGGACCGCAAGGCTCTGGGCGAATTGATCTTTGCCGACGCTCGGGCCAGAGTCGACTTGAACTCCCTGACTCATCCGGCAATTGCCGCCCTGGCTGAATGTCGCTTGCGGAAGGCGGAAAAGCACGGGGCGCCCCTGATAATCTACGAAGCGCCCCTGCTCTTCGAATCTGGTGCTCAAGGGCAGGTGGATAAAGTGCTGGTGGTCAAGATTGCCGAAGAGACCCAGTTGGCCCGCCTTATGGCTCGAGATAATCTTCGCCACGAGCAGGCCCGGGCCCGAATTTCCAGTCAGATGGCGCAAAAAGAAAAGCTCGCCCGGGCCGATTTTGTGGTGGACAACTCGGGAACTTCGGAAAATACCCGGAACCAGGTTCAGGAGCTGATGAAGCGACTGGGTTTCGGAACACAAGCCTGAAGCGGTTCGGCCCGTCGAATGGTTTAAAGGCCGGTGTCATTTGTGATAGCCGAGCCGGGTCGAAAGTTCTTGGGCGGCTTTTGTGACCAGGGGAACAAGTTCTTTTTCCATGCGTTCGTCGGAAAAGCGGGTTGAGGGACCGGAGATGCTGAGAGCACCGACAATACGGCGTGTGTAGTCGCGAATCGGTGCGGCAACGCAGCGCACCCCGAGGTCCAGTTCTTCGATATCAAAGGCGTAGCCCCTTTCAGCGGTGACGGCGAGATCCCGTTTCAGTTGGTCGCGGTCGGTAATGGACTGGGGGGTATAGCCTTTCAGTTCCTGCTGGGGGTAGTAGCCTTCAAGCTCTCCTTCGGACATGTAGGCCAGATGAATTTTCCCAGCCGCTGTGCAGTGAGCGGGCAGCCGGCTTCCAACCCGGGAAACGACGCGCACGGTGAGTCGGGTTTCCACGACATCGAGATAAACGATATAGCCTTCCTTGAAAATTGCCACATAGGCCGTTTCGTTGGCCGCGTCCACCAGTTCTTCCAGTACCGGTTTCGCCAGGTCGAGCAAGCCCATTTTTTTGATAAAAGTCTGACCGAGTTCGAGGGACTTCAGTCCCAGACGGTAATTTTCTGTTACTTTGTTCTGTTCAATATAACCTCGGGATTCCAGGGTGGCCAGAAGACGAAAAACATTGTTTTTGTGAAGCTTGAGGCGTTTGCTGAGTTCAGTGACGCCCAGTTCGTCCACATCGTTGTCCTGAAACTGCTCAAGCAGGTCAAGGGCGTGGGAAACCGCCTGAATGAGATACTCGGATTTTTCTTTGCGGGCCATGTTTAAAATCCTTCCAGTAAAAATGTTTCTTAAAAACCCCGTGAAATCAAAATATTGAAAAAAGTGAAACTCTACCGCGGTTTCTGTACCGTTCACGAAGAGATAATGTCTCAAAAGAGCCGACATGGAGGCATCCTCTGTCTCATCAAGAGACATTTCGAGCAGGAAGAGTCCATCGAGGCTGTTTTAATTTGACTCTTTGAAAAACGAAAAAAGCCCCGAAAGTCCGTTTTCAGACCAAGGCCTTTAGGAAAGAATAGAATCCTGTTTTATCCTTGTCAACGGCTTGATTCACCCTTGTCGTAAAAAGTTCGGTGTTCTCTCTGCGGTGCTTCGGGGCCACATCTGAAATTCTTTTTATGACGTCGGGAGTTAGCGCGACATGTCCTGCTCCGCATCAAAAGAATTTTTCGGAAAAAAATCGACCGTGACGGAGGGACCCCCGCGGACAGGGCGAAAAAGCGCGTTGGGATTTGGATTGCAGGGCGCAGGGTACAGTCTGGCGGCAAAAAAGGTACCGATTAAGAGTTCTTCAAGGGGTCGGTTTTCATGATCTCGCGCAGTACGCTGGTCGCGTAGCTTCCCCTGGGCAGGGAAAAGGCGAGTTGCAGGGCGTCTCCCTCCATGGAGGTGGCGATTTCGCCGAGGGGAATTCGCAGAGGGCGACGGGCCCCCTCGAGCCCCAGTCCCCGGGTCAGGCGAAAACTGTCCCGGCAGAGACCTTCCTTGTCAAGCAGGCTCGTTTCGAGCAGGCCCGCCTGGCTCTGAGCCAGCGTGACCTTGAAACCGTAGAGGGGGGCAGAGGGGCTGATTTCCATGCGATCGGCCCGAGGTTGTTCCTGTTTCGGTTTTTCCACCAGAAAGCAGGCGCCGTTGTCGTGCCGGTAGGCGAGATCTCCGGACCAAAGGGTTTCCAGAGAATCCAGCCGCATGGTGACGATGCGGTCGAAGAGGAACGACTGGTAAGCAGAGAGATAGAGTCTGAGCAGTTTGTGAGGCAGGCCGAAAAGAGCTTTCTCGAAGGAGATTCCCCGGGCCAGTTGGCTCAGCAGGCGGGCTTCATTTCCCATGCCACGGGGTAGCAGCTGCCGCGCGCGGTTAAAATCTCCCTGACCATAGGCCTCGGCTGCGTTTTGCCAGTCGGGGTTGCTGATAATGTTCGGGTCGCCAATGATGTGATCAATTGCCGTCCTGAAATTTTTGGCAACGATCGCTTTGCCCACCAGATGATTGTTGCCAAGAATGCCGTAACGCTGTTCGCCGAAAAAATTGGGGACGCCGGTGATGGACAGGACGTGAAGGATGTCCCGGGCCCTGTCCAAGGCGTCCGGAGCTACTTGGCGGAGCCGAATGATAAAGCGGTTTCCTGCCAGGTGACCGGTGCGAAGCTTGTTGCGGTGATAGCGGGCCGACAGTACCTTGACCCCGTCCAGATTCAGTGCCAGGGCCTGTTCGGGGCGAATCCCGGTTACCGAGACGGTCTGCCGGGCCACGGCTCGGGTATCCTTGAGGCCGGCATAGCCCATTTCGCGGCGGTTTGCGCCGAGGGAGCGGGCCAGACGATCCAGCAGGTCGAGGGTTGTCAGGCCGGTCTTTTCGATGTCCAGGTAGAGGTGCTCCCCTTCGTCGCAGGGTTGGTAGAGAGGAATTTCCTCTACGCGGAAATCTTCCGGACATTCTTTAAGGGTGCCTCCGATGCCGGGAAAGTTTTTTGTCAGATAGTCAGCCATGTTGTAAGCTGCTCCAGGAAGTTCGGAATCCGGCGTTTACCGGGTTCAGCAAGTGGGAACCGCCGGTGCAGGACTCCAGTTTTTTGCAGTGAATAAAATGAATCGGCTGGTCTTTTTCAATAAAACGACGCATATACTTTGAACGGGGATAGTCTCCTGGAATTGTGTCGGGCAGTTTGGTCCGTTGATTTTCATAACCTTGTAATTCGTCGATCAGAGGCGCCACCTGTTCCGCATAATCGGTGAAGTCGGTGCTGAAAAACAGTTCTCCGCCGGGTTGCAGATAGTAAAGCAGTGATTGTAGAAAGTCGCGATTGACAAGGCGTCTTCGACGGTGACGCTTCTTGGGCCAGGGATCGGGGCAGTTGATATAGATAGCTGCCAGGCTGTTCATGGCCAGATAGCGATCAAGCAGAAATCGGGCTTCGATGCGCATGACGCGAATATTGACCAGGCCTGCCGTGTCGATTCGGCGACAGGTTCGGTAGCAGCCTTTGTTATAGATGTCGATGGCCAGGAAATTGCGTTGCGGGTAAAGGGCCGCCAGTTGTGTGATGAAGTCGCCGATACCGCAGCCGATCTCCAGGCACAGTGGATTGTGGTTTGCGAAGAGGGTTGCAAAGTTGGCGGGCGATTCCAGCTGCTGCTCTGTCACAAAGTTCGGCGAGTCGATTTCAATAATGCGCTGCGTCATGGGGGCAGGCCTTTTGCTTCCGTGCGATGCGTTCCGTAACACTGCTTGCGGCACTTAACAGGCTGTCGAGGTACCGGGTCAGCGTTTGTCGGAAGGTTTTCCAGCGCATTGATCCGGCCAATCGAAATCAAACAAACTATCACAAGTGTTGAGGAATTGCAATTCTCGCTTTTTGAACATGCTCTCTTTTTGAATCCGGATCCCTGTGCTCTTTGGTCGCCGCTGTTGTGCGGTCGGGGGTGGATTTGTGGGGACAGGGAGCGACGGAACCGAAGTTGTTCACGGTTTCGCGTATTTCGGAACTGGGCCGGGGGAACCCGTTTGCTCATTGCGCTTCCCGAACGAAAAGTGGTATCTAGTTTTCATCCGGAAACAGCTCTTTTCCATCGTGGCGGCGTCACTCTGCGACCTTGTTTGTGACGCGGGCCATCCCTGGCCCTCGCCCCTGGGCAGCCAGGGTTTGTCCTTTTCCTCTATCCTGTGGAACTGTGCGGCGTGCCGATGTACGCCTCCGCAAAAGGCCTTGATTTTTTTGCCACAGCGAAAAAATTGCTTAGTTCCCATAGAAAAAATGCGCTGCATGGAGGACATCGGGGGCCATCGCACCGCCAGGGCGAGATTGGCCTCTGGTCCTCCTTGGGTATCGCAACCTTGAGGACATCCCGGAACAAAACCCGGAACATTGATCAAGAGAAGGGCTGACCATGCTTATTGTGATGCATCACCATGCTACCGTCGAGGAAATCGAGGCGGTTCAGGCCGCAGTGAAGGCCCTCGGTTTTCGCAGCCAGCCGATACCCGGCAAAGAGCGGACGGCCATTGGCGTCCTCGGCAACCAGGGATACGTCGAGGACGGCACCATACGGGAACTGCCCGGCGTCCTTGAGGTGATCCATGTCAGTAAACCCTATAAGCTGGTTTCGCGGGATTTTCATCCCTGCTCCAGTCAGGTGCGGGTAGCCGGTGTGGGTTTCGGCGACGGGTTGCCTCCGGTCATCATTGCCGGTCCCTGTTCCGTCGAAAGTGCCCACCAGATCAGCACCGCCGCCCGGTTGGTGAAAAAAGCAGGCGCCCGGATTCTTCGCGGCGGTGCCTTCAAGCCGCGAACCGGGCCCCATTCCTTTCAGGGCCTGGGCGTGGAAGGCTTGCGTTATCTGCGGGCAGCGGGCGATGAAGTCGGCATACCGGTGGTTACCGAAGTCATGCGTATCAGCCAACTCGAAGCGATTTGCCGGTACGCTCAAATGGTACAGATCGGCGCCCGCAACATGCAGAACTTTGAACTGCTCAAGGAAGTTGGCAAACTTAAGATGCCGGTATTGCTGAAGCGGGGCCTGAGCGCTACTCTGGAAGAGTTTCTGGCGGCGGCCGAATACCTTCTCGCGGAAGGCAATGATCAGGTGGTGCTCTGTGAGCGGGGCATTCGAACCTTTGAGACGGCTACGCGCAACACCCTGGATCTGGCTATTGTGCCTCTGGTGAGGGAGTTGAGCCATCTGCCGATCATCGTCGATCCAAGCCACGCCACCGGCAGGCGGGCACTGGTGCCCGTGATGTCCAAAGCGGCATTGGTGGCGGGAGCCCACGGCCTGATGGTCGAGGTACACCCCGCCCCGGAGACTGCTTTGTGCGACGGTGCCCAGAGTCTCACTGAGCAGGGATTTGCCCGCTTGATGGAACAGATCAGGCGCATGCTACCGATGCTCGACGAATCCTGAGAGACGACCGGCGGTATGCCGGGGCCGTCGCCGCCAGGGCAGTTCTGCGGCGGGAGGACTGCCCAGGGTCAGCAAGGTTATTTCCGGCGGGCACAGAAAACGCACGGGCAGCAGGCTGGTTCCCATGCCGCGGTTAACGTACAGTGGGATTTGTTTTTCCGTGACTCGATAGAGTCCGGAGACGTAGGGCAGGGAAAAGCGGGGCAGGTAGAAGGGCTGAAGATAAGGCAGGCGAACCTGTCCGCCGTGGGTGTGACCGCTGAGAATCAGATCGGCAAGGCCGACCAGCCTGGCGTGGTTGAAAGCCGGCACGTGTGAGAGCGCGATGTTGACCTGACCCTTTTTTGCGAGGCGGGCGACCGCTTCCAGGTTATGGGAGGCAGAGGGATAGTCGATCCCGAGGATTGAAACGGGAATGCCGCGGATCAACAGGTCGCGGCGTTCATCGATCAGCAGTTCGGCACCCGCTTCCGCCAGCCCCCGCCGTAAAGGTTCCCCCTCCAGCCTTGCCCAGTATTCCCAGTTGCCCTGTACGGCAAAGATGCCTTGAGTGGCACTCAGTCTGCGGATGAACTCCAGGGCCCCCTCAAGCTGGCGGGCCTGATCGAGGTAGTCACCGGACAGCAGGATCAGGTCCGGGCTCAGCCTGTTGATGGTCGCTGCGGCGGTCGCAAAGGTTCCCGGCAGGGAACGTAAATGCAGGTCGGACAGGTGCACGATGCGCAGCCCCGGTCCCGGAGGGATTTTGGCAAGACGTACTTGCCGCTCCTCGAGGACAAAAGACCGGGGTTCGTGCCAGGCGGCCTTGCCCAGCAAAAGACCACCGCCCAGGGTGGCCGCCGCAGCCAGAAAGCGACGCCGGGATATGCCTGAGGAATGGATATCAGGCGGCGTGTCGTTCACGAGACGCAAGGCTCCCGAAAAGAGTGATAGCCGTGGCTCCGTCCCTTGTCCGGCAGGGCTGAAGGGCGGGGCCGATGGAAGAATATAACACGGGCCGCATTGCTGCGGCAAACACCCCCGGGCCGATTTTTTCCGCGATTCTGTATCCCGCAACCGCCCCTGACCGGGAGCGAGGTGACTGCCCTTGTCCAACCAGATTGTTCGCGTGGCTGTCGCTGCACCGCTGCGAAAAACACTGCACTACCGATTGCCCGAGAGGCTTTTGACGCAGGCGCAGATCGGTTCCCGCCTGCGCGTTCCTCTGGGCCGAAGAACGGTGGTTGGCTATCTGCTCGGCTTTGTCGAGGACAATACGATCTCCCTGAAAGAAGTGGCCGAGGTTCTGGATCCCGCGCCCCTTTTCGGTGAAACCCTTGTACCCTTTTTCGAGTGGGCCGCCGATTATTACTGCCACCCGGTTGGCGAAGTCATTCGCACCGCCCTGCCGACCGGTCTTGGCGGGGCCGGCCGGCAGCCGGTGATCCTCAAGGAACGGTTTTTTTATTTGCGGCCCCTCGCAGGGAGACCGCGCGGTGCCAAGCAGCAAGCCCTCGTGAATTATCTGCGTCAGCACTCGGGTGCCACTCTGCGTCAGCTCAAAGACTGTTTTGGTGGCGTTTACGACAGTCTGAAGCGTTTGCAGCAGCAGGGCCTGGTAGAAGAAAGCCACCGGGAGCGGCAGAGGGATCCCTTTGCCGACCTGCCGCCCGGCATTGACGTGCCGGTGGAGCTCTCAGCGGACCAGCAGGTAGCCCTCACAGCCATCGAAGAGGCGCTGGACGGCGGGAGCTTTTGCCCCATGTTGCTTCATGGCGTAACGGGAAGCGGTAAAACGGAAGTTTATCTTCGCGCTGTCCAAAAAGTTCTTCAGCGAGGCCGCAGGGCGTTGGTCCTGGTTCCGGAAATCGCCCTGACTCCTCAGTTGGTGGGACGCTTTCGGGCCCGGTTCACCGACCGGAATACCCGTCTGGCGGTGCTTCATTCGGGCTTGTCCGGCGGTGAACGGTACGATTCCTGGCGAGCGGTAGCTCGCGGCGAAATTGACATCGTTATCGGCGCCCGTTCGGCTATCTTTGCCCCCCTGGAAAACATCGGTCTGATTGTCATCGATGAGGAACACGACGGCAGCTACAAGCAGGGCGAGGGCTTTCGCTACCACGCCCGGGATCTGGCTTTACTGCGGAGTAAGATGCACCGGGCCACTGTATTGCTGGGGAGCGCCACCCCGGCTCTGACAACCTTTTACCGGGTCCAGCAGGGGCAGACCGTCTATCTGCCCCTGGCCGAGAGGATTCTGGGCCGGCCTTTACCAGAGGTACAACTCGTGGATCTGGCCGGGCAGCGTCCCGAAGGTGTTCTGGCCGAAACACTGCGGCAGGCTTTGCAGGAAAATTTCAAGAGGGGCGAGCAGTCTCTGTTGCTGCTTAACCGGCGGGGCTTCGCTCCATTTCTGCTCTGCGCCGATTGCGGTGCGACCATACGCTGCCCCAACTGTGAAATTGCCTTGACCTATTACCAGAAGCAGCGCCTGCTGCGGTGTAATTACTGCGACTTTGCCCTGCCGCCGCCGGATCTTTGTCCGGTCTGTCACGGTTGCGACATGCCCCCAGAAGGGGCTGGCACCGAGCGGTTGGAGGAAGAACTGGCGACATTGCTGCCTCACGCCGTCATCAGCCGCATGGATCGGGATACGACGTCGCGTAAAGGATCGCATCAGCAGCTGATCGACGGGATGTCCGCCCGCCGCATCGATGTTCTGGTGGGAACTCAAATGGTTGCCAAGGGGCACGACTTCCCCGGCGTCACTCTGGTGGGTGTGGTCAACGCCGACAACGCTCTCAATCTTCCCGATTTTCGAGCCGCCGAGCGCACTTTCTCCCTACTGGCCCAGGTGGCGGGACGGGCCGGTCGGGGGAAACAGCCCGGTCGGGTGCTGATTCAGACCTACGATCCCGATCATTATGTGCTCAAATGCGTGGTCAGACACGATTACCGGTCATTTTGCGCTGAGGAACTGTCACTTCGTGAAATGCTGGGCTACCCGCCCTTCGGTCACTTGGTCAACTGCCTGCTTGCCGGCAATGACGAACAGCGGGTCATGGTCGCCGCCGAAGTCCTGGCTCGAGCATGGCGGGACTTGGCCGGCGGCATGCCTGTGGAAATTCTCGGACCGGCTCCCTGCCCCCTGAGTCGACTGCGCGGCAAATGGCGTCGCCAGATTCTTCTCAAATCCTCCAGCCGGCCTGCTCTGCGCCACCTGGTGAACCATTTCGACGGGCTGCGCAAAGAAGTTCGGGCCGGGGTCTCGGTGTTCATCGATGTCGACCCGATGGACATGCTCTAGCAAGGGCCCGGCATAAGCCGCGCCCGAGTCTTTATCGACTGTTTTTTAACCGCCTGTCGAAAGCTGTCCGAAAACAAAAATGCATTCCACTGTTGAATTTGTAACAAGGCTCGATAGAATGAAATATTTGGATTTTGCGGCTTTTCCTTGAAGCCGATGACGCACCCTCTGCGAACCAGGGTTTCGCTTACCTTCCTGATTGCGCCGTTGGCTTTTCGTGGGAATCATGAACAGGTAAGAACGGTCAGCCTGCCAGCAGTTTTCGGATCCGCGGCAACTTCGAGCAATCCGGATTGAAGACTTAGTCAGGCAGTATTTGGGAAGGGGCGGCGCGCGTACGCGAAAGCCATGGAGAACAGAAGGTCTACGGTTAATCGCAGATTGCGAGCCCTCAAGCGCCGCCAGATCAGAACGTCTGCACAGGGACTGTCTGGCGGTTCAAGGGGCGATTCGATCCGGCCGGCCCGCCGGCACGGCAACTTCGCAGCGTCGGGCAGCTCAGTTCTTCAGGTGCTGGTCAGACAGCGCACCCGCCAGCTGAGCGAAGCCAACAATCTTCTTCAATCGAGCCTGGTGCGCTGTCAGCGGCTGGATGGTTGTTTGCAGGCCAGCAGGGAATTGTTCCGTCCCATATTCGAGCATGCCGCGGCCGGTATGAACACCATCACTCTGGATGGCCGCTACCTCCAGGTCAATCCGGCTTTTTGCCGCTTCATCGGGTACAGCCCCGAGGAGTTGCGTTACCTCACCTTGTTTGACCTGACTCATCCCGACGACCTCCCCGCAACCTGGAAACAATTTGAGGCCCTTCGCGCCGGCAACTGCGAAGCTTTCGATTACGAAAAACGCTTTATCCGTAAAGACGGCAAGCCGGTCTGGGGTCACGTCACCAGCGCCTGGGTCTTCGATGAATTTTCTCGGCCTCTCTACGGCATCGGCCTGGTTCAGGATATTTCGGGTCTCAAGCGCTCGGAAGCCGATCTGCAGGGCGCACTCCAGTCTGCTCGGGAGGCGCAGACGAAAATCACCTGCATTCTTGAATCCGTCGCGGATGGGCTGGTAGTGACCGATCCCTGCCGGCGGTTGATTCTCATGAATCCCTCGGCAGAGGCTCTGCTTGGGGTTTCCTTGTCCCAGGTGGCTGGAAAGGCGGTGAGCGATCCTGGGATCAGCGGTCTCTTTCCTGATTCGCTGGTTGAGATTCTTGACGGACGCAGAGAGGGAGACTTGTTCGAATTGGAGCTTTCGCCCGGTTGGCACAGCCAGCCTCTTGTATTGCAGGTCCGCAGATCACCAATTCGGGATTCCTGTCAAACTCATGCCGGCACCATTACCACGCTGCGGGACATAAGCCGCGAACGGGAAATCGACGCCATGAAAACCGAATTTATTACCACGGCGGCCCATGAGCTACGCACCCCCCTGACATCCATTCAGGGTTTTTCCGAGGTTCTGTTGACCCGCTCCGACCTGGATAAGCCCGAGTGCCGCAGTATGCTTTCGATCATCCATGAACAGGCGGAGAAACTTGCCCGCATTGTTAATGATTTGTTGGACCTTTCCCGGATCGAGTCGGGAGCAGGTTTTGTGCTGGGAAAAATCCCCTGTGATCTCATCCTGCTGCTCGAGCAAATTGTCGCGCAATTTTCATTGGTGACGGATCGGCACCGATTTGAGTTCATTAAGGGGACCGGCCCGTTGATGGTTCTGGGGGATCGGGCCAAGCTGACTCAGGTGCTGGAGAATATCCTGAGCAATGCCCTCAAGTACAGTCCCGATGGTGGAGCCATAGGCATCGCGGCACAGATTCGGGAGTCGGAGGTGTATGTTTCCGTCTCGGATCAGGGAATGGGGATGAAGGAAGAACAACGGCAACGGATCTTCGATAAGTTCTACCGGGCCGACACTTCCAACTCGGCGATAGAGGGGGTGGGCCTGGGGATGAACATTGTCCAGGAAATCCTCAACGCTCATGGGGGTAAAATCCGGGTTGAGAGCATTTTCGGAGAGGGTACGGTGGTGACTTTTTCGCTGCCGCTGTATGCGCCGGAATGAATAAGCCGAGTCGGATGTCATCGTGAAAAAAATACTTGTTGTCGATGATCAGGCCATTATACGTCAGCTGCTGGAAATCAGCCTGTGCGGCTGCGGGCGGCAGATTCTGCTGGCGGAAAGCGGTGAAAGAGCAGTGCAGATGGCCCGGGTGCAGCGCTTCGATCTGATAATCGTCGATCTGATGATGCCCGGCGGCATGGACGGTTTTGAAACTATTGAATGTCTACGGCAGGACAGCGTCGATTCGCGCTGCCCTTTCATGATTATTACCGCCAAGGATCAGCAGCGCGAGAGGGAGCGGGCCGCGGCTCTGGGCGTTGCGGACTACCTGGTCAAACCCTTCAAGTTGGAAGAGCTGTTTGCCACAGTTGACATTTTGCTGGCATCTCGTTAAAGAATGAGCCGCGCAGCAGAATCGTTTTTATGGTCACCGGGTTTGTTCCAATGCCGAGGCTCGGCGGGTCGGCGCAGTCAGGCGACCCTCATCGCAGCGTGCCCTGATCGCGGGGCACGCGGGGTACTTGCGCTCTGCTGTGGGGAGAGTCCTTGATCGTATCGCAGTCTTGAGCGTATATATTCGCAGGGACGCCGTCATGTTGACACCTTTTCAGGAGAGGAGCAGAGAATGAAAAAAGATATTCTGGAGAAAGGGGCCATTGTTCAGCGGGACAAGGAAACCTACGCCATCGCCCCGCATATTCCCGGCGGGGTGATTTCGCCGGCCGCTTTACGAAAGATCGCCGACGTAGCCGAGCGCTTCAACGCCCAGGTGCTCAAGATTACCAGTGCGCAGCGCATCGCCATTGTCGGTTTGGCCGAAGAATCCCTTGATCAGGCCTGGGAAGCTCTGGATGAGAAGCCCGGGGCGGCCATCGGGCTCTGTGTCCGCTCGGTGAAGATCTGCCCGGGAACGACCTTCTGCAAACGCGGTCAGCAGGATGCGGTTGGAGTGGGAATGCAACTCGACGAGAAATATCACGGCCTGGAACTGCCCTGGAAATTTAAAATGGCGGTTTCCGGTTGTGCCAACGATTGCGCCGAAACCTGTATCAAGGATGTTGCGCTGCTCGGGACACCAAAAGGCTGGAACGTGATGGTTGGCGGCAATGGAGGCGGTCTCCCCCGGTTGTCTCAAACTCTGGTAGAGCATGTGCCCGGCGACGAGGAAGCCCTTGAGATCGTCGACAAAGTCGTCGAATGGTTCAAGAAGCTCAACAAGAGGGGGCGCATTGGCAAGTTCATCGAGGAAATCGGGCTTGACGCTTTCCGCAAAGAGGTTCTGGGATAGTACGCGCCAATCGCAAAGGCTCCATTGAAGGCCGGAAGACGGAAGGTATCGCCTGCCGTCTGCCGGCCTTCTTTCGTTCTTCAGTCTCGGGGATCCCGGAGGAAACGGTAGCCACGGCCGCGTACGGTAAGGAAGTGTCTTGGCGAGGAAGGCTGTTTTTCAAAATATTTGCGCAATCGCACGATAAAATTGTCCAACGTGCGGGTCTCCGTGTCCGGAGTGACGCCCCAGACCATCTCCAGCAGTTCCGCACGAGACAGGACTTGATTTTCGTGCTCGAAAAATACCTGCAGCATGCGAACTTCAATATCGGTCAGTAAAATTTCCCGGCCGTCGGCCACGGCCCGCCGTTGTTGAAGGTCGACGCGATTGCCGGCAAAGCAGTAGTCCCCACCCGCCCCATCCCGGGGCCGGTACCAGTCGGCGCGGCGCAACATGCCCTTGACCCGCAACAGAAATTCTTCGAGGCTGAAGGGTTTGGTCAGATAATCATCGGCACCTTCGGCAAGTCCTTCCACCCGATCCTCGGGTTTTCCCATGGCGGTCAGCATCAGGATGGGCAGTCGGGGGTTGATTCGGCGAATGGCACGACACACCTGCAGACCGTCTACTCCGGGTAGCATACGATCGAGAATCACCAAGGCGCAGTCGGTCCAGGGGGCCTTGTCGAAAACCTGCTCTCCAGACGTAAGGTGGACAACCCTGAATCCTTCCATTTCCAGATTGAATTTCAGTCCCTGGGCGATGTGGAGCTCGTCTTCGACAAGCAGAATGTAAGTCTCAGCCATGTCCGGATTCCTTTATCGGCTCGATGCGCGGCAGCAGAATGTGGACGCTGCAGCCCCTGCCGGGTCCGTCGCTTTCAAGCCACACCTTGCCCTTGTGCCGCCACACGGCAGCCTTGACGATAAACAGGCCGAGTCCTGATCCGCGCAGGGTCTCATCGTTTTTACGTACACGATAGAACATGCGAAAGACCTTTTTTATGTCCTTGGCCGCGATGCCCCGTCCCTGATCGGCGAAACAGAGGTGACATCGGGAACTTTCTTTTTTGAGCGTGACATGAATTCTGGCAGGCTCGTCCGAATAAAGCAGAGAGTTTTCGAGCAGATTGCGCAGTACCATGTGCAGCGCGGAAGGATCGAAGCGGCTGAACAGGTCGGGTTCCAAATCAAGAGTGATGCGCGCATCTTTTGGCAGAGGGGCTGCTCTGTGCTGAAAAAAGTCGGCGATTGCCTTGGAGAGATTGCCCGGCTGGAGGTCAAGACGCACCCGTTTCTGTTCAAGGCGGCTGGTATCGAGAAGATTGTCGACCAGGCTGCGCAGGCGCAGGGTGTCTTCCATCATGGTGTTCAGGAAGCTGTCCATTTGCTGAGGCGATGGTCGCCGCAGGCGAACCGTTTCCAGGTGAAGTTGCAGGGAGGCCAGAGGGGACTTGAATTCATGGCTGACCTGGGAGATGAAATTGCGCTGCTCCCTGGCCAGGGCCGACTGTCGCCGCCAGTAGAGAAAGATGACGTAGACCCCTGCCAAGATGGCGATGAGCAGGATCAGTACTTCGATAAACAACAGCCAGTCGACTCTGCTCTGCGGCAGTTCCATACCGTACTTTTCGGCAAATTCCCGCAGCCTGCGATTGTTGTGGACAAACCAGGAGGTCCAGAACACCACCACCAGAACCCAGGCGCACTGGATGGCGATGAAAACGATGAACGGATTGACGAGGCGACGAAAGAATTTCATAGGGCTTACTTATCACCGCAACTTGGAATGAACAAGGCTTTTTGTGGACAAGGTTTTTTGCTGATTGCTGTGGTTTGTGCGACAGATTTTACACAAGTATTACATTCTATCCCGAGAGGTAGTGGTATGTTATGAAAAATAGTGCAACACAGTGGCTTCGTGTTTTGGCTCACTCTAACTATTTAAGGATATCTTTTGTGAAAAAACAATTGACCATCGGTCGTCACAGCGCCCCTTTCCCCCTCGTCCTCGGAGGCATGGGAGTGCGTGTTTCAGCGGGTCGACTGGCCGGTCATGTTGCCCTTTGCGGTGGCTTTGGCACCGTGGCGGCAGCCGGAATAGGGGTCAACAGCCCCTATTACAACGGTCGTAATCTGGCCAAGGCAGACCCCTTGGCTCTTCAGGACGAGATCCGCAAAGCCTATGCAATCGCCCCTCATGGGGTGATTGGCGTCAACTGCATGGTGGCGGTGACCAACTATGCCGAGATGGTTCTTGCCGCCTGTCAGGCCGGGTCAAAATTCATCGTCAGCGGTGCCGGCTTGCCCATGCAACTGCCGGGAATTGTTGCCGACCGTTTCCCCGAGGTGGCTCTGATCCCCATCGTTTCATCGAGCCGCGCTGCCGAGTTGATCGCCCGCAAATGGCACAAAAGTTTTGCTCGCCTTCCCGACGCCGTGGTGGTTGAAGATCCTGATACCGCCGGGGGACATTTGGGCGAGAAACTGGAGAATATCGGCACCGGCGCTTACGACCACTACCAGACGATACGGGATGTCAAAGAATATTTCAGGAAAACCTGGCAGGTCGATGTGCCAGTGATCGCCGCAGGTGGTATCTGGGATCGTTATGACATGGAGCAGGCCCTGGCCCGGGGCGCCGATGCTGTGCAGATGGCCAGCCGTTTCGTCTGCACCGAAGAGTGTGATGCTGATCCGGCCTTCAAACAGGCCTATCTCGACTGCCGGCCGGAGGATATCGGCCTGATCATGAGCCCTGCCGGGCTTCCGGGGCGGGCCATCATTCGCCATGCCGATCACATCCGGAAAAGCCAGTTGGATGGGGGCCAGCGCTGCCCGAGCAACTGCCTGCATCGCTGCACCTTTAAGGAAGATCGGGAGCGTTTCTGTATCATCGAGGCTCTGGATCGAGCCCAACGCGGTGACGTGATTCGAGGTCTGGTGTTTTG
>PWVL01000164.1 GCA_003561875.1 Desulfuromonadales bacterium | reverse complement strand
TTTCCGGTTCGGGAACCGCTTCGCCCTCTTCGAGTTCGGCAAGGCTGACCTTGACTCCGCCGAGAAAGGTGCTGATGCTGTTTTCTATGGCGTTAAAGGCTGATTTCGGCATGCCAACAGCTTGCCTGATCGCCGTCCGGGTCTCAAGGAAAAAAATTCGCACAAAAGCTCATCCCGCCAAAAAACCTGCCGGATTTCCGGTAGAATGATCTACCGACCCTGTGTAAAACCGAGTCTTCAACTGAAAGGAACGGCATGTCTATGCAAATAGCAACACGGGATGACGGCTGCGTCACCCTGTCCGAGGCGATTCTGGCCGATTTTGCCCAGCGTCTGCGCGGCGACCTGGTCCGCCGCGGCGATGCCTCTTACGACGACACCCGGCGCCTGTGGAACGGTATGATCGACCGCTATCCGGCCCTGTTTGTACGCTGCAACGAGGTGAACGATGTGGTGGCGGCGGTGCGCTTCGTCCGTGATCACCGGCTGCGGGTTTCGGTGCGCGGCGGCGGTCACAATGTGGCCGGCAAGGCCCTTTGTGACGACGGGGTGGTGATTGACCTCGGTCGAATGAAACAGGTGAAGATGGCGGACTCCTGTGAGACGGTCCGGGTTCAGGCCGGGGCGCGGCTGGGCGATCTCGATGAGGCGACCCGACCTTTTGGCCGGGCGGTGCCGGTGGGGGTGGTGAGCCGTACCGGCCTTGGCGGCCTGACCCTGCACGGCGGCATGGGTTGGCTGCTGAGACACCACGGCCTGACCGTGGACAGTCTGCTGGCCCTTGAGGTGGTGACGGCCGAGGGAGAATGTCTTCGGGCCGGCGTCGATCAGCATGCCGACCTGTTCTGGGCATTGCGTGGTGGCGGCGGTAATTTCGGCATCGTGACCGCTTTTCACTTTCGGCTGGTGCCGGTGCCGCCCCGGGTCTGGTTTGCCGCGGTTCTCTATCCCCTGGAGCAGGCCCGCGAGGCGATCCGTTTCTGGAAAGCCTTTATGGCCGAGGCACCGGAAGAACTCAGTTCTTTCTGTGTACTGCGCGGCGGAATGCCCGGTCTGTCGGGAGGCGGTCGGGAGAGGCAGCCGGTGGTGGCTTTTCTGGCCTGCTACTCGGGGCCCCCTGAACAGGGCGAAGAGGTTATTCGTCCCTTGCGGGAATGGGCGAAGCCGGTGGCGGATTTTTCCGGCCCCCGGGATTATCATCTCGAGGTGCAGCGCCTGTTTGACAAGGATTATCCCGATGGCCGCTGCTACTACTGGGGATCGCTGTTTTTTGATCAGCTTGGTGACGGGCTTATTGACAGGATCGTGGAGCGCGCCGAGAGCAGCCCGTCGGCCCTGTCTTCAGTGAATATCTGGGCCCTGGGCGGAGCCATGAACCGGGTTGCCGTGGACGAGACCGCCTTTGGCAAGCGGGACTGCCGGTTCATGCTGGCCGTTGAGGCCAACTGGGAAGGTCGCGAGGCCTTTGCCGCCAACAAGGCCTGGGTCGGGAATTTTCTCGACGGACTGCGGTCTCAGTCCCGTCCCGGTGTCTACCTGAATTTTCCCGGCGCCGCCGAGGGGCACGAAAACCTGGTGAAGGGTTGTTACGACACCAATCTGGAGCGCCTGCAGGCCATCAAGCACCGATACGACCCGGAGAACGTCTGGCGCGGCAACTTCAATATTCGTCCGTCCTGTGCCCGTCGGGAGGGCTGATACCTTCGCTTGCCGGCGCCGGTACAGGGAATATAGTTTGCCGAAAACAAACAGTGCGGGTTAATATGGCCTTGCGAGCCGCGAACGCGGTTTTTAAATGGCTGTATGTGCCGCTCTGTCAGGCTGCGTACAGACAGTCCGCGGGGCCCACGGACGGGCTTTGTCAACGACCTGCCTCGTGCAGGCCCGGAATCCGCCGTCCCTTCTGATCGGTTGTTGTTATCGTCATGTTCGAATTTTATCTGCCTCTGCTGACTTTCCTGTTGCTGGTCACCCTGGCCCTGTATCTGCTGTTGCGTCGCCGGGGCGACCTGGCGGTCTACGCCTTGTCGGCGGCACTGCTCTGTTGTGCCGGAAGCGAGCTGTTCGATCTGCTGGCCATCGCCAATCCGGAAGACTGGCTGTCTCTGAAAAGGGGGGCTCTGATTGCCGAATCCCTGCAGCCTTTCTGTTTTCTGCTGTTTGCTCTGACCTTTGCCCGGACCGGCGGTATTCCGGCGATCAGCCGCCCTTCCAAAATCCTTCTGGCGGCAGCTCTGATCCTGCCCCTGTTGGCCCTGACGAATCCCCCGATACAGTTTTTTCGCTCACCGGATTTCGGTGAGGAGTATCTGCTGTTTCTGACCCGTTTCGGCTTTAATTTCTATATTGCCCTGATGGCCGGTCTGGCGACGGCCCTGTTTCACCTGGAGCGCACCATGGTGGCCCTGAGCCGGCCGGAACGTTCCAGGGTCAAGCTGGAGATCGTCGGTGTGGGGCTGATGACCGTGGTGCTGGCCATTTATTACAGCCAGGCCTTGTTCTACAGGTCGCTGGACATGGGGCTGGCGCCGGTGCGTTCCCTGGTGCTGGCCATCGGTACACTGCTCATCGGAGTTCCCCGGCTGCGGGGAACCGCGGTTTCCGGGGTACGGGTTTCCCGGGACATGGCTTTCCGTTCCCTGGTGCTGCTGGCGATAAGCCTGTATCTTATCGGTCTCGGTCTGCTGGGCGAGGGAATGCGTTATCTGGATATGAGCCTGCAACGGGCCCTGTTTTTTTTCGTGGCGATCCTGAGCGGTCTGGCGGTGGTGATGGTGCTGCTCTCGGAAAAGCTGCGGCGGCGGGTCAAGGTCTTTCTGAGCAAGCATTTTTACCGGCAGAAATACGATTATCGTGAAGAGTGGCGGCGTTTTACCGGTCACCTGTCGGCGGCCCACACGGTGGAGGAGTTACAGCAGGGCATTCTCTCCTTCTTCTGTGACACCTTTGCCTGCGGCCTGGCGGCGCTTTACCTGCGGCGGGAAGGGGAAAGCCGCTACAATTTTGCCAGCGGCTATCAGATCGATGCCCTGGACCTGGCGATACCCGGCGGCAGTCCTTTCGTGAGTTTCCTCACGGAACGGGACTGGGTTTTCAATGTGGCGGACGAGAACCCGCCTGAATTGAAACAGATGTTGGCGTTTTGCCGGGAACACGAATTTACCCTGGCGGTTCCCCTGTTGTTCGAGAGTCGTCTGGAGGGGGTGGTTTTTCTCGGCCGGCCTGCCAATCCCGACGAGAATCTGATCTACGAGGATTTCGATCTGATGAAGATTCTGGCCCGCCAGGCCACTTCGACTCTGCTGAGCCTCAGACTGTCGGCGCAGTTGAACAGCGCCCGGGAAATGGCGGCTATGGGCCGGGTATCGACCTTTGTGGTGCACGATCTGAAAAACCTGATTTCCAACCTGGCCATGGTGACGGACAATGCCGCCGAGTACCTGGACGATCCGGATTTTCAGCGGGACATGCTGGAGACTCTGCACGGTACCGTGGCGCGCATGAAGGAACTCATCGCCCGGTTGCGCAATGTCGCCGGGCCGCGGGCATTGAACCTGACTCCCAACGACCTGCGGCAGTTGGCGGAAAACAGTTGCAAGCTGGCCGGCTGTGAGCCGGTGATGCTGTCGGGGGAATCGGTCTACGCGCTGGTGGACGGCAACGAGATTCAGAAGGTGCTGCAGAACCTGCTTATCAATGCTCGGGAAGCCAGCCCGCCGGAAGCTCCCATCTGGCTCGAGGTCGGTTGCGACGACGCGCCCTTCGTGCGGGTCAGGGACAGCGGCAAGGGCATGGAGGCGGAGTTTATTCGCCAGCGCCTGTTTCAGCCCTTTCAGACCACCAAGGCGGCCGGCTTCGGTATCGGTCTTTATCAGTGCCGCAGCATTGTCGAGGCTCACGGTGGCCGCATCGAGGTGGAGAGCCGTCCGGGAGCGG
This sequence comes from Desulfuromonadales bacterium, assembly GCA_003561875.1. Taxonomy (GTDB): domain Bacteria; phylum Desulfobacterota; class Desulfuromonadia; order Desulfuromonadales; family Syntrophotaleaceae; genus SLLR01. The sequence continues at coordinate 2,922 of PWVL01000164.1, read as the reverse complement.
GGAGCTGTTTTATTGTGTGGCTGCCCGGCGAGCACGGCCAGCCGGGGACGGAAAAAGGCTGACCGCGACGACGGGGGATTCGGGCATTCAGCATTCGGGACTCTTCTGCAGAAAAAAGATTTCAGGAAACCATGGAAAAACTTTTGATCATCGATGACAGCCCGGAAATCCAGCAGCAGCTCAAGTGGGGACTGAAGAAGGATTACAGGTTGCTGCAGGCCCAGAATGTGGATGAAGGGCTGCGCCTTTTTAATAACCATCGACCCCGGGTGGTTACCCTGGATCTCGGCCTGCCGCCGGATGTCGACGGTGTCACGGAAGGGTTTCGGGGCCTGGCGGCGATTCTCGCCGAAGCCCCCACTACCAAGGTCATCGTGCTGTCCGGCAACGAAGAGCGGGAAAATGCCCTCAAGGCCGTGGGGCTGGGTGCCTACGATTTCTACAGCAAGCCCATCGAACTGGCGGAGCTGAAGATTATTCTCGGGCGGGCCTATCATGTGGCGGCCCTGGAAGAGGAGAATCAGGGTCTATTGCGCTCCCGGCAGGCAGAGCAGCGTTGTCTGTCGGGCATTTTCGGCGAAAGTTCCAAGATGGAGGAGGTGTTCACCACCATCCGCAAGGTGGCTTCGGTGGACGTGCCGGTTCTGGTGTTGGGAGAGAGCGGTACCGGCAAGGAACTGGTGGCTCGCGCCCTGCATGAAAACAGCCTGCGCAGGGAAGGACCGTTTGTCCCCATCAACTGCGGAGCGATTCCGGAAAATCTGCTGGAGTCGGAATTGTTCGGCCATGAAAAGGGCGCTTTTACCGGAGCGCACTGCCAGGTTCGGGGCAAGGTCGAATTTGCCGAGGGGGGCACCCTGTTCCTCGATGAAATCGGTGAACTGCCGCCGGCTCTGCAGGTCAAGCTGCTGCGCTTCCTGCAGGAGCGGGTGATTCAACGGGTCGGGGGGCGGCAGGATATTGTCCTGGACGTGCGGGTGGTGGCTGCCACCAATATCGATATTCAGCAGGCCATTGATGCGGGGCGGTTTCGGGACGATCTGTTTTACCGGTTGGGGGTGATCAGCCTGAAGCTGCCGCCCCTGCGTGAGCGGGGCGAGGATATCTTTATCCTTTCGCACCTGTTTCTGCAGCGCTATAACAGCGAGTTCGGCAAGAAGGTTCGGGGTATCGGCAGCACCGCCATGGAGTCCCTGAGGGCTTATGACTGGCCGGGCAATGTGCGGGAGTTGGAAAATCGTATCAAGCGGGCCGTGGTGATGACCGACCAGCCCTTTCTTGAGCCCGCCGACCTCGGTTTCGAAGCCGCTGCTGCGACGGAAATTCCCCTGCCGGAGGGCTCGACGGCTTTTTTTGAACTGGCGGGACTGACACTCAGGGAAGCCAGGCAAAAGGTGGAAAAGGAACTGTTGCTGGTGGCGCTGGAGCAGGAAGGGGGCAATATTGTGCGGGCGGCGGAAGTTCTCGGGGTGAGCCGGCCCACTCTCTACGACCTGATTAAAAAACACGGTGTGCAGGCGGACCGGGACGGGGGATGAGGAATTGAACTTCCCCATCCCCCGGCGGGATTGATCGGATTGCTGAAAAGGATATTTTGTGGTCTCGTTCGCCGGCGCGAGCCGCCTGCTACTGGGCGATGAAGGAGCTGATCACGCTTTGGTGCTCCTGACCGTTTTCGTCCACGGCCGTCACCTGCCAGTAATAGGTGACGCCTGATTGCAGTTCTTCGGTGACGTAATAGTTATCGGTCAAACCGGCCACAACAACGGTGTCGTCGTCTTGCGACAGGCTCACCGACGGACTGCCGCTACCGCTGTCACCACCACCGCCGCCACCACAGCTGGCGGTGGCCAAGGTCAGTCCCAGGCACAGGGCTCCGGCCAGCAGCCGGCGTCTGCCGCGGGGACCGCCAAGACGGCTCAGAGCCGTGGCCATGAGGACCACCAGCAGCGCCGCAAGGGGAGCGGGACCGGGCATGGCGGGCCCGCCGCAGAAGCGCCCGCCGCTGAAGGGAACTGCCTGGGCTCTTCTGGAATTGAGCTTTCTGCTGGTACCGTAGGCGACAGTGTAGGTCATGTTTCTGCCGTTGGGGGCGGCGGTCCAGATCAGGGTAGCCGGAGTGGTGGTCGAACCGTTCTGCTCCGGCGCGATGGGAGCGGGGATCCATTCGCTGGCCACCATGTTGGAATAGTCGCTTTCGTTGCCCTCGCTGTCGTAGGCGGTGGCCCAGAAGTAGTAGACCTGGCCTTCCGGAAATTCGGTGAGGGTGACGGTAGTGACGTTGCCCACATCGATGGGCGACGGTCCCTGGCGGGCCTCGATGCCGTCATAGGGGAGTTCGGTGGAACCGGCCTTGTAGTAGATTTTGTAGCCGGCCACGTTCGGGCTTTCACTGGGGTTCCAGGCGAGGGTGACATCCTGGGCCGCTAACGGTCCGGCAAAAGCGAACAGGGTAACGATCATCACAAACAGGGCGGCAGTTGATAATCCGGTGAGCTTTTTCATATGGTGTAAGTCCTCTTCGCGAATAAACTGAACGGGGTTCCAGGTTTTTTTGAAAGTGGCGGGAGGTTCCCCGGAGTCCTTGCGGCCTCATTTGATGTAATCCCAAGAGCAAGGGGCGTGCCCATCTTTGTGGCCAGGGGGCAAGTGGCAGAAATGTAAAAAGAAAACGGTTCCCACGGGGGAGGTGGCGGTGCAGGGGGATAGGGGCGTCCGGAATTTAAAGCTTTATGGAGAAAGCCGCTGACAAAAACCGTCAAGGTTGCGGGCGGCTTTTTTCTTGACAGAAAAAAGATTCTGTTATCGAGTGGTTATCTTTTTCAGGGGGCGTGCGGCTAGTACCCGAATGCCGCTCCGGACCGGCCGATCGTTGACAACAGAGCGCGATCACAGCTATTTATGGTCTGCCGAATGACCGGG